>JACQFH010000327.1 GCA_016200145.1 Planctomycetia bacterium | reverse complement strand
TCCTGAGACCGACGAAATAGGTCGAGAGCTGCGTCGACGTGAGCTGCGCCCTGATCCATTTTCCCGCGGCTTCGCGCTCTTCCTGAAACGTGTCTTCGATCATAAGCTGCATCGCCTCGTCGCGCGGCATACCGTCCACATGGATCGCCTGGTCGAGCAGCGCGTTGGCGATTGTTCGCAGGTACCACTTCAGTCCCACCAGTTTCATCAGCGGATCGCCCCCCAGGTAGCCCTCGTCGACCATCATCCGCTCGGTGTAGCAGGCCCAGCCTTCCACGAACACGCCCGACGACAGTACCGCCCGCAGCGTGCTCGGGTAGCGGTTGGCCCAGGCAAGCTGCACGAAATGCCCCGGCATCGCCTCGTGGACCGTCAGGTTGTGGATCGAACGGTTGTTGTATTCCCGGAGAAACGACGTCACCTGTTGAGAGCTCCAGTCGGCGGGGAGCGGGGCGACGGCGTAAAACGTCTTCTGCCCGACGTCGAGCGGGCCGGGCGAATCGCAGTAGGCGGTCGAAACGCCTCGCTGGAACTCGGGCATGACGATGATGTCGAGCGGGTCGTCGGGCAGTGTCATCAGGTCTTTCTGCCGGACGAATTCGGTTGCCGTCGCGAGCGTCGCCTTGGCGGTTTCGACGACCGCATCGGGACGGGGGACGTCGCTGGCGGCCAGCTCCAGCCCGGCCCGGATGATCGCCTGCCGGAACTCGTTCGAGGGCTGTTCCGGAAATCGGGTGTAGGGATGCTTCTTCTTGTAGACGTCGGATGCCGTCTGGTACATCACCTCGCGCACCCGGCCCAGCTCGTGCCGCGCACGGGCACGGATCTCGTCGCGCGACAGCGGCGTGTGCAGCGTGAACGCGAGCTTTTCGTCGAACAGCGCGGGGCCCAGCCGGAAGTCTCCGGCGGCCTTCGGAACGACTTCAGATTCGAGCCACTTCTGCTGCGCTTCGACGGCCTCTCTAGCGGTGGCGATCGCCCGCTCGAGCCGCTTGCGGTCGGTCTCCGGCAGCGACGCCACGTGTGGTTCGACCATGTTCGACAGAATGCTGAGCACGCCCCGGTTCTGTTTGACGGCCGTCTCGGCATGGATCGGCGGGATGCGCTTGATCTCGAGCGTCTCGCGCACCTGCCCCAGCAGCCGGGGGAACTGCTCGAGCCGGTCGGCGACGTGCCCCAGCCGCCTGGGCAGCGGCGCGAACTCGCGGGACATCAGTCCGTAGACCGCGCCACCGGCGAGCTCGGTGTAAACGAGCGGGTTCCAGGCCCAGTCCTGCAGTTTTTCGAGCCGCCACAAGTCGCCGCACAACGATTGGTCCAGCAGCCGGTAATCAACCTGGTGCGCCCGCGAGAGCTTCGCGACGTCGATCTTCGCCAGTTCGACCTGAAACTTGCGATACAGCGCGGCGGAGCGGGCTCGCGCCTCGGCACTGACTTCGTCTAGTTTGCCGTCGAACCGGTGATCGCCGAGCTGCGTCGCCGAGACCGGCGAAAGCGCGGGAAACTCCTGGACGTATCGCTTTCCCAGATCGTCGAACGTCTTGTCGAGCGCGGTGTCGCTCGCGTTGTCTCCCGCAAAGCAGCAGGCGTTCAGCATAAGAATGACCTGGGCGATCATCAGGCGGTCTCCGGGGCAAGTCCGAGGCTGGCGGCGTGGGGCTGCATCGCGGCGATGCAGAAGGCGATGTGCTCGTCGAGATCGACGCCGAAGTCGGCGGCGCCGCGAGTCACGTCGTCGCGATTGACGTTGGCGGCGAACGACGCCTGCTTCAGCTTCTTGCGGACGCTCTTGGGCTCGAGCCCCTCCAGCCGGGTTGGCCGCACGAGCGCGCAGGCGGTGATAAAGCCGCACAGCTCATCGCACGCGTACAGCGCCTTGTCGAGCCGCGAAACGCGCGGGCAGTCGGTGAGGTAATCGGCATGCGACTTGATGGCGTAAATCACATCGTCGGGGTAGCCGCGGGCCTTGAGGATCGCCGAGCCCTGCAGCGGATGGTCGGGGGCGTTGGGCCAGCGTTCGTAGTCGAAGTCGTGTAGCAGACCAACGGTGCCCCACTTCTATTCGTCTTCGCCGAGCTTGCGTGCATACGCCCGCACCGCCGCTTCGACTGCCAGCATGTGCCGGACCAGGTTTTCGTTTTTCGTGTATTCCCGCACCAGGGCCAGATCGTCGTCGCGGCTCACAGTCTGGTCGACTCCTCGAACATCTTGAGGTGCACGTCTCGTATTTCGTCACCGGTGACGGCGACATCACACAGGGGCCAGCCGGGCGCGTGAATCTTGAGCGTCAGGTCTGGCGTCGCGTGCCGGGCTTCCGCGGGAATCGGCACCTGCCAGAGAGTTCTCTGGCCCGATGAGAGCAGCGCCTCCGGGACCGGCACCTCGGATCCATTGAACCAGATTTGCAGGCCGGTGATTATTCGGGGTTCCGCCAGGCGCAACACGACCCATCCATAGTCGAAATGGCTGAAGTAGACACCGCCGTATTTGAAAGTTGCCGGAACTTCTCCCAACGGGCGATGACGGTTGATCCCGTCGCCCCGGGGTGCTCCCATTGCGGTGAGAGTCCATTGTTTTTCGCTGGCGGCGTTTCCCAGGTTGACGGCGAGGAATCGACCACCCCGGCCGCGCAACATCGTGACAAACGCGCCGACCTGGTCTGCTTCGAGGCGTGGCGCCGGATCGGGCCTGGCTTCGGGGCGCGAAAGGCCGCCCAGCAGCTTTGCGATCGGCTGACCGATCGACACCGGAAACGGGCGATTGAGCCGGTCGTGGATCAGCGTTTCGAGGTCGATCCCCAGCAGATGGTAGATGCTGGCTGCGATGTCGTCCTGCGTCACCTTGTCGCTGACCGGGTAGGCCGCCTTGTCGTCCGACGCGCCGAAGACCTGTCCCCCCGGAACGCCTCCGCCGGCCATGACAACCGAATTGCAGAAGCCCCAGTGATCTCGCCCCGCGCTGGCGTTCACGTTTGGAGTACGGCCGAATTCGCTGTTCCACACGACCAGCGTGTCGTCGAGCAGGCCGGAGGCAGCCAGATCTTCGAGCAGCGCGGCAATCGGCCGATCGACCGAAGGCATCAGCCGGTTCTTCAACTCTTCGAAATTGCGGGCGTGCGTATCCCAGGTCGTATCGATCGTCTTCCGTTCGCGATGCCAGTACACCGTCACCAGCCTGACACCCGCCTCCGCCAGCCGCCGCGCCAGCAGCACGCTTTGCCCGAAGGCGTGCCAGCCATACCGCGCCCGAGTCGCGGGCGTTTCAGTCGACAGGTCAAACGCCTGCCGGGCTTCGGGCGCCAGCACCATGTCGAGCGCGCGTTGATAGTACGAGCCCATCGATTCGACCCGACCGGACCGTTCGGCCAGCCGGGCGGTCTGCTCGATCTGCTGCAACAGGCCGCGCCGGTCGACCATCCGCGATGCGGCGACTTCGCCCGGCAGGCGCAGTGCGTCGATCTTGAAGTCGGGCCGATCCGGATGCGACTCAATTTGAAAGGGGTCGTAAGCCTTCCCCAGCAGCCCGCCTCCCTGACCGGGGGTGACGGCGCCGTTGGTCGTGGCGATGACCTCGGGCAACGCGACAAACGTCGGCATGCCGCTGCGATTCGGGCGGAGCTTCGTGAGGACCGATCCGAAATGGGGAAAGTCGGTGTCGCTGGCGGCAAGGCTTTCGGCTTTGAGCTCGTGGCGACGGCCCGTGAGGCCCGCATGCGCGCCGGTCGAGTGATTGTTGTCGTCCTGCCCGACCGATCGAATGATCGCCAGTTTCTCGGCGTGTTGCGCGATCAGCGGAAAGTGCTCGCTGATGTGCAGGCCCGGCACATTGGTCGCGATCGGCAGAAACTCGCCACGGCTGGCCTCGGGGCCTTGCGGTTTGAGGTCCCACGTATCCTGATGCGCCGGCCCGCCCCACATGAACAAGAGAATCACCCGCCTGGCGCGTCCGAACAGGCCTGATTCGCCTGTGCTGCTGCCGGCGTGCAGCAACTGGGGCAGCCCCAAACCCATCGTTCCCAGCGCGCCGATCTGGAGGGATTCGCGGCGCGACAATCCGTCGCAAAGCCGAATTCCAGAATTCGCGGAAAGGACGTTCAGCATGCAAACAGGCTCGTGGCAGAGGCAGGCAACTGTCGCCGCCATCATATCAAAGTTGTATCATGCTTGTCTCGCCGAAAAACCTCGATCGAGTTGCCATGCGATCACGGATCACGATTCACGAAGAATTTGTCGCTCGGTTCCATATTGGAGAGCGACCAAACCCAGTTTCGACGCAGCAACTCGATGCGGTCGAGGCGAGGTTGAACACCAGATTTCCTGCTGCGTAATCTTCTTTGACCACGACTTTGTCGAAGTGTCTGAACTCGCCCCATCGTTCGATGAGTTCTTAGCCTGGTATCTCGATCATTTGGAATGCGACGGGTGACGATTCCATGCTCATGCTCCGAACTCTGCTGACCACGTCGATCATTGTCGAGATACTGGTGATTCGGGCTGCCGCCGGGGAAACTCGCTCGACCGAAACGTATAGGCGCATCAAGGCGGCGATCGACGCCACGCCGTCGGTCGACACGCACGATCACTTGTGGCCGTTCGATCGGCTCCCGGCATACACTCAGACAAAAGCGGGGCGCCAGGTGAACCTGTCGGGCCTGTGGCGCAACAGTTATCTGTCGGGCTACAATCCGGTCATTCCGTGGAAGCCCGACGATGATTTCGATTCGTGGTGGGGCCGCGCCAAAGGGAACTTCGAGAACGTGCGGTCCGCCAGCTTTTACCGTTATCAGCAGGCGGCTTTCCAGGACCTGTATTCGGTGGATTTCGATCAGATCACCGATGAACAAGCCCACGAACTCAACCGGCGGATCGTAGAAAACTACAGGGACCAGCGCTGGGTCTACCACGTCGTCACCGAGCGGGCGAATATCGAACTGATGTTCAACGATCCGCACTGGGCGTGCCTCGATTTCGCTCAGTCGTATCCGTGGGAAGTGCTGGTCTTTAACGTGACGACGCTGTTTCGCGGGTTCCACCCGGGTGAATACACCAACGAAGGCGGCCCCTGGTTCGGAGACCCGTATGCCTTCGCAAAAAAGCACGGACTGCCTGCCGACACGTTCGACGACTACCTCAAGATCGTCGAGCGGCTGTTCATTGAAGCCAAAGACAAAGGCGTTGCGTCCCTGAAATGCACCCTGGCTTACCTGCGCTCGCTGCGGTTTGAAAACGTCTCACACGAACGGGCCGCAGCGGCATTCGGAAAACGCCGGCAGCAGCTCTCCCCGGAGCAGGTCCGCGACTTCGAGGATTTTCTCATGTGGCGGCTGTGCGAATTGAGCGCCAAGTACGAATTGCCGTTTCAGATTCACACCGGCCAGGCCCGCATTCAGACGTCGAACCCGATGAACCTCGTCGATCTCATCGACGCGAACCCGAAAACGAAATTCATTCTGTTTCACGGCGGATTTCCCTGGGTTGGGGAAACGGCGGTCATCATGCAGAAACACGGCCGGCACGTGTGGATCGATTCGGTCTGGCTCCCCGAGTTGAGCTATTCGACGGCGAAACGGGCCTTTCACGAATGGCTCGATGCGTTTCCCTCCAACCACATCCTGTGGGGAGCCGATTGCAACCACGCCGAGGGAATTTACGGCGCGACCGAACTCCACCGCCGCTGCATTTCGGAAGTGCTGGCTGAAAAGGTGACGTCAGGCGATTTGATCGAAGAGCATGCCGTGCACATCGGCAAGCAGATCATGCGCGACAACGCGCTGGAGCTATTCCCGCAGCTCAAAGACCGGTTGTGGAAACACAAGGGGGTAAAGATGGAACCAGGACCGAAATGACGAATGACGAAAATCAAATGTCTAAGAAAAACTGAACTCCAACAGGTGAAGTTGCCATGCAGACATTGAGATTTCTGGTCATCGCTTCGATTGCCGTATTGCTTTCGGCAATGCATGCGGGCGCAGGCGACACCCGTTCGACTGAAGTCTACAAGCGGATCAAGGCGCAGGTCGACGCGGTGCCGGCGATCGACACGCATGATCACCTGTGGCCGTTCGAAAAGCTGCCGTCGCTGACCGAAACGAAGGCCGGCAAAGTCGTCAACCTGCACGGCGTGTGGCGCAACAGCTACCTGTCGTGGTACAACTCGATCAGCCCGTGGATGCCCGACGACGATTTCGATTCCTGGTGGGGCCGGGCCAAGCACAACTTCGACAACGTCCGCTCGGCCAGCTTCTATCGCTACCAGCTTCCCGCGTTCCAGGACCTGTACGGCGTCGACTTCGATCGGATCACCGATGCCGAGGCGAAACAGCTCAACGAACGGATCATCGCCAACTACAAAGACCAGAAGTGGTTGTACCACGTCGTCACCGAGCGGGCGAACATCGAGCTGATGTTCAACGACCCGTACTGGTCGCGGTACGAATTTGTGCTGTGGTATCCGTGGGAAGTGAAAGTCTTCAACGTCAATCCGCTCGTGCAGGCCACGCACGCCGCCGAGTTTTCCAACCCCTTCGACAGCCCGTTCGTATTCGCGGCCAAACATGGCATGCCGATGGACAGTCTTGACGATTATCTCAAGGTGCTCGAAAAGCTGTTCACGGAAGCCAAAGACAACGGCGCCGTGTGTCTCAAATCGACTCTGGCTTATCTTCGCACGCTCAAGTTCGAAAGGGTTTCCAGGGAGGCAGCCGAAAAGGCGTTCGGCAAGCGCCGGACCGCGCTCAGTGAGCAGGAGATCAAGGATTTCGAAGATTTCATCTTCTGGCGCCTGTGCGAACTCAGCGCCAAGTATGAACTGCCGTTCCAGATCCACACCGGGCAGGCCCGCATCCAGGGATCGAACCCGATGAACCTCGTCGACCTGATCGAGGCCAATCCCAAGACGAAGTTCATTTTGTTCCATGGCGGATTTCCGTGGGTCGGCGAGACGGCCGTGATCGTACAGAAGCACGGATTTCACGTGTGGGTCGATTCGGTGTGGCTCCCCGAATTGAGCTACTCGATGGCGAAGCGGGCGTTCCACGAATGGCTCGATGCGTTTCCGTCGAACCGCATCATGTGGGGGGCCGACTGCAACCACGCCGAGGGGATCTATGGCGCGACGGAATTTCACCGCCGCTGCATCTCGGAGGTGCTGGCCGAGAAAGTGACGGCCGGCGACCTGATCGAAGTTCACGCCGTGCGCATCGGCAAACAGATCATGCGCGACAACGCCCTCGATCTTTTCCCGCAGCTCAAAGAGCGGCTGTGGAAGCACAAGGGAATCAAGATGGAGCCGACGGCGGCGAAATGACTACGCCAACTCCGGCATCGGGCGGTACGCGTTTTGGTCGATCAGGTATTGCGGGCGGCCCTGCAGGTCGCGGAGTGTCAGGTGATCGACGTTGATTCCCAGGTTCTTGTAGAGCGTCGCAAACACTTCCTGGAAATGCACGGGCCGGTCGACGGCGTGCTCGCCCAGCCGGTTCGTCGAGCCGATGACCTGGCCGGTCTTCATTCCGCCCCCTGCGAGGAGTGCGCACGAGACCTGCGGCCAGTGGTCGCGGCCGGCGTCTTTATTGATCTTCGGCGTACGGCCGAATTCGCCCCACACGATCACAGTCACGTCGTTCAGCATGCCGCGGTTTTCGAGATCTTCGACCAGCGTCGCCACGCCCGAATCGAGCAGCGGCATGTCTTCGCGCCCCTGCCGGAAGTTGGCGCCGTGCCAGTCCCAGCGGCTGAATGCCAGGGACACGCAACGAGCCCCGGCGGAAATCAGCCTGCGGGCGATCAGGAAGTTGTCGACGAGGCGCGGGCCGCCGTCGTCGCGCAACTGGTTGACGCCTCGCCCATACCGGTCGCGAAGTTTCTGGTCTTCTTTATCGAGGTTCAGCGCGTCGGCCAGTTTGCTCGACGTGAGCACGCCGAACGCCTGCTGCGTGAATGCATCAGTCCCGGCGATCTGGCCGGTGATGTCGGCGTCGCGGCGCAACCGGTCAAGCGAATTGAGCACGCCGCGGCGGTCGCCCAGGCGGTCGAGCGTGATTCCGTTCAGGACCAGATCGTCTTTACCTTCCGAGTTGGGAGTGAACGGCGCGTGCGAAACTCCCAGGAAGCCCGGTACGCCGTTGTCTGCCCAGGGCATATGCCCCATCCGCGGCGAGAGGCCGACGAACGCCGGCACCGACGGATCGACCGGGCCGTAGACCTTCGAAAGCACCGAACCCAGGCTCGGCCATCCACCCTGCGGCTGCCGGTCGCGCTGACGCCAGCCGGTCAGGCACTGGTATGCGAAATGATTGCCGTCGCACCCGACGATCGAGCGGATCGGCACGAACTTCTGCATCGTCGATGCGATCCGCGGAAACATCTCGCAGATCTCGATGCCCGGAACGCTTGTCGCGATCGGATTGAACTCGCCCCGGATTTCGGACGGCGCGTCCATTTTGAGATCCCACATATCCTGGTGCGGAGGTCCGCCCGGAAGGAAGATCATGATGATCCCCTTGTGGGAATTGTTCACCCCGGCAGCATTCTCGGCCCGCAGCAGTTGAGGAAGCGACAATCCGCCCAGCGCCAGCCCGCCAATCTTCAGGAATTCGCGGCGGCGCAGCCCGTCGCAAAATCGACCGGACTCACCTCGCGGCTGGTTGCCGAGAATTGTCAGCATGGGTGGGAACTCCTCAGCAATCTGGCAGGTCAACGGCAGTCGCCCGCACCGGGGAGGCGCGCTGCAACTGTCATGATGGAGGCAATGTAACGTGAAGGCAGGACAGCATCTAGCCGCACCTCCATCATATCAACGTCGGCTGAAGTGTCTAGTTCGAATCACTCTTTCCGCCGAACCCCGGAATACGTCGGAGGAAGTCCCACGGGGCGCCTTTGCCCGGGCGCGAGACAGGCGTGCCGTTGGGTCCGCCTCCCCGCGAGCCGCCGGATTCGACGTCCAGGGGGATGATCTGCAAATCATCGAAACGCACGTCGCCCAGTCCCGAAAGGGCCATCGTCAGGGTCAGATCGGTGGTTTCGTGGACCTCGCGGATGACCTCGAATTTCTTCCAGTCGGTGACTGCGCGCCAGTGCAGCGCCGCAGAGGGCCCGAGCAGGCTGTCGTAGAACACGGCTCCGTCGAGGTTGCCCACGGCGGGAACGGTCAACTTCACCCAGCCGCTGATGTAGACCAACTGCCCCTTGTAGACGGTGACGGGGGGCGTGGTGATTGTCACAGGACGGTCGGCAACCGACACGGGAACCGGTTTGCCGGGGGCCGGCGCCGCCGCCAGCCGCAGGCAATACGTTCCCTGGTGCGCACCGGCGTGCAATTCACCCGTCGATTGCACGTCGGGAATTTCGGTCTCGGTCCGCTTCCAGCCTTCCGCGACCATGGTGTCTTTGTCTTCGCAGTCGCCGGACCGCAACAAGTTCTTGACCGGCATGCCCGCTGTCCGTCCGATCCGTGCGATCATCTCCCAGTGATCGGGCAAGGTCTGAAAGCAGAGCGTATGCGGACTGGCAACCGGGGTATAGAACCGGTGAGCGGCAAACGTCCAATGCGCGTATTGCAAGACCCGCAAAAGCTGCAGCGCCTCACCGGCAGCAATTCGCGCGTCGTGATAGCGCTGGCTCTGCAAGAGCTTTTCTGCCTGGTCAATGCGATTGCGGGCCATCGGCAGGATGTTGATCGCGTCTTTCTGCCCGCGTCCCAGACGAGTCAAGTCTGCGTCGACTGCTGAGACGCGTTCGAATTTCGCGCGGGCCAGCTCGAGGGTGACGCGCGACGCCGGCTCGGCCAGGGTTCTCACCTTTTCGCGAAAGCGTTCGACGGCAGTCTGATTGGTGGTGAACAGGATGGCGGTCGTCATTTCGAATCGGTCGAGCGACACCTGTTTGCCGCCCGTCACCCGTTCAGACGCCAGTTCGTGCACGTCGGTGGTTGTGATTTCCCAGGCTCGCGCCGATTCGCCCACGCCCTCAGCGATGATCTTGGCATTGTTGCCGGCCATCCGCCCGGGGACGTATTGCGCTTCATCGGCGTACCAGACAGGCAAGACCAACCTGCCCAAGTCGGTCTTCAACACAGACGCTTCGAGGTCGCGAGCGATTTCTTCCTGGGAGAGCAACTGGTTGTCGCGGTCGTTCAATTCCTGCTCCCAGGCGCGGTCGGCCCGGGACATTCTTCCGGGAGTCGCCAGGCCTTTAAGATTCCGCGCGGCAGGCCCCTGGGCGGTGAATTTGGCCGGGCTGCCGACGCTGCCTGTGGCGATCAGCGGCTCGAGCAGATCCAGCTCCATATTGAGCAGCGCCATCATCAACTTGCGCTCGCGAGCGCCGGGACGCTCGTCGTCGAGCGAAGTGCAAGTCCAGAAACCGATGCCGCGGTATCCGGCTGACAGCGCGGCATAGACCTGCAATCGCAATTGCTCGGGCTCCACCACCAGCGGCCGCCACCCGGCCGACTCGCGAATCTCGTTGACCGAAGGCGAAGCTTCTGTCTGAATCCACGTCCATAGAAAGCTGCCCGGGTGCGCCAGGTTGCGGTGTTCGGTCAGCCAGTTGCGGTAGTTCCTGGGAGAGAGGCTGGTGTGCACGGCCGGCCGCTGCACGCCGAGCATCGAAAACTGCCGCGAATAGCTGCGCTCCAGTCCGGCGACGTCGCCCATGATCTGCCGCTTGTACGTGCGATCGGCGCTGCGAATCTGCTCGAGCCAGGCCATCATTTTGGCCTTCTCGTCCGGCTGAATCTTGGTGCCCAGATACCAGAAGAGAATCTGCGCGGTGTCGGGCCCGAATGGTGCGAGGTGCACACTGCTCGGATCAAATCGGGGATTTCCGTCTTCGCCGCGCGGTTCGGGAGGCACGGCCATTGCCCACAGGCCGGCGCGATTGAGGTCTGCCAGCAGCCGCGTGTCTTCGTAATTCGGAATCCAGACGACGTTCAGCCCCTGCTTCGCGAGATCGGCGGGCTGCTCGCCATGATAGGGAATGATCCGCGGGAAAAATGGCTGCCCGTGCACGTTCAGGAAGCTACTGCGGAACGTGGCGACCGGTTCGACTTCCGGCTCGGTTCGTTCCACGGGTTGCACCGGTCCATCGGGTTCCGCCTCGACAATTGGTCCAAACCGTAGTGCATCGACAACGAACCGCGACGCTCCGCGGCTCGAGCGGATATTGATGATCGCCGTATCGACGTACCGTCCCGACACATCAATGTCCCCCGGAACGCCGGCATTCTGGAATCGCTTGCGGATCAGCGGCAGCATCTTCCGCACTTTGCGGTCGATGTCTGTGCATTCCAGTTTTTGCCATTGCCCGACCTTGCTGTACGAGTCCCCTTCGACCGGCACGATCAGCGTCGTTCCGGATTCGGGGTCGATCTGATTCGGGAAAACAACGCGAGCGGCCAGCGTGGCGCCGTCCTGCGTCGACTGGAACCACAACGACAATTTCATGTCGTCGATCAGCCGCGCCTTCGGAAGCTGGCAAACCAGTTGCAAGAGCGTCGCATCCACCTTGACGCCCACGTCGAACAGCTCGGCTGCCTGTCCCTCGCGGCGGACTTCGACACTCCGTGCGTGCCTGGTGACCCGGGCGGCAGTGCGATCGTGCACGATCGTCCAGCTCGGCCGGGCGCCGTCAAATCCGTCGTAGTGGTCGCGGGCGGCGCAGACAGCCGGCGCGGCACCGGTCACGATGCACAGCGCCAGCGCGAGAAGCTGGATCGACGAACGTCGCCATCTCAGCGGCTTCAATGCCCGGCTGACCTCCCGTCCCTGGGATGCAGTCAAACTCGACGGATTCGGCAAGATTGGAACCGTGGACTGTGAATCTGGCCAAATTGCCCGATTTCCCATCCTGCGAATCAAGTTCTCCGGCCGGTGCGGGTGCTGCCTGAATGCATCAGGGGGCACACCCTCTTGATCGGCCCTAAGTTGGCAATTCTACAGTGTTTTCGAAAACGGGCCAATACGAGGCGTACAGCGAATGCAACGCCCCATTACAAACGGATGCAGGCAAAATTTCACGCGTAACATCTAGCGGCGTATCGGCTTAGGTGCCCCCTATTGAACTTGCTGAGTCGTTGGCACAAAATCTGATCTTCATCGCTTCTCGTGTCGCGAGTCCGGTCGGATTACCGGTTGCTTCAAAGCCAGGAGTCATGCGGGATGGCCAACAAGTCGAGACTGCCGGGCGATGTTCCCGATGAGCTGCCCCGCGAGCTCATCGAGCTGGGAAAACGGATCGCCGGGCTCCCCGCGGGCTTCCAGCGCGACCTGGAACCGATCTACAACCAGGTCGTCGATTCGGTCCGCCGCCGCCGCCGCATTTTGTCTCTCGTCCAGGACGCCCTGTCGCAACTGCGGCTCGACATCAAGTACCTGATGTTCGATCTGGAAGTGACGCGCCGCGAACGAGACGCGCTGCGCGACCAGCTCGCCGACGATTGATCGAGCGCCAGGCGCCGAACTCGCCAGAATGCGGTAAGCTTCGAACGCCAACCAATGGCCGAAGCCCTCGATCCCGCGCGCCTGATCCGCTCTACGCCTTGAGCCGTTCATTCCGCAGGCGGACGCTGCGAGCGAGATAGTCCCGCAGCGTTTCCAGGCCCATTTCGGCGGCGATCGCTTCGACGGTCAATTCGGGTCGGCGCGACGCGAGCAGAAAATATCCCTCGGGTTCCCAGACTTCGATTTCGACGTCCGGACCGTACTTGTCACGGATCGCCGGAAACTTGTCCTGATTCTCGTCGAGATGGAAGACGTCGCGGTTGAGCTGTACGTCGGTCACTGCCCAGGGGGGCAGGTGCCGCTGCCGTACCTGCAATGTGTCGGTCCCCTGTTTCGCCAGATAGCGGCCGTTCATGTCGATGATGGCGCTTTCGGCGACATAGGCAACGGCGATCGCAAATCCATACCGCAGCGCCCAGTGCTGAAGCAACTGACCGCCCCAGTACATCGAGGGCCAGAACACAAGTCGAGCCCGCTGGCGCTCGAGCTCGGCCGCAATCGGGTCGAAATTTGCATCGAAGCAGACGGCGGCGCCCACGCGAATACCATCGCACTCGGCGACCGGCACTTCGGTCCCCGGGCTGATTCCCGCGCGCAATTCCTGGACTGTCGGATAATTCTTGCGGTACACGAGCGAAAGTTTTCCCTGCCTGTCGACGATCGGCACCGAGTTATAGATCCGCCCCTGCGAGCGCTCGAGGAATGGTGCGACGATCGCCAATTGGAATTCTTTCGCGATCTTCCCAACCTCCGCTACGTACGGCTCCCGCTCGGGCGCCGTCTCGATTCCCTTTTCGAAGCCCCGGGCGACACACGTGCACGCTTCCGGATAACAGACGAAGTCGGGCCGCTCGCGCGCGACCTGAGCCGTCATTTCGCGTAGCGCCTGCAGGTTAACTCCCGTGGCGCGATGATCGTGGAACGGGGGCGCGTAACTCACTGCCGCGATTCGTACGGACGTTTTCTTTGCGTCCTGCGCAGCCGCGGTGAGGCTCGTCGTCAGCGCCATCGCGCCGACGGCGCCCGCCGCACCGAGTATCTGTCGTCGATTCAGGGGCAATTCGGTCACCAATCTGCTTTCCGTTTTCGAGATCGCCATGCGCCGTCCCCCTGCGTTGGTTCTGACAACAATGCCGCGGTCATCTACGTCGTGAACGTACGAAAAATGATTGCACCTGTAAACGAAACGGGTTCTTCACGTCGGCAGCACGAATCTTGTCAGAGAAATAAGTCTTGCCTGCGCGAGGCGCCGATGGCAAAATACGACACATTAACGATAATTGATCTGCCGTGCCTCGCTGCTTGTGTGCACCGCCGAGAAACCCGGGAGACGAGTCATGGCCTGCAAGCCAGAAGCTGTAAGGCACATTGCGGAACATTCGGCGGCAAGTGCGCACGCGTTGTTTCAGCCGCCGGCAGCCGATTTGATTCGCGTCGGTTCCCGGCGCTGGTTTCTGCAGACAGGCTTGGCGGGCGTTGCCGGCTTGTCGTTGCCTGGTGTACTGCGGTGCCAGGCGAAAGAGACCGCGCGAAGCACCGCCGATTTCAAGTCGGTGATCATCTTCTGGCTGTCGGGAGGAATCAGCCATCTCGACACGTGGGATCCCAAGCCCGATGCGCCGATTGAAACGCGCGGGCCGTTCGATTCGATTCCCACCGTCGTCCCGGGCCTGCGTTTCTGCGAGCACCTGCCGCTGCAGGCCAGCATTGCCGATCGCCTGGCAGTGATCCGTTCGGTCGACTGCCGCGCCAGCGACGACCACCGCGCCGCCGTGTTTCAGACCGGCAATTCGCAGGCGCTCAAAGACCTGAAGGGAACGCTGGACGGCCCCCTGAAAGGGCGGTTTCCCTCGATGGGTTCGATCGCCGCGCGCTTTCGCGGTGCCAACGATCGTGACCTGCCGGCGTTCGTCGGCATGGGGAGCCCGCACCTGACCGAATGGCATTCCGATATCTGGGGGGCGGGGCAGTTGGGCTCCGCCTACGAGCCGACGCAGGAAACGGGGCTCGCCGGCCGGCTCGAGATGCCGCCGGGCGTGGCCGTCGCCCGTGCGCAGAATCGCGACGAACTGCGCCGGCAGTTCGATCGCCTCAGGCGCGATATTGACACCGGCCGCACGATGCAGCGGATGGATGAATACGGGAAGCAGGCGCTCGAGATGGTGTTGTCTGGCAAAGCCCGGGAAGCCTTCTGCATCGATCGCGAGCCCGACCAGGTCCGCGACACGTATGGCCGCGACAGTTTCGGCGAAAAGGCGCTCCTGGCGCGCCGGCTGGTGGAGGCTGGAGTGACATTCGTCGTGATCAGCCCCCGCTTCGGCGTGTTCGACAACCACGGCGACGACGTGATCTGGGGAGGCCTGCTGCGCGGACTGAAGCCCCTGTTCCCCTGCATCGACCGCGCGCTGTTCGCGCTTATCACCGATCTGGAAGTACGCGGCCTGCTCGATCGCACTCTGATTCTGACGATGGGCGAATTCGGACGGTCCCCCGTCATCGCCCCGACCGGCGGCCGCACGCACTGGACGAATTGCATGTCGATGCTGGTGGCGGGTGGCAAATCGGGACACGGCCAGGTGATTGGTGCGACCGACGCCCGTGGTTATGACATCACCGACGGTCGCGTGATTCCCGCCGACCTTGCTGCCACCGTCTTTCGACACCTGGACATCGACTTGGAGACACAGTGGATTGACCCGCAGGGCCGGCCGCAACCGATCGTCGCCGACGGCGGACGGCCCATTCCGGAACTGTCTGCGCATTACCAGTAATAGGCGCCACCGTAGTACGGGGATCCGTAGTAGCCGCCGTAGTAGCTCGGGCCATACCGGTACCCGAAACCAGGCGTCTGCACGACTATCCTTGGCCGCCCATAGTAGTAGCCGGACCGCGGATACCTGGAGTAATAGCCCGGATACGCGTATCCGCCGTAATAGTAGCCGCGATTCCAGCCGCCGCCTCCGTAGTAGTAACCGCCTCGCCAGCCTGCGCTGGCCTGGCTGGACAGACCCGTCACAAGCAGGCCCGCGAATACTGCCGCCAGAATGATGAGCCGTTTCATGGTTCACTCCTTGTGCTGAACTTGCTTTTCGAAACTTCCCGGTGAGGAGAATTTCGCAAGGGGTGTGCCAAGCTGCGGCTTAGCGCATGGGGCAACCGTCGGTTTTCCATGCAACGCTTTCAGTTGCGACAATTTCGGATTCTGACGGGGAATCGAGATCGCGACGGACTCGTCAGAATGATGGCGCACCCCAAGTGGCCGATTGGAAACCGGCGCGGCAGCCAGGCAATCAACTTGCCGGAATCGGGATTCTTTCCCCGGTCATTCTCTGCCGTGTCACTTCTTCACTGTGCCCGGATCCCAACCGGCGGTTGAGGCGCCGGGGGCGAGCACGAAGATTTCGACACGGCGATTCTGCCGCCGTGCGTCGTTCGACGTCCGGGCGACACGAGGCTGGTATTCGGCATAGCCGGCGACGCCCATGCGGCTGTTCGTGATGCCATGCTTGTGCAGCTCGTGCACGACGTTGATCGAACGGTGTGCCGAGAGGTACCAGTTGTCGGGGTGTCGGGATTTGGTGCTGGCTTTCTTCACCGGCTGATCGTCGGTATGGCCTGCGACCAGCACGTTGAGCTGCGAGGCTTCGCCCGTGTTTAGGATGCGGGCGAACTCTGACAGAAGGGGACCTGCGTCGGCCCGCAGCTCGTCGCTCCCCGATTCGAACAGGATGTCATTCGAAAACTTGCTGACGCCCGTCTGCGGATCGAATTCGAACCCGGGATAGCGCTTCTCGAGGTCGGCAAACTGACGATTTGTGGCATCCGACAGCGGGCTGCGCGTCGTGCCCAGTTGATTGCGCTCGGCGAGCAGATTGTCGAGCCGGCTTTGCAGTGTCTGATCGCGGGCATTCAGACCGGCGATCTGCTGCTGCAACGATTGAATCTGCGCCAAGAGGCCGCGGTTCTGTTCGTGAAGCTGCCGCGTGCGGTTCTGGGCCTGCGCCAGTTGATAGCGCGGCACCATGTTGCAGGCAGTCTGCGACAGGGCCAGTAGCCCGATTCCCCCCGCGACCAGAATGCGGATTGCGAACGACATGCCGGGACTCCTTTCCCGCCTGAGCACAGTGCGCACGCCCGCCGACCCGGTTGAGTGCCAGTCCGCCGCGAATCAGGCACGGCGAAGCGGGAAACGGGTGCGGCGAGGACGTGGTCCCGCGCTGCTTCAGGAAGGCCGAAAAAAACCGGAAACGAATTGAGAGTGAGAGGCGCCGCTTTCGGCGAGAGCAGTCCGAGGCGCCGAACCACCAGTTTCCCCGAAAATCCAGGGAAAATGACGGTTTCAGTCCGCGGCACGCCGCTTTTCGTCCGAATTCGGAGGCGGCTTATAGCAGCTTGCCGGAAATCTGCCAAGCCCTACATGTTCTTGAGCATATCGACGAACATCGTCGCCAGCGGATTATGGTTGGCGACGTCGGTATGCCACATGTTTCGGACCATGTCGAACACGACCGTCCCGCAGAGGACCGTCAACACGGTGGAAATCACCAGCGTGACGTGCACGCCCGTGCCCCATTCCTGTTCCGCCGCAGCGACCATGCCGCGCGGCGCGACGGGCAGTTCGGAAGAACTTTCTCCCGATTCGAGGTCGTCTGAGGCGAAGTCTTCGTCTTCGGCCCCGAAGACGTCTTCGGTCAATTCGTCGTCTTCGCCGACGAGGTCGTCGGAAATCTCCACCGGTTCCTCATCCTCTTCCGCCGAGACGACCTCTTCTTCGTCTTCGACGGCCGCCGAACCCTCGACAGGAATATCGGCGGTGACATCGTATCCCGCCTGTTCCTCTTCGTCGTCGAGCGTGATGACGTTGGTGGAGTCGCCGCCGGAACTGGCAAACAGGTCTTCCGATTCACTGCTGTCGCTGAGGCTGGGGACCTCCATCTGCGTGTCGAGCAGATCTTCTGCAGGCGCGGCGGGAACGTCCATCAGCGGCACGGTGCCGCTGAGATCGTCGTCGCCCTGCGTGGCTTCTTTCTTGCCCGGCCCTTTTTTCTTCTTGTCGGCAGGCTTGGGCGCCAGTGAAATGCCGCTGTCGCTTTTCAGAGGCACGTCGCCGGCCAGAGAGATGCCGCTGTCGGCTTCCAGCAGGATGGAGTGTTCCGCCGACAGGGAAATTCCGCTGTCGTTGGGGCGTTCCAGCGAGATACCGCTGTCGCTGGCGAGGGCAATTCCACTGCCTTCGCCGAGCGAGATGCCGCTGTCGCCCCCGACGACCGAGGCCTCGGACGAGCTGTCGGCCGAGTCGACGCCGACGGCTGAGTCGTCGTCCCCCGCCAGCGGGATGACGTCGCCGCTGCTCCCCGTCATCTTGACCTCGCCCGAAGATTCGCTCGACACGAGGCGCACGTCGCTGTCGCTGCCGGATGTTTCGGAGACCGGCAGGTCGTCGGTTACGAGCTTGACGTCGCTGTCGGAGCCGGCATCAGTGCCGGCCGGCGCAGAGCCGGCGAGCTTGACGTCGCTGTCGGAATCGGGATTGCTTCCGGCCGCCGAAGGGGCCAGCTTGACGTCGCTGTCGGAATCGTCCAGCAGCGGGGCCGCGCCGGGTTCTTCCACCTTCATCGAATCGTCGAAGATCAGCCGCACGTCGCTGTCGGAGCTGTCGTCGCTGCCCCCTTTGCGGATGACGGTTGCCTGGCTTCCCAGAACGTCTTCGTCATCCATCACCGAACTTTCGTCCGGCATCAGCGGTACGTCGGGGTTCGAATCGGCTTCGCGGCTGCGGCCCAGCGTTTCGACGTCTTCTTCTTTGAACTTCCACGTTCCCCGGTCGGCGAACGCACGGATCGATCCTTTTTCCCGCAGGCGGTTAAGCTCAGACGTGCTGATCCCGAGCTGTTCCGCGGCTTCTTCGATGCTGAGGTACTTTTTCGACATACGGGGCAGGCTCCCTGAAACAACCCAGCGGCCGGGGCGAATGCCCCGTACGGTATTTTCGGTGCGACGTGAACGACCGGCTCAGTCCCAGGCACCGGACGACCCGATGCAGGCGACAAAAACCCGCACTTTTATTGTACGGGGCGCCGAACCCGATGCAATAGGTTGTCGGAACGTTCGCCTGCGAAATTGAGAACCCGCGGAAACCCCGCCGGGCATGCCGTTTATGCCGTTTCGCCTTTGGTTTCGACGTCGATGTAGTGGATCGGCATCACGTCGGCGAGGCGCGTAATCTGCAAGACCTCGGCGATGTCCTGCGACGGATTGTAGAGATGAACCTGAATGTTCATCTTCCGCAGCGATGCCAGCAAGCCCAGCATGCCGCTCGGTATCAGTTTGACCCCCGACAGGTCGAACGCGAGAGTCTGGCATTTGTGTTTATCGACCAGTCCCAGAATCTCAGCCCGGCACGCCGACAGGTCGATCTGATCGAGAATCTCCCGGCCGCCGAAACCGACAACTGTCAGTTCTCCGGTCTGGTAGACCTGAAAGATGTCTTTTGTGTCCTTCATCGGCGGCATGGTTTCGCTGCCCTCCTTCGATAAATCAACCGTTCGCCGACAGGCTTGCGGCCCACACAGTTTAACACGCCTGCGACTACGTGAACAGCGGATTGCTGTGACATCCGCCACCTCAGCGACAATCAGGATACTGCCGCTCTGAAAAGTCGCTTTGAAATTCTCAGTTCGCGACGAGTTCAGACTGACCCGACCGTGCCGATCGTCGGACTGCTTCAATGAGCGCGATGGTCTGCCGCGCCTCTTCGACCGGCGCCGGATTGGGCCCGTCGTTCCGCAGGCAGTCTACGATGCCCCGGTAGAAATCGTCGGTTTGTGAGGCTATCGGAGCAATGGTCGTGTCGACGACTTCACCGGCCCGGTTGGGTATGTATTGCGTGGAGCCGGCATAGCCGCCTGAGTCGCCCGCGATCATCCAGCCGGTAAACAGGGGGGTGGCGGCAATGCGGCTCGCTTCGACATGGCCTGTGAGGCCGCCGGGAAAATTGACGATGGCCAGAAATCCGTCGTCGCAATCCCCTGCCGCCGACGGTGTCAGACGTGCAAAGACCGATCCGGCAGGCCGACCCGCGAGCTGCAGCAGCTGATCGAAATAGTGTACGCCGAATTCCCACAAGAGTCCGCCCCCGGTCGACGCGTGGCTCCGCCATCCGTACGATTCGTCTGCCGGCGCCGGCCCGCGGCCGGTCATCGTTCGTCTTTGCGGTCGTTCAGGCGGGCTGTATTGCCAGTTGATAAATTTGATGGCGCGCAGCTCTCCCAGCTCACCAGTGGCCAGCAATCGCCGGGCCGTCTGAAAATCTTCGGTCCAGCGCCGAGTTTGCGCGACGCAAACTTGCTTCCCGCTGCGCCGCGCCGCGGCATCGATGGCGTCGGCTTCGTGCAGGGAAAGACACAGCGGCGTTTCGACCAGCACGTGTTTGCCCGCGGCCAAAGTTGAAATCGCCAGCTCGGCATGCAGCGTCGGCGGCGCGGCCAGCACCACGAGTTCGATCAGGTCATCCGCCAGGAACTCGCGCCACGTCGCGTGCAGCCGCCGGACGCAGGGGTTTGCCAGAGCCAGCACGGCGGCACAATCGTCGTGTGCCGCCACCACCCGGCAGTCGTCGCGCAGGCCCAGACGCTCGAGATGATACATCCCCGCTCGTCCCAGTCCGGCCAGGCCGACGCGAACCGGAGACTGATCGACCGAAACCGGCATGGCAGGCGAGGGCATTCGAATGCTCACTGCCCCTGCACGTAGCCGCTGACCGTAACTTTCAGCTTGCCGCTGTTCTTGTTGCCGGCCGGGCCATTCACGCGCAACAGGAGCATGCCGCTCTCTTTGGGCGAAATCTCCAGATTTTCGCCGATCAGGAACGGCCTGCCCGACTTACCGTCGCCCACGATCATCCCCATCAGCGCACCGCACTGGATCCCGGGGACGATGTCCTGGCTTGGGTCTTTCTGCGAGAATCCTGCCGCGGTCAAGCTGCTGGGGCCCGCGTCGAATTTGTACGAGCCGTCGGCTTTGATCCGTAACGGTCGGTTTTCGAACACCATGGCCCCCGACGGCTCCCAGCCGTGAGATGGATTCACGTCGACGACGACATCGTTGGAGCTCATCATGGTCTCTTTGACCTGATCGAGCCGTTTCTGCACATTGGCCGACTGCGGGTTGACGGCCAGCGCCGATTCCAGAATCGCTTTGGCCTTTTCGAGATGGCCTGCCTCGGCGTACTGATTCGCCAGCTCTTCGGCATCGCGCGTGAACGACGATTGCAACTGGTCGGCCTTGATGTCGAGGTTCTTGGTATTGGCCGCGGGTTTGGCCTTGCCCCCTTTCGTCGTTTTCTTGGGCGATTTGCCTTTGTCCTGACCCTGTGCCAAAGGAACAGAGACTGCCCAGCTGGCGGCGATCGAAGCCAGAAGACACAAGGTCGCTGCCGTCAGAATCTTTCGTGAATTACTCATGTTCATCCACTGGATTGCGAGCCCCAATCACGGTCAATCGCTCAATGATTATCTTACCGGCTCAATGAAGACCGGTCGAGCACTCGCAGATCAGGCTTTCCAGTCAGCCCGACAGACGGCGTCGCCCAGGACGTGCGTATCGCCAGACTGGCATCCACT
Source organism: Planctomycetia bacterium (assembly GCA_016200145.1). Lineage (GTDB taxonomy): Bacteria > Planctomycetota > Planctomycetia > Planctomycetales > Planctomycetaceae > JACQFH01. The sequence continues at coordinate 9,363 of JACQFH010000327.1, read as the reverse complement.
GTTGAGAACGCGTTATTCTTGTTCGTCCCTTGCTTGTCTCTGCTCCGGTTTGATGATGCATCATCGCCTCAATCGTGGTTCGACGATCATTCTGTATGGCTGTCTGGCAGCAATTGTCGCAGCCCCGCATCAGAATGCGGTCGCTGACGCAACCGTGGCGACACAGATCGCCGTGATTGCCAAGGTCGGGCCGCAGGGAAAAGGATCGGCGGCGGCCCGTGCAGCCCGGGATGACCTGGCCCGGCGCGACGTTGAGATCCTGCCGCCATTGCTCGCGGCCATGAACACATCGAACGTGGTCGCCGCCAACTGGTATCGCTCGATCTACGAGGAAATCGTCGAGCGCGGGCTCGCGCGGAAGGAAACGGCGTGGCCGATCGAGTTTCTCAAGGAGTATGTCAGCGATGGCCGAATCGCCGGCCGGCCCCGGAATCTTGTCCTGGCGCTGCTCGACCGGCTCGACCCGGAGTATCGCAAACAATGGCTTCCAACGCGACTGGATGATCCTGACTTCCGCGGCGAGGCCGTGGCCCTCGCGCTGTCCGCCGGCGAACAGGCGCTGCGCGACGGAAAGAGCGACCTCGCGAAGACCGAATTCCGCAAGGCGTTCGACCATGCCCGCGACAGCGTCCAGGTGACGCAGGCTGCGCAAAAATTGAAAATGCTCGGCGAACCGGCTGACGTCCATTCGCACCTGGGCCTGATTACGAATTGGTGGCTGGTCGGTCCGTTCGACGCGCCAGAAAAGACAGGATTTGCGACGGCCTTTGCGCCCGAGTCGAAAGTCGATCTCGGCGCGGCATACAAGGGGCAGGCGGACAAAGAGATCCGCTGGATCAGACACAAGGCGAGCGACGCGCTGGGACAGCTCGATCTCAACGGGGCGCTCGGGGCAACGCGCGAGGCGGTCGGGTATGCGTATGCAGAGATCGACGTCGCTCGCGAGCAGCCGGCGCATTTGCGTTGCGGCGCTGACGACAACTGCTCTGTCTGGCTCAATGGCCGCAGGGTCTTCGCACGCGAACAATGGCTGAACGGAACGCGCTTCGATCGCTTCATTACGCCGGTCACTCTCGTCGCTGGCCGGAACACGCTGCTGGTCAAAGTTTGCCAGGGCCCGCAGCACAAAGACCCCGAAGTCCCCAATAACTGGACGCTGCAACTCCGGCTGTGCGACGAACAGGGACGCGGGGTTGCGTTTCGGTCCATTGCACCAGAGTGAGGCATCGTGATGCCCTCTTCAATCCCCCGAATCATCGCAGCGCTGCTGCTGGTCGCAGGCGCGTTCGGCTCAAGCGCAAAGGCCGAGAACTGGCCCGGCTGGCGCGGTCCTGCTCGCACGGGCGTGACCGGTGACATGGGCGTGCCGACGAGCTGGTCGGCAACCGACAACGTGCTTTGGAAAATCCCAGTCCCAGGCACCGGGACGGCCAATCCGGTCGTTTGGGAAGACCGTGTTTTCCTGACGGCCTCCGATGGACGCGATCAGGGCGAGCTGAATGTCTTCTGCTTCGACCGTGACACCGGCCGCACTCGCTGGCATCGGCGGTTATGGGGGACCGCTCCCACTCTTTTCTATCCGAAGAGCGGTATGGCAAGCCCCTCTCCGGTCAGCGACGGCAAGCATCTTTGGGCGGCATTCGGCACCGGAGACATTTTCTGTTTCGACCTCGACGGCAACCTCGTCTGGCAACGGGCCCTTTCCGACGAATATGGCGTCTTCGAGAACCGTTTCGGCGCGGCCAGCTCGCCCCTGCTGTTCGAGGACACTCTGATTCATCAGTGCGACCACTACGGCGAGTCGTACGTCGTCGCTCTCGACAAAGCGACCGGAGCGAATCGCTGGAAGGCCGATCGGCCCGAAGTCTGGCTCTCGTGGTCGTCGCCGCAGCTTGTGCCCATCGGCAATCGCGCCGAGCTGGTCCTCACCGGTTCCGAAAAACTCGACGGATACGACCCTCGGACCGGAAAATGGCTGTGGACTGTGCGCGGCCTGGCGCGAGAATGCGTGCCGACCCCCGTGCTGGCAAACGGACTGCTGATCTCCGTCAGCGGCCCCAACGGCACGCATTTTGGCGTCAAACCGGGCGGTACAGGCGACGTCACGACATCCCACGTCGCGTGGCGCAACGAGCGCGGGACTTCGTTCGTCCCCTCGGGGATCGCCGTGGGTGAGCGCTATTACGTCGCCGACGACAAGGGGATCGCCACGTGCCTCGATTCGGCGACCGGCAAGCTGCTGTGGCGGAAACGGCTGGGGGGCCGCTTCACCGCATCTCCGGTGGCGGCCGACGGCCGGCTGTTCTTCACCGATGAAGCCGGCAGCACCCTCGTTCTCGATGCCGCGCAGCCCGACTACCATGAGCTGTCTCGCAACGATATCGGCGAAGATGTCTACGCGTCCCCGGCGATCTCACAGGGCCGATTGTTCCTGCGAACCGCCAAGAGCCTGGTTTGCGTAGGGACGAAGTAACGACGGCGGCCGTCGCCACCGGTCATCCCGGGATCATCCAGGTGAACACGTAGGCCTGCGCCAGCGTCAGCGCTCCCACCAGCGCGGCCAGCACGACGCTGTGCAGAAAAACGAATCGCAGAATTCGGCCCTCTCCCCCTTTTTGTCCGGTGGCGACTGCGGCAACGACAATGCTCTGGGCGTCAATCATCTTGCCCATCACGCCGCCGGTGCTGTTGGACGCGACGATCAACGTCGGATTCAGCCCCAACTGCTCCGCCGTGATGCGCTGCAGGCTGCCGAACAATGCGTTTGACGAGGTATCGCTGCCGGTCAGCGCGACGCCCAGCCAGCCCAGCAGCGGCGCGAAGAAGGGATAGAGCGGTCCCGTGTGGGTAAACGCCAGGCCCATGGTTGCGTCGCTGCCGCCATACTTGGTCGTGAAGGCCAGTGCGAGCATTGCCGCGATCGTGAACAGTGCCCAGCGCATCGCCCACAGAGTGTGACCGAACTGCTCGGCGAATTCCCGGGCAGGAATGCGCAACCACAATGCCGTCAGGATCGCCGCAAGGAAAATGCCCGTGCCGGTCGCGGACAGCCAGGGAACCTCGAACACCGCCTTCTCGGCCTCAGCGGCGCGGTCTGCCCCCTCGGCGACGGGCGCGACCGGCGCGGTGCGATAGACGCGGTTGTGCAATCCCGCGACGGGAAGAGTGAACCGCGTGTAACCCGCCAGCACATTTGGCTGATCGGCCAGTCCGCCGTTGAGCGTCGTCTTCACCGCCGGCCAGCCCCAGGCGAACACCAGAACCGAAAGAAACATCCACGGCATCCAGGCCCGCACGACCTGCCGCGTGGCAAGCGGCGTCTCGGCGGCCATCTCGGCGGCGGGCGGTTCGTCGGGAAAACGCCAGATCTCCCTCGGTTGCCAGAAGCGCAGCATCATAGCCAGAACAATCAGCGATCCCATCCCGCCGACGACGTCGACCAGGGCCGGTCCGTGATAGTTCGACATGATGAACTGCAGGCCGGCAAATGTTCCTCCACAGACGAGAACGGCCGGCCAGCAGCCGACAAGGCCGCGCCACCCCGACATCACCACCACCAGCCACGCCGGCACGATCAGCGAGAACAGCGGCAACTGGCGCCCGGCCATCCGGCACAATGCCATTTCATCCAGGCCCGACACCTTGGCCAGCGTGATGATCGGCGTCCCCAGCGCACCGAAGGCGACGGGCGAGGTGTTGGCAATCAGCGCGAGCCCTGCGGCGTACAGTGGGGAGAATCCCAGGCCGATCATCAGCGCCGCACAGATTGCCACGGGAGTGCCAAATCCCGCCGCCCCTTCAATGAAAGTCCCAAAGCAGAATGCGATCAACAGCGCCTGCACGCGACGATCCGGCGACAGCGCAGCCACCGATCGTTTGACGATCTCGAACTGGCCGCTGCGGACGGTGAGATGAAAGAGGAACACCGCCGCGACGACGATCCAGCCGATCGGCAACAGGCCGAAGCAGGCCCCATATCCGGCGCAGGCAAACGCCGAAACGGCAGGCATGCCGAAACCGAGAATCGCCACCGCCAGCGCGGCGACTAATCCCGCCAGCGCCGACTTCGGGGCGTCGAGCCCCCCGGCCAGCAAGCCCAGCAGCACAATGATCGGCAACGCCGCCAGCAGCGTCGACCACAACGGCGAGCCGAGTGGATCATAAACTTGAACCCAGTCCATCTTGAATGAATCTCCGGATACTTAGTGGACAGGCTTGAGGCAATTTCATCTTTCGTCCTCACGCCTCAGGTCTCAAGCCTCACGCCTCAAGTCTCACGCCTACCTTCACGGCCGGGGGGCCGAGCGGTTCAGAACTTCGGAATGCCGTTGCGCCTCGCGAAGGCGCCTCTGGCCCTCGAGCAACTGGATCAGAATCTGTCTGACCTGCCGGTCGGCCGGATCGAGTTCCAGCACCTTCTCGCAAGCTTTCACCGCGGCATCCGCATCGCGCTTGCCGATCGCGATCTGGATGGCCATCTGGCGGTAGTGGACGTGATGCGGATTGACAGCAATCAGCCGGTCGGAGTAATCCTGCGCGCTGTCCCACTTTTGGTTACTGGCGGCGATCGACATGGCCCCGGCGAGTAAATGCTCGTTGTGCGGCGACTTCTCGACTCCAGCATCAATTGTGGCCAGCGCTTCAGCCGTGTGATTGAGTCCCAACTGCGCGTGCGCCAGGGCTTCCACGGCGTCGAAATCCCTGGGATCGCGGTCAACTGCCGCGGTCAGAATCCGCACCACGTCGTACTGGGTCTGCAGGTTCACCTGCCCGGGATAATTGGATTGCATCAGGGCGACGGCCAGGTCGCGCTGGAATTCCGGCGAGTCAGCATCGACCAGATCGCGATGAAAGAGGGTCAGAGGCCATCCGCTCTCGCGACTTTTGCCAGATTCGGGCGGGGCCGCGTTGGCCTGCCGCGGGATCCGATGATCTGTCATCGCGGCGTGCTGCACGCGCGAAGACATGGCGGGCATGTGGCAGGCGATGCAATTGTCCTCCGGCGTCGTCCGGGCGCGACTTTCCGCAGATTCTTTGCAGCCGGCATTCCGGTGGCACGAGTTGCAGCGCTCGCGGAAATAGCTCGTCTTCTCCTCGGAGTTCGGTTTCCGGTGCGGGTCGTGACAGGAGATGCAGGCCATCTTCGATGCGCTAGAAATATGGCAGCGACTGATTCGCATCTGCTCTTCGTGACTCGTGATGGAGGCCGGCTCGTTTGTGCCCTGCGATTTGACGAAGACCGCCATGTACTCGTGCCACGGCAGGCCGGGCCGGTAATCGTACTGGTCGCGGCCACGGCGAACGATGCGGACCGCGCCCGCCAGATGGCACTGCTGGCAGACGCTGTCGCGCAGGCCAGGTTCGAGCTGTCGCGGATTCACGATCGTATCGTCGGACGATTCATCAGCGGCGTCTCCCCGCGTCTGCCGCGCGACGTGCCGCTCCCCCGGACCGTGGCAGCGTTCGCAGCCCACCGTCAACCCGGAAAAGACCGGCGGATCGTACAGGTTCACCGTGTGGGGCCGATGATGCGCCCGGTTGGAATGGCAGAACATGCAATCGGACAAAACCGGCCGGGTGAAATGCTGATTCAACTTTTCATAGCCGGGAGACAGGGCCCAGCGCGCTTCCTGCGGATACCACGTCATGGGGGACATCCACAGAGAATCTCCGCGCTCGATCAGGTACGAGCGGCCGTGGCTCCCCGCCCCGACGATATACGCGACTGCCTCGGACTTTTCGTGGACCAGTTCACCCTGGCCGTCGAAACGCCGCTCGGCATGAACCATCTGCGTGCCGTCCCACGAGGCAGAATACGTCAATCCGTCGACTTCGAACGACGTCGGAGCCTGGCGATCAAATTCGTGGACGTCGAGACCGCCGACCTTTCGCATCGATTGCCCCATCGGATGAGTGGCGTAGGATTCGCAAATCTCCCGATGGCATTCGGCGCATCGGGCGTCGCCGACATACGGAACATCCGGCCGGGTGTTGAGATACGCCGACGTCGAGACCGCAGGGGGCGGGACGGCCTCGACTCGCGCCGCCGGTTGCTTCGCCGCCGGGTCTGGCTTCGAAGAGCAACCGGCCAGACACAGCACGCCGATTACGGCGAACAAGGCGGCCGACATCCTGTTGGATTGATCCGTAATTGGCCCGTCCCTTCAACGAGTTCGGAATTTGTCGCGCTGACACCCGCAAATCTCAGACGATCCACATGCTACGATTTTTGCCAATGACGGTCCAACCGCCCCCGTAGCCGAACTCGCCAGAGTTCGGGCCCCGCCCACGTTTTGTTAAACAGGTTCACGAGCAACCAGACTTTGATTTGAAATCCCGGAACTGGTACTTTCGGATTCTTCCTGGAACCACATTGCAGAATCGTTGATCTCCGGCATTTCAAAACATGTCCCAGCACCAGCTTCTCATCGCGCTCGACAGTGTGGGCATCGATCCACTGGGTCATGATCGGCCGGAATCGGTCTATGGTGCGAGCCGGTTTCTGTTTCCGCGCGGACGCTCCGGGTCCATCGTGCCGGTGGATGGCGCGCTCGTTCCGGGAATCCTCGTCGAAACCGACGTTGCCGGGGAGGCTGAGCAGGGGGCCATTGAGTGCGCGATCACCTACACGTCGATCTTCTCGGGTCAGAGCGCGATCCGCGAGCACGGATTGATGCGGGGGCTCGGGCTCAAGGACCGGCTGCTCGAACAGATGGTTTCTCGCGACAACCTGTTCCGGCATTTCCCGCGCTGCTGCCTGGCGAATGCCATCTTCCCCGCCCACGTGGAGTTCCTGGGCAACTCGTACGCGCAGGATCTCGTCCCGCATTTTTCGCGCGAGGCGATTGAGGGCCGGCTCACGTTCGACAGCCAGCCCACGTCGTTCAAGGGGCACGCCAAGAATGGATTTGCCGAGCTGTTTACCCTGGCCGAGATCAATCAGAACATATTCGTGTACGCCGCCAGGCAGGCGGGGGTGCCGCTGCTCACCTGGGCCGACGTGCGTCGCGGCGGGGCGCTGACGTCGTCGATGACGCACGAGCTCGAATCGCGGTTCAACGTGCAGTTCTTCGACCAGCAGCCGTTGCCCCCGCGGACCCCCGAAGAAGCTGCCGCGATCCTTGCCAGTCTGGCATCGAATCATGATTTCACGTTCTACAAGTACCAGATTCCCGACCTTGTCAGTCACACGCACCAGATCGAGCTGGCCCGGGATGTGTTTGCGATCATCGAGCGCTTCGCCGAGGCGGTATTGCGACAAATCGACCCAGTCACGACCACCGTGATCATCACCAGCGATCACGGCCACCTCGAGCAGCTCGGCACATCGCGCGGGCATCCCAAGTCGCACGTGCCCACCTGGTACTTCGGTCCTCGCGCCGACGAAATCGCCCCCCTGCTGACACGGCCGGAAGGAATTTTCGAAATGCTCGTCGCGCGGTAGCCGGCATGATGTGTCCAATCGTGACGGGCTCCCGACCCGTAAAGTAGCAGGCTCCGTGTGCCGTCGTTTTTGACGACGGATTGAATGGCACAGGACAACACTTTTCCCGGCCAATTCTGCTAAGAAGTCGAAAAATATTTTTTCACGCTTCGGCTCTCGGCCCCCTGTCTCGACGGACGCGACGAAGGATGCAGGCAAGAGTGCCGTTTTCCTGTCCCCCATTTTCCTGTCCTTACGTCTGCCTCGCGGCGCCAACCGGCACCTCTCGCCACGCGAATACTTGTCGCTTCGCAGATGCGTTGCATGCATTGCATCTATGTCCATACGAACAACGTGCTTACGAACCAAAGTCAGACAAAACTTATGAATAACAGCAGTGAATAATTCTCCAGGCGCAATCTGCTCCCCAGGATCGCTCATCTCCCAGCCAATTCTGCAAAGAAGTTGAGAAAGAGATTTTTTCTCGCGGTATGGCCGGAGACTTGCCGTCCCGATGGAAACGGGCGCGTGTAGGGGGGAATCGCGACTCGAAGGGGGGAATCAGTCTCTCGTAGGGGGGAAACCGTTCGCCGTAGGGGGGAAAATCGAACGGTGCCAATTTCCCGAGAATCTCTCGTAGGGAGTAAAAATCCTCGTAGGGGGGAAAAAAATTCAACGGTCGGTTGCTTGAAACCGATTCTGCCCTGCGTCAGCCATGCATCGCGCCCATCTGGACATCGCCGATAACGCATCACAATGCATTGATATTTTGTTTATGTGATATCTCTATTATTTATTATAACAAATATCACAAGACTGTCAATACGAAAACAGAAATTCCGCAGAGTTTTTCGCAACAGACGAGCAGGTCAGAGACCTGCTCCACGTGGGGCGAGTCTCTGACCTGCCAGGCCCACGGACGAAATTGCCCACGGATGGCGTGGCAATCCCACGGATGATGTATTCGCGACGAAACGGAATATCCACAGATTGCGCCGATTTTCACAGATTCAGACAGGCCCTGCGCGAGTGACCATCTGCGCAAATCTGCGAAATCTGCGGACCGAGTTTTCGTAGAGCCGATGTCAGCTTGATTCCGGCTTGTCGTCTGGATTGGGGCCGGGAGGATTGACGATCCTTTCCGCGATCCTATTGATGAACCGAAAAGCGTACCCGATGCCGAGAAAGCGGGTGTAGCACACCGTGGCAATCCAGCACGCGATCAGGACGTATCCGACCGCTCCACGGAACCACGGAACACCGGATTTCCAGAGCAGGAAAAAAGTGAGCAGAGAGATTGCAATCACGAACTCCCAATCGTTCTTCGGCGCGTTGAGCTTTGGCCCGATCGTCTTCCGTCCCTTCGACAGCAACAGGGGTTCGTCGTCCATGCCGGCATTCTACGCCGGCGGGAAGATGGCGGGAACGCTGCGCGAGAGAGGAGAGACTCGAAAGCAGAGAGTAGAACAACAATTGGAGGTCTCGGGCTGGGTCACACTTGTTGGCTGACGTGGCGGGCGGCGGTAAACTCGCTGTCAGTAGTCTCGGTTTGTCGGTGTGAACAGCATCCGGTCACTGCTTCCACCGGAACGGGGCCGGTGGGGACCCGATGATCCATTATCGCGACAAGCCGTATCGCATCGATTTGACATGACCGCGCAGATCAAAACCTTTTGGGAGCTCCTGGAGGCGTTTGAAGCCCGTCCTGCCATGTATTTCGGCAGAGCGGAGGTCTCGGCACTTTTTCATTACCTCCACGGCATGCATCATGCCTTCGGAATTTCGGGGGCCGCGGACACATTTTTCCCGGAAGACTGGGACCTGTTTCACGACTGGGTCGCCTACAAATTGTCTGGCGAATCCTCGCTAGGTTGGTGCAGTCTCATTCTGCGGCGGGCCGGCTCGGAGTCGGCCGGGCTGGCCTTGTTTTTTGAACTCGC
>JACQFH010000326.1 GCA_016200145.1 Planctomycetia bacterium | reverse complement strand
CCGTCGATCAGCTTTTGAATGATCTCCTGCATTTCGCGGATATGCTCGGTCGCATAGGGGAACAGGTCGACCGAGTCGACTCCCATCGTCTTCAGGTTGTCGAAGTAGTCCTGCGTCATCTCGCGGGCCAGCTTCTCGACCGTCGTCTGCCGCTCGGCGGCCCGCACGATCAGCTTGTCATCGACATCGGTGATGTTGATCACGAATTTGACTTCGTAACCCAGGTACACCAGATACCGTTTGACCGAATCGAAGATCACCGGTCCCACCATGTGGCCGATGTGCGCCGGCTTGTAGACCGTCGGCCCGCACAGATACATCCCCACCTTGCCGGGAACGACGGTGTTGAATTCTTCTTTCTGACGCGTGAGTGTGTTGTATACGCGAAGCGACATGGAGGAGGATTTCGGATCTGGGAATTCGGATTTCGGATTTGACGGGTCGAATCTGACGTGTCGACCTACGTTGTCCTCTCGATCAGCACGACCGCGTCGGCGGCCATGGCTTCTTCGCGGCCGATCGGGCCGACCTGTTCTCCCGTTTTGGCCTTCACGTTGACGGCCTCCACGGGAATCGCCAGCAATTCGGCGAGTTTCTGCCGGATCGCCGGCTTGTGCGGCGCAAGTTTAGGACGTTGCGCGAAAATCGTACAGTCGAGATTGACGATTCGCCAACCCGCCGCCCGAACCCGTTCCAGGGCGCGGGCCAAGAGCAGCGCCGAGTCGATTCCGGCGTAGGCGGGATCGGTGTCGGGAAATGCATCGCCGATGTCCCCCAGCCCCGCGGCCCCCAGCAGCGCATCAGTGATCGCGTGGAGCAATATGTCTGCGTCGCTGTGCCCGATCAGGCCGCGCTCGAAGTCGATCCGCACCCCGCCCAGGATCAGCGCCCGGTTCGGCGCCAGCCGGTGCAGATCGTGCCCCAGCCCGACGCGCATGTCATTCCCGTTCATGCCGCGGATAATATCTGTGAGTCGGGGGCAAAACAATGTCGCTCACGGTGGGCGCGAAGAGGCCAGCACAAGGCGACTCGATTTCGAATGCCTAATGACGAATGGCTAAAGAAATCCGAAATCCGAAATCGCAAATGACTCAGGAAGGCATGCACGTGCGTGGATCGCATCGTGAGAAGTTCCGTGCGATCTGTTCATTTGTGTGGCGGGTCGTGCTGTACGCGCACCTGGTGGCCGCCGGGTTCTGGTGGTGGCTGATGCCCGGCGGATTTCCGCTCGTGCATCCGCGGTTCTGGACGAATGCGGTCTTGCCGGTCGCGGCCGGCGCGGTCTGCTTCACCTGCCTGCTGAGCGAGCGCCGCAAAAATGCCGCGTGGCGGATGGCGACGGGCGCGGCCCTTCCCGCCTTCTGGCTGGCCGCCTGCATCACGGCCGCTCTGCTGTTCCCCATGTCCGCCAGGCGCTTCGGCGTTCCGGCAGCGGGCTGCACGGTGTTGATTGCGACCGCGTTTTGGGCCACGACCCGTGGCGAGCGACTTCCAAGGCGTAAAGTCGTGATCTCCACGATTTCGGCCGGCATCGTTGCCGCGGGATTCGTCTGGGCTCAACGGGCCCCGCGCGCAGGAACGCGTCCCCTGGGCGAAGCTCTCCCGTCGATTCACGAGGATGTCGAGCCGGCGCGCGCCGGGTTGCCGGTGACTCTGTCGCAGGGTGTCACGATTTTCCCGGGAGTCGGCCAGATTAATTTCGTTCAGCCTCTTCAGGAAGGACCATCGCGGAAGACCGAATCAAATCAGGATTCTGGCGCAACTCCGGAACGCAGCAAGCGGTATTCGCTCGAAATTCAGCCGCTGCTGACGTTCGAGAGCCGTTCGCCCGACCGCTGCTGGACGATTTTCGCGCGGCGGCGCGACCGCGAAGGCCCGGAGCGTCGGCTCATCTCGCTGCACCGCTCAAATTCAGAGTTGCTCGCTCATTTCCGCGACGACGGCGAATCGGCGCTGAAAATCTCGACTACAGAGACGCGCAAGGCCGTGGTCATCGAAGGCTGGACGCGGCTCAACCGGCCGATCTACTCGCACCTCAACTCGTATGCGACAATCACAGTGCTTGGCTGCCAGCGCCCGGCACTGGCTTTTTCTCCCTGTCCCGCGGTGCTGGTCGACGTCGAGCCGTTCGACTATCCGGTCGGCCGGCCCATGCGCCTGGGCTACGTCGACGCGCTTAACCGTTTTCATGTTGTCCGTGCCAGGAGCGGCGAAAAGGGGCCCTTTACGGAATTCGGTTCCGGCGACCTGGCCCGCGACGACGCGCTGACGATGACAGTCTTCGACGGCAAATCGCCCGTCTGCCGAATTTCACTGGACGACTGGTCGGCCCAGGCCAGCCACGACCTCTCGCCGACGGCCGGCTGGGGACTGCCCGCAAACGCGATCGAGTTTTCCCAAGTGTCGGATGCCAGCCTGGGATCGAGCCCGATTGTCATCGGAATCACGCTGTCGGGGACTTCCGTCGGCCGCGGCTGGGACTCGGTCGGTCACGCCGCGGGGACATATCGAAATCGAATGCGAATCGAGTGGATGGAGAAGAGTGCTGAGTTCGGAATTCGGAATTCGGAATGAAGAGAATTTCGGATGTGAGATTTCGGATTTCGGATTTGACGAGCTTCAGCGCATGAAAATCCCATAGACGTGCCGTGCGAATTCCGAGTCGCCTTGTGCTTGCCTCTTCGCGCCTCGTTCCCACACTCTGTGTGGGAACGCGCGTCCGGACGCTCTGCGTCCTTTGTGATTCGCGCTGTCTGCAGATTGAATCGTCTGTCCCAAACACGACGCAGAGCGTCGGCAAGTGCGTCCCCGCGCAGAGCGTGGGAACGAGGGATTTCCAATCAAATCCGAAATTCCGATTCCGAAATCGCCCTTCGCTCCTCTAGCCTCGCCCCTCCTCCAGCTCCTTCCACACCGGCCCGTAAACCTCTTTATCGAACGGCGGGCAGCCGGTGGGGTATTGGCCCAGGGGATGGTTCTTGGCGCGCATCAGGGCTGTGCAGTACGAAAACGTGCGGCAGATCTGCTTGCGGTTGAGCCGGCCGGACGTGGCCAGGGACTGAGCAAAGTCGGGATGCGCCAGCGTCGCCCGGCCGAAGCCGGCCAGCGCCGCGTGGCCGGCGGCGATGTTCGCCGCCGCGGCGTGCGGCGCGAATTCCTGCAGCCAACTGTAGCCGCTCCCCACCACCGGCACATCGGGAATCGCCGCCTGAATCTGCCGTGCGATCCGGAAATGCCGCGCGACGCCGAGCAACGGATGCTCGGGCGCGTGGTATCCGTCGACGGGCGGAAACTCGGCTGGCCGCACGACGTGTGGATTCGAATACGGATTTCCCATCGAGACGTTGATCAAGCGCACGCCCCAGTCGCGCAGCATCCGCACGTAGGCCAGCGGCTCGGTCAGGTCTTCGGCGAGATGGTCGTGCGGATTGGTCCCAAACGCCGTCGCCAGCGGCAATTCATGCGGGCACGGCCGACCGATGAAATTCTCCCCCTCCCCTTCTCCGCGATACGGAATTCCATCGTAAGAGTTGAGCCGCGTCGCGATGACGATGTGCGGAACCTCGCTACGGATCCGGCCGATCACGTTCCGCACGAGGCGCGTGCGATTCTCGAGGCTGCCGCCGTACTCGCCCGGCCGGTTCCGGGCCGCGAGCAGTTCCGACAACAGATATCGGTGGCACTGTTTGAGGTCGACAAAATCGTAGCCGATCCGCGCCGCCAGTTTCGCCGCGGCGACGTACTGGTCTTCGATGCGCTTCAGGTCGTCGTCCGAAAGCAACGGGTCGCCGGCCGTGACAAACCGTCCTGCGTCGCGGTCGCGCGTCAGCGGATCGAGAATCGGGTCGTGCGTCGCCAGCAGCGGCTTGCGGTAGCTGTACCGTCCGGAATGCGTGAGCTGCAATCCGACCACCAGATCGCCGTCGTCCCCGCACGCCTCCCGGTGCGCCTGCCGGCAAACGCGCAGCATCTGTTCGAGCCCCGCGGCGGTGTGCTCGGCGGCCAGAAGCTGGCGCGAGTTGGCTCGCCCGGCGTCGCACACGGCCGTGGCCTCCCCCCAGATCACCTTGGCGCCCCCTGCCCCAAAGCGCTTGTAGCGGCGCAGCGTCAATTCGTCTGGATTGCCGTCGAGCGTTCCGTCGCAGCCTTCCATCGGCTGCACGAGCAGCCGGTTCCCCGCGCGCAGCGTGCCGATCGCAAGCGGCAAGAACAGCGGCGCGAAATCGGCCGAGAGCCGCATCTCGTGCCCCAGCGCCGCCGCCTCAGCTGTCACTTCCTCGGGCGATTTGAATTTGAAGTAGCGAGCCATTGATGTTCACAAAAGTGCGGAGTGCGGAATGTAATGGATCCTCGGATTTCCTATACCGCATTCCGAACTCCGAATTTGGAAAACGAGATTGTGGCAAACCAACTTTCTGGTCGGTAGTGTAGGCCGTGCGCGAAATCCGCATTCCGATTTTTTTCGCGCGTGACTATTCAGCGTCGTCCTTCGTCAATTGCGCCGCGGAGCGAATCATGCCAGAGGCTGCGTCGCCGTGGGTGGAAAAAATCACGATCGGCGACACGCTGCGCGCGACGGCGCGCCGTCATCCCGATCGCCCGGCGCTGGTCTTCCGGCAGTTCGACGTTCGCCGCACGTACGCCGAGTTTGATCGCGACGTTGACCAGGCGGCGCGGGCGCTGCTGGGGCTGGGAATCGGCAAAGGGGAGCATGTGGCCGTCTGGGCCACCAACTGGCCGCAATGGGTG
>JACQFH010000325.1 GCA_016200145.1 Planctomycetia bacterium | reverse complement strand
GACATGTGCTGCACCGCCGCCGACATGTGCTCCACCGCCACCGCCCTGAGGACCACCACCCCCACCGCCAGCGCTTCGCGGCGCACCCCCGCCTCCGCCACCGGCATGTGCTCCACCGCCGCCAGGACCAGGCCCCCCACCGCCGGCCCGGGGACCGCCGCCTCCACCGCCTCCGCCACCGGCATGTGCTCCACCGCCGCCAGGACCGGCCCCTCCACCGCCGGCCCGAGGACCGCCGCCACCGGCATGCGCTCCACCGCCACCCGGAGGACCTCCACCCCCACCGTGTCCTGTGGGCTGGCCGCCTCCACCACCCCCCTTGGGAGCGATGCCGCCACCACCCGCGAAGCCGCGCGCGAACAAGTCGGCCGAACTGAACGTGCAGGCAAGACAACAGGCAACGGCGATTTTCCAGGGCATGCGTTTCATGATCAGATTTTCCAGTGAGTCCGTGTCATTGATGGTGGCGGCTGCAGATCGACCTGCAACGCCTGATTGGTCGTTTCACTTCTTGGCCACTGGTGTTTCAGCCGCAGTTGGTGACGGCGGCTTGCGGACGATCGCGACCACTTCGCTGTCGGGGAGTTGCACACCGGCGATCTCGTGATCGACCGCCTGCCAGGTCATGATGTGTTCGCTGACGAAGGTATAAATGCTCGTGCCGGAAGCGGTCTGTCCGTCGGCTGTCACGCCGCTCGTCTTGAGGACCCAATTGTCTCCGTCCCGATGCCAGGTCCCCTCGCCATAGCCTCCTTCCGAATCGAAGACCCAGGCCCGCAATTTGCCGCTCACCGGATCCCAGCCGATGCGCTGCGTGCCGGTCATGGCCTCCTGGCCGGCGATCTTGACCGTGAACTGCCGCAGCAGAAAATTCCCGTTCTCGACTGCCTGGCACGCGAACTCGACGATTGAGTCGTCGTCTTCATCCACCCAGTCCCCGAGCAGCCAATCGAGCTGCTGGAGCTGCGCGGAGTGCTGACGGCGATTCTTCGGCGCGTGCTCGCGAGAGCTGGCCGTCAGCCACTTGCCGTGAGTTTTGACGTGCACCGTTGTGTAGCGGCTGAAGTCAGAGGGACCGCCCGCGGGGTGCGTGAGCGTGGTCGTTCCATCCTCGATGGCGACACCCGGACTCACGACGCGGATCGTGTCGATGGTCACCTCGAGCTGGCTGCCGGGGTTCTCGACGAAGAAAGCCGTCAACGACTCTTCAATCGCCTGACGCCCCTCGAAGACATTCCCCTGCTCGTCGACATACTCGGCATCCGGGGTGAAGTGTGCGGCGACTGCCTTCGCGTCTCCTTTGTTGTAAGCCAAGGCAAACGTCTCGCCCGTTTCACGGATCGCCTCTTGGTCGGCCGAGTTTTTTTCGTCGGCCGGGCCGGGCGTGGCCGGGCCTTTGGCAGCCGTCGCGGCGGGTGATTTCCTGGCGGCGGTTGCCGTCTGTGGCGTGCCGGGTTTTGCAGTCCCTTTCGTGGATCCCTGAGCTGCGGTTTGAGCGCTGGTTTGAGCAGCGCGCCGAGATGGGGCCGGTTCGTCGCCGGCGGCGAGACAAATCGCCGTCAGCGCCAGAGCTGAGCCAGTTAGTGTTATCGCGAGGCGCATCTTAGACTCTCTCTTTCGAACCGGCCCCGGCCGGTAGACTTAAGTGCTGGGGACAAACGATCAGCCGCCGGGCGCCGGGGCGATCGGGCTGCCGATGGGAGTTGCCGGGACGGCATTGCCGGCCGGCGCCGGAGTGTCGTAAGCCGGTTGCATGATTCCGGAAGCGGGTTGCACGTTGCAGCACGTGGCTTGCGGCGCACAGCAGGCGTTCGCCGCCTGGGCACAACACGCCGTCTGCTGGCAGCCGGATTGGAAGCCGCTGCTGCATCCCTGCTGGTAACCGCAGTTGCTGGTTTGCTGGCAGCACCCATGGCGGTGGCGGCTGCGACAGTGCCGTGCTTCGGCGTCGGCGCTGCTCAGGGTGAGACAGGCAACCGCGACGAATGCACCAGCCCACGTGATCACATGACGAGTCATAACTGTTTTTCCTTAAACAAGATTCCGGCCTTTCGGGCCAATGCGCCTGCGAGGAACAAACCTCCAGGCATTACCTCTCTGTCGACGCTGCGTGATCTTCCGAGTGTTTCTGCGGCACGTCGGCAAGGCGAATGCGTTGCACAATCTCCGATCGATGGATGACGATGCCGCGATCCGCCTCGAACCCGAGCTTCACCTTCCCGTTTCGAATCTCGAGCACCGTCACCGTGAGCCCCGCTTGAAGGCTGGAGCCGCCACCAATCACAACCGACTCCCGCTGCTTCCTTGTTAAGACCAGCATGCGAGCTCGTCCTCCATTTCTCAGGACCTATCTGGCTTGACCGTTTCCGTTCCAGGTCTCAATCGCAATGCCGCGGGCGAGCTGGAACACTTGCACCATCGTGCCGCTTGTGAACACCTGCACGACGGCGCCTGTCGTCGGTTCCACTTCGGCGGCTGCTTCGCGAACTTCGACCCCGGTGATGCGGCTGATCTCATCCCGCAGTGGTTCGGCTGAGCTGGCGAACAACTGCCGGTGAAAACCCTGGACCTGCGCGGCCCCTTCGGGGGTCTTGGCCAGCGCCCTTTCCGCCGGCGACAAGGCGCCGTGCAGGGTGATCACCAGCGTGGCTTCGCTCAGAACCACCGTCACCGCTTTGGGCGCGTGGCCCGTCCGTTGCTGCTGAAACGCGCTGGCTGCCTCGGCGATTTTCTGCGCCATTGTCGATTGGGGCGTGTCCATAAATGTTGTCTCTGGTGGTTGCGGCGTGACCGCACCCGATGAAATGACTTCGTCGCACCGGCTGGAACCAAAAAAAACCGACGTGCGGGAACACCCGGAGGTATTCCCGCACGTCGGTTTACTTTTTATTAAGCCCCTCGGCCTCTGTCCCCATGGGACCCGGCCGGGTTGCTAATTCGTTAGTCTTCCGACGCCTTCAGATTCTCAAACGTACGGGGAGAGAAATCACTCGCTGTTTTCCTCCTCGCAACATGATCTTATCAAGCGGGACCAGAATAGCAAGGAGGATGAAGTTTTAATTCAATCGATTGTCTCCTGGAGCGGGCGATTGGCCCAGTTTTGCAGTTGCCCCTGATTGGGCTTGATTCCGTTGCCCGGCGTGCGAACAATTCTTCGACAGGAAGACCGACCCGTTCTGGCTCTCGAAGCCCCAGGCCGCGAAGACTTGGGGCTTCTGTTGTTTTCCATGATCCGCAATCCAGGGGACGGGCGCGGGTCGGCAAGCCGCCTGTTGAAATCAGGGGTTATTTCAGTGGATCGCTCTCGAGACCCGTTAAGCGTTCTTATCCGCCAGGGGGCGCAGCGCGGATTTGTCACATTCCAGCAGCTCAACGCGTATTTGCCAGACGAGGGGGGACATCCGCAGATGACGGACGACCTGGTCCTGGCGCTCGAAGAGTCGGGCCTGGACCTCGTCGAAGACGTCGACCAGTGCGGCGCGGCCCGGGCCACCTTACCGGCCGAAAAGCCTGTCGATCGTCAACTCCCCCAGAAGGCCCAGCGGGTTGAATTGTTTCAGAGACGCGCCTCGTCGGCCCAGTCGTCGAGCGATCACGTCCGCATGTACCTGAGTGAGATGGCCAAATTCCCACTGCTGAAGCGGGACCGCGAAATCTATCTGGCCAAGAAGATTGAAGCCAGCCGCAAGCGATTCCGCCGGACGCTGATGGAATGCCATTTTGCGATGACCGAGTCCCTTGGAACGCTCGAAAAGGTCTTCGCCGGCGAACTCCCCTTCGAGCGAACCGTGCGGACGTCGGTTGCCGAACGGGCGAGCAAGGCACAAATCCACCGGCGGATGCAATGCAACCTGCCGACGATCAACCCGTTGCTGGCTCGCAACGTCGCTGATTTCAATCACATCATCAATCCGGCGATGAAACCTGCCGACCGGAACGCAAGGCTCAAGGCGCTGGTCGAACGCCGGCGGAAGACGGCCACCCTGTTGGAAGAACTGAGCCTGCGGACGAAGCTGTTGCAGCCGATCATGACACGGCTGCAACAAATGGCCTGCCGGATGGACGAGCTCGAACAGCAGATTTGCAACCTGCGGCATTCGCGGGGCAATGTCGACGAACTGCATCGCTGCGAACTCGAACTGCACAGCCTGATGCTGATGACCCAGGAGACACCCGAAAGCCTGCGGGCCCGCCTGCGGACGATCGGCGAGCGGTTTGCCGTCTGGGCCGAAGCCAAGCAGGAGCTGTCAATGGGCAACTTGCGGCTGGTTGTTTCCATCGCCAAGAAGTACCGCAACCGGGGCCTGTCCTTCCTCGACCTGATCCAGGAAGGGAATGCGGGTCTGATGCGCGGGATCGAAAAGTACGAGTACCGCCGGGGCTACAAGTTCTCGACCTATGCCACCTGGTGGATTCGTCAGGCCATTACCCGGTCTGTGGCCGACTGCGCCCGCACGATCCGGATTCCGGTCCACATGTTCCAGGCGGTTGCGGATCTCAAGGCCCGGGGCGATGAGTTCCGCCAGCAAAACGGACGCGAGCCGACAACCGAGGAGCTCTCGCAGGCCACAGGCCTCTCGGCCGAGGAGACACGGCGGATCTTGAAGACCTGGAAGCACCCCATCAGTCTCGACATGCCCATCGGGGAAAGCGAGAACAACGTGTACGGCGACCTGTTGGAAGATGGTTCTGAGCACACACCGCCCGAATCGGCGATGCACCATCACCTTCAGGACAAGATCAGCGGCGTCCTCAATACACTGACCTACCGCGAGCGGGAGATCATCAGGCTCCGTTTCGGCCTGGGAGACGGGAACACTTACACCCTCGAGGAAACGGGACAAATCTTCAAGGTCACGCGCGAGCGCATCCGGCAGATCGAAGCCAAGGCGCTCCTCAAACTGAAGCATCACACCCGCAGCATTCACCTGCGCGGCTTCGTCGAAGACGTTTCCCCGGGGGCAGCGGTTCCCGTCGTCCAGTTGCCCCTGGTGTCGTAAGTTGCCGGTGCGTCAACGTTGATACGACACGCGCAACGTTCACTCCGGGGGATGATGAGGCAATCCCATTTGCCGCAGCCAGCGGAAATGCGAGTGGATGCCGGCCTGGAGCGTCGCATGGGCCGTGTACCGCACCCCAAATTCCCGGCATGTTGCTTCGACCAGAGGCGCAATGACCCCATAGTGGATGTGACAGATCCGCGGGAAGAGGTGGTGCTCAATCTGGAAGTTCAGTCCTCCGATGATTGACGACAGCAGCCGGCTGCTGCGGGCGAAATTGACGGTCGATTCGACTTGGTGAACGGCCCAGGCGGATTCCATGCGGCCGGTCTCTGGCGCCGGGAGCGGAAACGACGCCTCCTCCACACAGTGTGCCAGTTGAAACACGACGCTCAGCAGCACTCCCTGTGCGAACGACGCCGCGACGTACAGCGGCAATACGGCCCACGCTGAGTGCAGCGACAGCGGAACGACGAATGCCAGCGAAAGAAACGCCAGTTTGCCCCCGATGAACGTGACCAGATCGCACCCCCGAGGGCGGGGGAATTCGTGACCGCCCACCCGCGCGGTCGCCACATCGCGGAAGTCGTCGTAAAGCTGCCACTTGATCGGCAGAAATCCGTACAGCGCCCACAGGTAAAAGTGCTGCAGCCTGTGAAACTTCAATCGCTTCTGGTGTGGCGACAGCCGCCCGAAGAAGCCGACGTTGATGTCGTCGTCGTGCCCCGTAATGTTGGCGAAGCTGTGGTGGACCACGTTGTGCTTCCTGGCCCACACGTAGGAACTGCCCCCCAGCAGGTCGAGGGACATCGCCATCAGCTTGTTGACCCACCGGCGATTGGAGTAAGCCTGGTGCGATCCGTCGTGCTGGATATTGAATCCCACCGCGGCCATCGACAGGCCCAGCGAAATCGCCAGCGGCAGAGCCTGCCACCACGCCTGTGCGAGAAATACCAGCGCGACGTAAGACGTCGCGAACCAGCCCAGAATGAGCGCGGTTTTCAAGTACATTTGAGGGCAGTCGCGCTCGGCCCGCCCGGTGGCCTTGAAGAACACGTCGACTCGCCGCTGCAGCTCCCGCTGAAATCCATCGCTGGCTGCGAACTTCGGCGTGCGGCATGCCGCCACCGATTGCCGGTGACTGGCCCCCATCGGCAGAGTTCGCCGTTTCGAACAAGGCGGCTGAAGTCGATCCATGTCTAATTCATCCTGCGAACCATTAGATCGCTCGCCGGCCCTGGATGACCCGGAGCAGCACCACGACGACGGCCACGATCAGCAGGATGTGAAGCAACCCACCCAACGTGGTGGAAGCGACCATTCCCAACGCCCACAGAATCAACAGAATGACAACGACGGTCCATAACATGATTTGTCTCCTGAAAAATGAGAGTGAACGACCATTAACCAAGGATTGCTGGCGTATTCAGACGCGTAATTATTCGTTCGTCGTTGAAAACGTGATCTGCTACTCGGGGTAGAGCGCCCGGCTGCCGTGCGACGATTCGAGCACACCTTCGCTCGCGGCCAGCGAAAACGAAACCATCCGCGGCCCCCGCCAGGCCGTCAGACTGAAGGTCTCTCCGGGTCGAACCTGATCCACCGTCGCCAGTCGCACGACGAGCGGCTCCCCGGCCCGGCACATCGCCGCTTCTCTGGTGATCCGCAAAAAGTAGGCGGCCGGCACGATTGCGTCAGGACCGGCGACAACCATCGCCGATCCGTCCGGATCGACCAGCAAGGCGGTGTTGCTCTGGATGCCGATCCCTCTGGCCTCGCTGGTCCATCCGCTCTCGAGAATTCGCCCCAGAAACGTTACGAGCCGTCCCATGCGGTCGTGCTGAACAAAATGGCTTTCGAGAATGACGCCTCCCAGGTGCGGCAAGTTGAGAAAGTCGCGCACGAGGGTGATCTGATCGTGAAAGGGATCTTGCAAAGCGTCTTCGGAACAGAGGTTGTCCATCGTGGCGGTGTCGTTCTCGCTCGAGAACAGGAACTGCCCCAGCACGTCGAGTCCGCTGCTGGTGCCTCCGACGGGGACTCCGCGGGCGACTGCAGCCTCGATGGCCTTGAGCACCGGCGTTCCCTGCCAGCAGCGGACATGCATCGCCTGGTCGCCTCCCGCGATCCACACCGCTTCGGCGCGCGAGATGGCGTCGAGGACGAACGGATCGAAAGCGGCTTCGCGCGACCCGACGATCAACGTCGCCACCGAGTCGGGCCTGATGCCGGTGCGCGTGATCATTTCGTGGATGTAGGAATTGTACGCGTCGGTGCCGCTGGTCCTGAGCACGAGGAAATCCCCGCCCCCCGAGCGCTCGATCATCCACTCGAAGCACTCGTCGATATCGGCGCCGCCCCCCATCAGCACGAGTCCGGGGCGTGTCCGAGTCGTGACGTCGGCCGGATTCCCGGTCAGATAATATTCGTAGCTGCCGGTCCCGTGCGGCGCAGGCTGAAGGGCGCTCGCCGGGTCGCCCGCGCCGGGAATACTCGACGCCGCGATGCCCTCGCCCACGAGGGACGTCCCCTGCGGGCGCAAGACCATGCTCAGCAGAATGGCCAGGCCGAGCGCGATTCCCGACGCGAGGCGGACAAACGTGTCGGACGACCGGGACAGCGTCCGAATGCCATCGCTGCGAATCCCGATTCGCGCGGGAATCTCCGCAACCGCAACCGAAGGGCCAACCTTAAATTGCTCTGCTTTCATTTGTGGTGCCTCGCAGCCATGGTCCTATCGAGCGACGCGTCGGTGACTTCCGGATGAGAATGCATTTGCCGGCCGGCCCGTTGGTCGGCCTCCAGGTCGCCCGCTGTCGACATGTCGAGCGCCTGAAACGCGCAGCAATGACCGGTCAGGCCCCGATACAGGAGCGCGCTGCCGGTCGCCGCCGCGACGATTGTCGTGAGGGACACTTTGGACAGCCCGTACAGCAATAGAAACCCGCCGGCCGCTACGGAAACGATCCGTTCCGCGCCACCCACATTGATTCCGCAGACAGGGCCCAGTCTGGACGGGTCAGCGCACGCTGAGGAACTTTTCATGATGCTTTTCCTTGAAATGAGTGAGGCGGTTCGCGCCGAACCAACAGCGGCTGCAGGACGACTTGAATTTGCTCGCGAGCCTGTGCCAGCGTCGTCACCACGCGAACCGCGGCCTCGCAATCGATTCGCGTCCGAGCTTTGGTCAGGTCCCCCTGGGCATTCCACAGACCCACAATCAGCCGCCCTGCGGGAAATTTACCTTGCAGACGCCGGCACAAGTACCGGGCATGCGTCGCGGCTGCCGGAGGCATCGCCGAAATGCACACCACGTCCGCCTGGCGCTGGGCGATGAGATTGACGAGCTCACCGGCCAGCACCGTTTTCGAAACGGTCTCCACGCGGTATCCGGTCGTCGCGAGCAGATGCGCGAGCATCGTGGCGGCGATTTCGTCTGCCTCGTTGCGTGCCGGCAACAGCAGGATGCACGGCTTTTCCGCGGTGGACATGATCACAACGTCGGCCCCGTCGTGCGTTTCGACCGCGTCGCCATTCACCTGCTGCGCCGGCAGTTCCTGGCGTCGCTCGCCCAGATCGTCAATCGTGTCGTTCAGGCTCTGAAAGATGAATTTCTGCCGGCCCTCGTCGATATCCCCGCGCCGTCGATCGCTCTCTGCCAGTGCCAGCGCGGGAATCAACACTGTGTCGTAAACCTCGGCCAGTGAGCTCTGCGCGAGGGCCTCCTCGACAAGTTCGCTGGCTTCTTCCTGATCTCCGGCCAGCAGTCGTTGATAGACGCGCGTCTGCAATTCGAATACCGGTTCATTCCCCAGCAGAATGTTGAGGAAGGAAAGTTGGGGTACGTGCTTGCCGAGCACCAGCAGGCACACGGTCAGCGGGGTCGCCAGCAGCAGCCCGATCGATCCCCAGAGCCACGTCCAGAACACGGCCGCCACCAGGACAGCCACCGCGGAGACGCCGGTGTGCTTTCCGTACAGCCACGGCTCGAGGATGTTGCTGATGACGAGCTCCAGGGCCACGAACAGTCCCAGGGTCAAGAGGGGCGCGATCCAGTCCGGCGAAATGGCCATGGCCAATCCAATCGGCATTGCCGCGGCAATCATCGAACCAATGTACGGAACGAACCGAAAAGCAACGGCCGCAATGCCCCACAACAAGGCGTTGGGCACGCCGATGAAATACAGCCCGACCGCAACCGGAACACCGAAACTGAGATTCAGCAGAAATTGCGTGGTGAGATAACGGCTGACGCGCGTGGCGGCGTCCTCCAGGGTTTGCGTGGTCACGGTCAGGTGCCCGCGTCCGATGAGATGCACGAAACGATCGCGCAAATCCTCCCGGCGGACCAGGAAGAACACCACCAGCAGGATGACCACGCCCGCGGAGCCCAGCACTTGCAGAATGGTTCCGAACGTCCCGCTCAGGACCTGCATGGGACTCGCTGGCGTGGGAATCAGACGCACGGCGTACGATGGGTCCGAATGCCGGCCTGGTTCTCGGGCCCGTCCATTCGACGGAAGATCCTGGTCCAGCTCTTCGGCCGTTTGAGTGACTTTATTCAGCGCTGCGCTGAGAGTGTGATTGATCGAGTGCAGCTTCGCTTGAAAGTTCCTCTGATATTCCGGCAGGCGAGGTGCCAGTTCCGTCATTTGGACGACCGCCGTCCAGGTCGCCGCACCAAAGACCGCGAAGCCCACCACGACGGTCGCAAACACCGCCGGGATACGGCCCAACCCGCGGCGCTCGAGCCAGTCGCACACCGGACTCAAGAGAAAACTGAGCAGGACCGCGAGCGTCAACGGAACCAGCACCCCCTTGGCCAGGTACAGAGCGGCAACGACCACGGCGATCGACGCCAGCATCCACACCAATCTGCCGGGTTGGTCACGGGCTGCCATGCGATCCTCTGCCATTCTCCCGATGATTCTGGTACGAATTCATGGCGTCGCCTGTTCCGCAGTGACTGGCGGCGACGGACCGCAGGGCATGAGTGGTTCCTCTGTAACCGGCTCGCGGTTCGTGCCAGCGACTGCCGCGACGATGAATCTCTGCAGCAGAGTCTGCCCGAGACCGGACAGAATCGTTCCCAGTGTGGCCCGCACGAATCCCGTCTTCGCTCGAGCCGGTTCGCGCTCTGTGGATTCTGGCAGAGCTTCGGCGTTGGTCCCTGACCGCCTTCTCTTGCCGGACGTCGATCGGGAACGCGATACGACCGCGCCAGCGACAAATCCCGCCGCGACAATCGAACCGGTGGCAATCCAGGGATGGTGTCTCAGGCAGGTTCGCAGATCGGCGGCCTGCGCCATTGTCTGCTTCATCTCCTGCACGGTTTGCAGCATCGCCGTTCCGGCGTTGGCCGCCTGGTCCGACAGAAAGCCCTGTTCACTGCGGTTCTCTGTCGTTTGCGTCCGGGCCATTCGCCACTGCGCGATCGGCGACATTGTGTCCGTATCGTGCCTGCTGTCGAGAATTCCGGTTTTCATACTTGGCGACCGTCCTTTCGCGAGCGGTTTTCTTGAGCCTGATGACGATGCACCACATTCCACCACCCAGCCCGGCTGCGAGCAGCGATCCCGTCAGCAGGCTGCCCGCCCAGTGGCGATTGCCGAACAGCACGCCCAGTCCTTCCGCCGCACCGTTCAGCACGAACCAGATCGCCGTGACCGAAAGGCTGGCGACCACAACGAACGCCAGCGCGGCCAAGGTCAGGCTGACCAGGGCATTCCGCAGACCGAGCCTGGCGCTGTCCGCCCTGGCGGTGAGGTAGTACGAGCAGTACGCGCCCAGCTCGCGGAATTGGCGCAGCAGCAGTTGCAACGGATCGGTTTCCGAAGTTTGCTGCGTTGTGTCCGTTCCGGCCTCTCGGTGGGAATGGATGATGTCGCATAGCCAGCCTTTCGCCCGGCAGGTTGCGACATCGGTTTTTACCGTCGCAACTGTCGGGACGTCCCTGGTGAACGTCGGCGATTCAAGGAGTCTTATCCTTGTGAGCCGTGGTGGTATCCTTGACTTCCGTATCGTGCGTCGTGGTCTTTGTTCCCGCGGGGGTGGTCACCTTCGTCTCCGTTTTCGTTTCTGTCTTCGTCGTCGATTTCTCGTCACAACCGACGATGCCTATCGCAAGCAGGCTCAAACTCATGGCAGCGGTAACAATGCGTTTCATCTTCAATCTCTCCGGTTCGAGGAACAGAAAAACGGTGCACCGGCTTTCTACAGAAAGCCAGCCGAGCACCACTTACAGCAAGGTCATCTTCTTCGGCAGCAGCACTCCGGGATCAGGCGTGTCGCCGCAGCCACGCTGGAGCTTTGCCCTTGCAATCAGCGACGCATCCAGAAGCGGCCGAGAAACAAGCCGACGCCGGCGGCGACCAAGACACTGGTGAGGGGCTGTTCTGCGATGAATCGCTCGAGCGTGCGGGTGGCCTCGCGCACCTTGTCTCGCCCCTGTTCGTAAACGGCGGAGGCATTCTCCTGAAATTCTTCGAGCTTCTCGTGGGCGACATCCCTGGCAATCGCGCCCATTCCCTGAATGTCACTCGACACGGCACTCGCCTGTTCGGTAAATCGCTCGCTTGCCGGCCGATCGTCGCCCGCGCCGCGTCGTTTCGTGTCCTTTGTCAGATCGATGGTAGCCATGCTCGTCCTTTCAAAACTGGCCGAAAAAAAAACCGACGTGCGGGAACACCCCAAGGTGTTCCCGCACGTCGGCTTACTCTGTTTTTAAGCCCCCCCGCCCGATCTCAATGAGGCGGGCCGGGTTGCTGTTTTGTTAGTCTTCCGACGACTTCAGATTCTTACCAAGCTCGCGGAGAGACCTCACTCATTTCGTCTCACCACGCAACATCATCTTATCAAGCAAACCCGGAATAGCAAGGAGGCCATCGCTTTTGTTCCGCAGCCGGGTGCGTCATCAGCGTGGGACGCGTGACAGTTTTGTTAAGAGAACTCGACCGCATCAGGATGTGGCGGTCGCCGGCTGTGGCAGACTGGCGCGCCCGCGCGGGCTGAGGACCTGGTTCAGCAGATTCTCGGCGGCCGTGCAACATCGACGTGTCGCAGGTCGCTGGTGTGCATGGGAGACTCCTGACATTCTGTGAGAACTGCCGTGATACAGCCCCGCCTCGCGTGTGTTCCGGGTGAACGCCACCGTCGAGGCCAGGGCCCGAGTGCGATCGCCGTAATTGCCAAAAAAAAGCCCTTCGGTGCGAGACCCGCGCCGAGAGGCTTTATAACCTGCGTCTTCATCGCCCTTCACGAGCAATGTCAATGGGCCTTAGCTTAGCCGCAGCAAATTGGTTGTCAACAACTTGGTTGTCAGGAAACATTGACAACTTCTGTAGGGAATTTGCTGACACTCGACCGGATCCAGCGCTATGGATCAAGTGACGGCCCATTCATGTCCTTTTTCACACTTCACGACGTAGCGGCCAGGCTCAGGATGGGCGGCGCTGACGACTGCGCCGGAACACGTCGGACATCGCTGATCGGCAAAGTTGAAAGGGCACAGTTGCTGTTCACACCGGACACCGTGAAGGTCTCCTTGAGCAATGGGTTTCAGTCTGCTTCCGCATTGAGGGCAAATGCCGATCATTTGTTACGTCCTTCGAGAAAACTGAATCTGCCAAGCCCCCGCTCGGGCGTTCTGCTGTGATTGCAAAAAAGCCCCTCGATGCGAACTTCGCTCCGAGAGGCTTTCAATAGCTGTTTCAAAGTTGCCCTTCACAAGCAACGTCAATGGCCCCAGTTTACCCGACGCGGTCTGGTTGTCAACGAGATTGTTTCCGGAAAACGCAACACGGCTTGCAGGGAAATTACCGAGATGCGGCAGTGCCGCGCACAGCTATTGACTGAATTTGTAGCCTTTCGCCGGATGAAGTTGCCAGGCTCCATTCCCCACGAGCTCCAGGACCTGTTCGTGAAATTTCAGGATCGTGGAGCGATGACTGACGCTGACAACGGAAGGGGAACACGACCGTGGCGACTCGACAATTGCGAACTCCTTGCGTTCCTGCGTGCGAACGATACAATCACCTGAGGTGGGATGCATTGTGCTCAATGGCCCCGCCGCCGCCGTCGTCGGATGACGAGATCCACAGCAAACCAGCGCGGGCTGGTGGGCTACAACGAGTAAGCCGACGTGATGAATGACCTGCGGGTCTTCCATCGCGTCGTTTTTTTTTCGTCTGGAGGTCGCGAGAACGACGATAAAGGTTTAGCGACAATGATTTTTCTTTAACGCGGACCAGGGAGAATGTAATGCAAACGCGACGAAACGGAATGAGCGCGGCGAAGGCGGCAGGGGGCGTGCTGGCGGTTTTGATGCTGGCCGTTCCCGTTTTTGCGGTCGACATCATTGATGACCCGATGCAGATCGATGAGCGGGCAGCCCAAGTCGTCCAGGCGACGAATTCGCTGTGCTGGGAAATGCACCGTTACCACCAGCAGCAGCCCGATTATCGGCAGTCGTACCGGGCGGCCAAGGAAATCTGGTCGCGGGCCGGGGAATTGCGGGATGCCTTGCGGGCCGGTCGTGCCGTCGAGACCGAGGTCCTGCTGCGGCAAGTGACCGAGATGAACGAAACGTTCGCCCAGGTCGAGAAGACCTTGTCGAAATGGGGACCGGGCGACCGCTCGTCGGCGGCTCCCAATGGTGGGCCGGGGCAGCGGACGGTCGTGACTCCGGGGGCGGAGATTGACATTCCCTTCTTCGGCGGCGTCCGAGTGGGAGGACCGCAAGTCGTCGTCACCGATGACGGCCCTCCGCAACTCGAACGCAGGCGGCTGCATCCGAATTCACGGGGCAGCAAGCGCAGTCTCGAACGGGAGCTGGCCGCTGCAAAGGTTGCCTTGAGCTACCTGGTGGAAGACGCCGGGGTGAGCAATCAGCCGAATTCGGCGGCGCCAGGCGCTCCGGCTGCAAGCGGGCCCGTGCCCCAACCACCAGTGCCGGACTCGGGCTTGGGAGAACCACAGAAAATCGTCCCGCCCTCGACGAAAAAGCCGGGACTGCCAACCGTCCGCAAATAAGGGACGCAAGGCTGATGTCAAGAAACTTCAGCCGGAAGAGATTGATCGAATCACGCGGGACCGCGGCGCGCCAGGTATTTGCGGAATTCTTCGAGAATCAGCATTGCGCCAGCGAAGGGGATCACAAACAACCACACACGCCAGCCAATCGGTGCGGTGCCGAACAGCCGGTTTCCCCAGCGAGTGTAGTCGATGGCAAGAATCAGCAGCAGCTCGGCCCCGATGCCGACCAGGATCAAATGATTTGACCACAGGCGGGAGGCAAACACCGATTCCCGAGCGCTGCGGCACAGGTAGACGTTGACGATCTGCATCACGACAATCGCCGACAGGCAGGCCGTCGTCGCCTGCAGGTAGATCGGGAACATCGGGTCGTGCGGAGCAATCGGCTCCGCCATTCCGGCGTCAGTGCGCGCCGGCCGGTGTCGGTATCGACTTCGGCACACAGCGGCAGCAGCGTCTCGAGCGCTCCCTTGGCATACAACAGCAATCCCTGCGGCGTACGATACAGCGTGGACATGCGCCGGCGGTCCGAGTCGAATGGCACTTCGTCGACGCGAGGAAAGGCCGGGTCGGCCGACGTCACCCGGGCGGCGAGCTCTGCAAGCGCCACCTCCGTCGGATCGCCGAGAAAGGCCCGCTCCCCCTGCTCGCCGGTTTCTTTCAGGTTGTGACACAGCCCGAGCGCTGCAAAAAACTCCGCATGGCGTCCGGCCAGGGCCGCGAGCTCTGCGCCGTCCTTCACGTCCAGAAATGCACCGGCCAGGTGCAGCCGGCGGACGTGCATCCGATTCTCAGTCAGGGTCCCGGTCTTGTCGGTGCAGATGACGGTTGTCGAGCCCAGCGTCTCGACCGCGGGGAGGTGTCGGATCACGACGTTGCGGCGGGCCATGCGCTGGGCGCCCATGGCGAGGGCCAGGGTCACGGTGGGCAGGAGTCCCTCAGGCACATTCGCCACGATGATCCCGATCGCGAACAGCAGGTTTTGCGTGAAAGACAGGGGAATCGTCAGGCCGATCAGAAAAAACAAGATGCCGAGCGCCGCGGCGAGAAGGGCGAGGACCCGGCTGAGAAAGGCAATGTCTCGTTGCAGCGGAAAAGAGGCGTGACGGATCGATTGCGTGAGATGGGCGATCTTCCCAAACTCGGTGTGATTCCCCGTGGCGCAGACGACTGCCTGGCCAGTGCCGGAAACAACCGTCGTTCCTGCCAGCAGAGCATTCCGGCTGTGCAGGAAGGTCTCTTCGGTGCTGGGATCCGCGTTACGGGCTTTCGGAAGAGATTCCCCCGTGACGGTGGCCACGTTGACGCGGATGCCAAAGCTCTCCATCACGCGGCAATCGGCGGGGATCACGTCACCCCCTTCCACACTGATCACGTCACCCGGAACCAGCCCGGCGGCCGGTATCTGCAAAAAGACTCCGCCGCGCTGCACCTTCACCTGATGCGGCAGGAGTTTTTCCAGTGCGGCCAGAGCGCGCTCGGCGCGGTACACCTGCCAGAACGAGAACACACCGTTCACGACAATCACGCCGACGATGGCGAAGCCCAGCGTGGCCATGCCCTGGCCGGGATCCTGGAAGTGCGC
Source organism: Planctomycetia bacterium (assembly GCA_016200145.1). Taxonomy (GTDB): domain Bacteria; phylum Planctomycetota; class Planctomycetia; order Planctomycetales; family Planctomycetaceae; genus JACQFH01. The sequence continues at coordinate 1,734 of JACQFH010000325.1, read as the reverse complement.
CCAGAATGCCATCCCGGACGCCAGCCACAGAATCAGTGCGAAGAAGTGGATGAATTCCTTCGAAAACTGCCACAGAACCGATTCACGCCGCGCCCGCACGACCTGATTGGGGCCAAACTCGACCAGCCTGTCGCCTGAAAGACCTGCGGGGCCGCTTTGCAGGCTGCGCAGCACCTCGTCGACGGTCAACTGATGGATCTTCATGGCGAATTGGCGAAAACCTGCGCCGCGATGCGATGCACGCGAGACCACATCATGAGATCAAGAGATCGCGTTGTCCAATGGCGCACTCCCCGCAATTACCCCCTTTCAGTCTGATCACGTCACCGGGAACCAGCCCGGCGGCAAGAGCCACGGCGCCAGGGGAGCCAACTGCCGGGAGGTGTGCAAATCGGTATACTGCAGATGTGGCGCACGGCGCGTCTGCGGCGCCACGAAGCCCCGAGCACTCTGTGAATCCGGCTGTTTTTCATGGGAACACCGCAAGAGATCTGGAGTAAGGTCTGGGAGCAGCTTGCGAACCCCAAAGTCAGCGAGGCCGAGCTTGAACGCTGCTTGAAACAAGTCTGGCGCGATTTGCCGGTCCCCATCTTCTGGCTGCTCGGGAAAGCACAGTCTGGGAAAACGTCTCTGATCCGTGCCCTGACGGAGAACACGCGGGCGGAGATCGGCAATGGCATCCGTCCGTGCACGCGCACGGCCTGTGCCTATTCATTTCCCAGCGACGAAGATTGCATCGTGCGGTTCCTCGACACGCGCGGCCTTGGCGAAGTCAATTACGACCCGACCGAAGATATCGCCCTGTTTCAGGATCAGGCGCACTTGCTGATTGTGGTTATAAAAGCGATGGATCACGCACAGCAGCCGGTGATGCAGGCCCTGCGGCAGATTCACGCGGCCCGGCCAGGATGGCCGATTCTGGTCGTACAGACCACGTTGCACGAAGGCTACGCCTCTCGCCAGGAGCAGCATGGCATTCCGTATCCGTTCAACGAGCAACCGTTTCCGCCAAGCGTGCCCGAAGATCTGGTGCGATCGCTGACGACACAACGGCAGATGTTTTCGCAAGCAGGAATTGATGCGCGGTTCGTACCGGTCGATTTGACTCTGCCGGACGACGGCTACGAGCCGGTCGACTACGGGCTTGCCGTCTTGTGGGATGCGATCGACGAACTCTTGCCGCTGGGACTGCGAAGCGTGCTGCAGCAATACGAAGAGGTGCAGAAGAGCCTGCGCGACGTGCATCTGCGAGCCGCCCATCCCCACATTCTGTCGTATGCGGTTGCGGCGGGAGCGGCAGGGGCCGTTCCCCTGCCGTTTGTCGACGTGCCGGTTGTCATGGCCATTCAGGCAAAGATGTTTCACACCATCGCTTCAATCTATCACCAGGAATTCGACCGGCAGCAGGTTGGCGAGGTGTTGAGTGCATTGGGGCTGGGCTACCTGGGACGGCTGGGCGCGCGCGAACTGATCAAGTTCATTCCGGGCTACGGTTCAGCAGTTTCGGCTGTCTACTCCGCAGCCAGTACCTACGCGCTGGGCTGGACGCTGTGTGCGTATTTCAGCCGCATGCGTGAAGGAAACCTGCCCGGCCCGGAGGAGTTTCGGGAAATTTATGACAAGAGTTTCGAGGAGGGCCGCGAGCGGCTGCACGCCTATCTCGAGCGCCTTCGCACGAAGTCACAGGCGACCAAATGACCTTGAAGACCTACTGGCTGCTCCTGGCGCTGTTCG
>JACQFH010000324.1 GCA_016200145.1 Planctomycetia bacterium | reverse complement strand
TATCGGCGACCGGTTTGGCGGCGGCTTCCGCCTTGGCGGCGGTGTCTTTGGCGCCATTCGCGGCATCGGCGGCGACGGTGTCGGCGGCCGTCTTTACCAGGGCGATGGCCTTATCGCCGGGAGCTTTTTCGGTGGCGACTTTGGCGGCGGCGGCGGTGTCGGCGGTGGCCTTGGCGATCACTGCCTGGTCGGCGGCGAGCTTATCGGCGGCGGCTTTGGCGTCGGCGGCGGCCTTGGCGGCAGCAGCCGCGTCGGTGTTCGGCTTTTCGAGGGCCTTCGCGTCTTCGTCCGCCTTCTTGGCGGCCGCGGTCTTTTCGGTGAGGGCCTTCTCGGCGGCGGCGACGTCGCCGGTGGCTTTAGATTCTTCGGCCTTCGCCTTGGCCAGGGCCTGTGCGGCCGTCTTGACTTTGGCCTGTTCGCCGGCGACCACCCCTTCGGCCGCCTTGCGTTTGGCGACCGCATCGTCGGCGGCCTTCTGTGCTGCTTCGGCTTTGGCAACGGCGGCGGGGTCAGCGGCGGCGTTCTGGGCAGCGACGGGGCCGACAAACCAGAAGGAACCGGCGGCGATGACGGTGCAGACCAAAGAAGATCGAAGCATTGAACTCATGGCGTGACCTCGTTCCTGTGCGTGGGCCCGCGGTGAAAAATCGTCCGTGCCGGGAAGGACCACCGCTTCACTTTCGTGAACCGGCGGCAGCGGAAGGCATTACGTCTCTTCAGTTATCGTAGCGTGCAGAGAGGGGGACACGCCAGATAAGAAGATAAAAAAACGTTGACGCGTGAGGGGGACAGTCCCATGTTTTCGGAGGCACGTGTCAGTCGCAAACAGCATCAGTGGCCGAAAAATGGGACAGTCCCCTGGGATCAGCCCTTACGATGACGGATTTTGGCCCGCATGCGGCGCTTTCGACGACCCAGCTTGCGGCGGCCCTTGCCCGTCTTCTTGACGCCCATAAACCTGCACTTCCTTTTCTGGTGGAAACTGTCCGTGTGGAGATTTGCCGATCGGTGCTGTATATAAACCGGTACTGTATTGACGCTGTCCGAATACTTCAAGGATCAATATGAGCCGCTTCCGCAGCCTGGGTTCGTCCGGAGCAAAAGTTTCGCCGCTGTGCCTGGGGACGATGATGTTCGGCGGGCAGACCGACGCTGCCGAGTCGACCCGCATCATGCACAAGGCCCTCGACCAGGGAATCAACTTTTTCGACACGGCCGACATCTACAACGCCGGTCAGTCGGAAGTGGTCGTGGGACAGGCGATCGCCGACCGCCGCCAGAAGGTGGTGCTGGCTACGAAGGGTCGCGGGCCGATGGGGGAGGGGCCGAACGACAGCGGGGCCAGCCGGCTGCACCTCTCGCAAGCGCTCGATGCGAGCCTGAAACGCCTCAAGACCGACTACGTCGACGTCTATTACGTCCATACGCCCGACTACACGACGCCAATCGAAGAAACGCTGCGGGCGCTCGATGACATGGTGCGCGCGGGCAAAGTTCTGTACATCGCCTGCTCGAATTTTCGCACGTGGCGACTGATGGAATCGCTGTGGACGAGCGACCGGCTGAACCTGAACAAGTTCGTCTGCATCCAGCCGCTGTACAACATCGTCAACCGCGACATCGAAGTCGAATTGCTGCCTGCCTGCCGCGAGTACGGGATCGGCGTCGTCAGTTACAGCCCGCTGGCGCGGGGCATCCTGACGGGCAAGTACCGGCCCGGCGAGGCGTTTCCAGCGGGCAGCCGCGCGTCGCGCAACGACAAGCGGATGCAGCAGGCCGAGCTGCGTGATGCGAGCTTTCTGCTGGCCGAAGAGCTGCGCGCCTATTGTGCGAAAAAGGGGGTCGCGATGAGCCGGTTCGCGCTGGCGTGGTGTTTGGCGAACTCGGTGATCACGTCGGTGATCCTCGGCCCGCGCACGATGGAACAGTTCGACGACAACGCCGCGTGCCTGGAGGTGTCGATCGACTCCGCGGACGAAGCGTTCGTCGACAGCCTGGTGCCTCCCGGCGAGCACAGTGGGAAGGGGTTTCAGGATGTGCAGTATCCCATCATGGGGAGGCAGAAGTAAGATTTCGGAATTGGGATTTCGGATTTTGGAGGTCATGGGAATTCGCATGTTTTCGCTACGCACTCGCGCACGGTTTTTCATTCTCGCCATTCTTGTTGCACTCGGAGCGCAGGCGGCGCGGGGGGAGCATGAGGGGAAGGTGCAGGTGCTGCTGTTGGGGGACAGCACGACGATCGGGAGCGTGTGCCGTATTACCGATCCGCAGGGGCCGCACCTGGAAGACGTCATCCGGCTGTTGCTGGCGGCCGACAAAGAACTCCCGCCGGCCAATGTAATTAACCAGGGGCGCGACGGCGAATTCATTCACGGCTTGCTTTCGGGCGGACGGTACGACCGCGAGATCGCCAAGCTGCCCGGCATCGACTACGTGTTCATCCGGTACGGCCTGAATGACATCGGCCGGCGCGAAGACTTCCCGGCCAATTTCCCCAGGGATTTCAGCGAGTTGATCGCCCGGCTGCGGCGGGACTTTCCCCAGGCGGCCATTTTTCCGACGACGATCATTCCGTACATGACCCCGGAGAAGGACGAAGAGATCAACGCGCTGATCCGCAAGGTGGCCGAAAGTGAAAAGCTGCCGCTGTTCGACGTCTACACGCGCTACAAGGCCGAGCTGGCGCAGGGGCCCAACATGCTCAATTACCGCCGGTACGCGCTCGACAAAATTCCGGAACAGCACCGGACGTGGGTCCAGCCGTTCGTCCGCAACAATGCGGTGGTCGTCATGGACAACCGCCTCGACGCCCATTTCCGAGACCTGCCCGGCTGGTTCGGCGATCGCCATCCGAATCTGGCCGGGTATCATGTGATTGGTGATGAGACGGCGAAATTTCTCGCGCCGCGGATGCGGGAAAGACCGAAGAGAGAGGAGTGAGGAGCGAGGAGCGAGGAGAGAGGATGGATTTCGGAAGTGGGATTTCGAATTTCGGATTTGAATCACTGAATTATTGCTGTTTTTCGGGACGGCGTGATGTCTGTGAGCCGGCCAACGCGTGGCGTGCCGCTGCCGAGTTTCTGGCAGGTGCTGGGAATTGTGGCAGTCGCAGGCGCGGCGTATTGGCTGTGGCAGAATTCCCCCCGGCAATCCGGTCCTGCGGACGCCGAGGGCCTGGGCGCCAACCTGCGGGGCATCGAGGAGCTGTCGGATCGCGGCGCCGACGCAATTCCCGACCTGGTTGCAATGCTGTCGAGCAGCGACCGCAAATCCCGATACCTGGCGCTGCAGGGCCTGGGGCGCCTGGGTGAGCGGGCCAGCGGCGCGCTCGATGCAGTGTGCGACGCGCTGAGGGACGACGATCGGGAGGTCCGCTCGAACGCCCTGTGGGCCTTCACACAGATCTGCTCCGATTCCGAGAGCCTGTGGCCGACGATTGCCCGGATGCTGGCCGATCCCGATGCCGGCATTCGAGAATCGGCGGCCGGCCTGCTCGACGGAAGAACGACGCACCATATTGCCTGGTTCGCGCGGCGGCAGCCCGATGCACTCGGTCGCCGGCTGCTGACCGCTGACGAAAGCAGGCAGATGAATCAGACCGCTCTGGCCATGATCGACTCCGATCGGGCCGAGACGCGCGGCCTGGTGATTCGCGTTGTCACGGCGCAGCATTCGCTGCATGACGACCCTGAAGTGACCGCGGCGCTGCGGCGACTCCTGGGCGACAGCGAGCCGGTCGTCCGCGCGAGCGCGATCAGCGCGCTCGGCAAACGGGGCGTGGCGCGCGTCGAGGAAATCCATGCGGGCCTGCGCGACGCCGATTCGCGAGTCGTGGATGAAGCACTGCAGTCCGCCAACTGGCTTGGTCCCGAAGCGGTGCAGATCATGCCGGACCTGCTCCCGCTGGCCGACACGATTCCCGACTTCAATCTCCCGGCCCTGATCCGCGTGCTGCGCCTCGACAGGGCGGCGGCGAAGATGCTCCTCCGCCGCCTGGTCCGCCGCGCCGGCTCGCCGGAATTCCAGGCCCCGATTCGCAGCGCAGCCAGGCCGGATCCCGCCGCGAGGCAGGAATGGCAAAACCCCGAGATTCGAAAGCGACTCGACGTCGTCGCCTTCGTCATGGAACTCGGCGCCGAGCCGACCGAATTCAGGCCCGTTCTGAAATCGCTGATTGCCAATTCACATCCAGAACTCGGCAAACTCGCGGCCGGACTCCTGACCCGATTCGATCCCGATGAGGCGCGGCGCCTGGCCGGGCAGATGACCGTGGACATCGAGCGTGATCCCAACCGCGAGGGGGACTCGCCGAGCATGAGGTCCCTGCACGTGCTGTCGGGATTCGGCCCGGCCGCCCGCGACGCCGTGCCGCTGCTGATTCGACTGATTGATGAGGACGATCAAAAACGCCCGTGGATCGCCTGGTATTCCATTGTCGCCCTGGGGGGGATCGGTCCCGACGCCGCCCCGGCGGTGACCTGTCTGTCTTCCGTCCTCAAGCGTCTGAAATCCGTCGACAACTCCTGGGTTCGGGGTGAAGTCGTCGTCGCGACCCTGGGAAAGATCGGACCGGCGGCACGGAGCACAGTTCCTGTGCTCCTGGAGATTCTCGATCAGGCGCCAAATTCCGAGCACGAAGCTGCCCGGCCGGCGAACACCGCGGCGGCGCAGTCGTACCCTGTCCAGTATGATCGTGTCAGCGCTGCGCTGGGCAGGATCGGGGACAATTCCGACCGGGTCGTAGCGAGGTTGTGGCGCGAAGCCGCCGTTGGCAGGCCCGTCCAGCGACGCCTGGCGGCTTTGCAGGCATTGCTTGGTTTGTGCCGGCACGGCGACCCGATTCCGTCCGCTTTTCTCGCCGCACTGGACGACGAATCGGTCGACGTGCGGCTCGTCGCGGCATGTCTGGGACAAGTCGAGGGTGACCGGTCGTCCGCCATCCCAGGCCTGATCAGGGCGCTGACGGACGACGACCCCTGGGTTGTTTCGGCTGCAGCGCTGTCGCTTCGTGCAATTGGACCCGCGGCCGTTTCGGCTGCGCCAAAGTTGCGGGAATTGACCGCTGACGTCCGCAACCGCGCACCCAACGGAATTCGGTCATCGCACCATTACGGACTGGCCAGCCTGCGGTTTGATCCAGGCGGCCATGACCTCTCGCGACTTTCAGTTACCGAAGCGGCGCGGCTGGCGCTTGAGAGCATCGTGCGCCGTGAGGGGGGAGAGGTGGGGGAGAATGAGGAGGGGGGATAGTGGATGGAGAATGGATTTCGGAAATGGGATTTTGGATTTCGGATCTGGAGTAACTGAATCGCTGGACTTGTGGAACATTGTGATGTCGGTCAACCGGCCAACCCGTGGCGTGCCTTTGCCGAGTTTCTGGCAGGTGCTGGGTCTTGCGGCGGTGGTCTGCGCGGTGATTTGGTTGTCCCAGAAATTCCCACGGCAATCCGAATCTGCTCCTGAACAGGCGGCGGGGCTGGGCGCGGCACTGCGGAATGTCGAAGAGCTGTCGGCCCGCGGGCCCGATGCGGTTCCCGAGCTGGTCGCCCTGCTGGGGAGTAACGACCGGCAGACACGTCGCATGGCGCTGTACGGACTGGGCCTGCAGGGGGCGAATGCGGGCGCGGCGCTCGACGCGGTGCGCGAGCGGCTGAGTGGTGACGACGTCGAATTTCGCACTTATGCCTTTTCGGCTTTTGTTCAAATCTGCCGCGATCCGGACGACCTCTGGCTGACGACAGCCCGGATGCTCGCCGATCCGGATCCGACGATTCGCGAGACGGCCACGAGACTTCTGGAAGGGACGACCCCGTCGCCGATTGCCACACCTGTGATTCCGGATGTCCGCGAACGAAACGCCGCCAGGCTGCAGGAATCACGGGCCGTCATTGCCAGCGTGTTGCCGATGGCCGGATCCGAAAACGCGTCCACGCGGGCGCTGGTCATCAAGGTCGCCTGCCGGCGTGACGCCATGAACGATGATCCCTCCGTCACCGAGATGCTGCGCGGACTGCTTGATGATCCGGACACAACCGTTCGCGTTGCGGCCATTGTCGCATTCGCCGCACGGGGCGCGGCACAGGTCGACCAGGTCCGTGCCTGGCTGCGCGCCTCGAACCCCCAGGTTGTGAATGCAGCGCTGGACGGCGTTCGCTGGCTGGGCCCCGAACGCGAAGAGGCACTCCCCGAGTTGCTGGCGCTCGTCGATAAGATCCCGGGTGGAGATCTACCGGGGCTCCTCGCGGCACTTCGCAGCATGAAGACGCTGTCGAAACCGGCTGTCGCCGGCTTGATGCGGCGTCTCGAAACGCTCGAGATTCGCGTGGTTTCGAGTTCGGGTTACGGGCCGCTCAAGCCGCAACGAAATACCGTGATGGAAGTCTCACGGCGACTCGAGTCCCTGCCGGCGCTCCTGGAGATGGGAGCCGAACTGGACGACATGCTGTCGCTCCTCGAGCCCTGGCTGCAACCGGACCATCCGATGTGTGGAAGGCAGGCCGCGAGCATCCTGGCGCGATACCGGCCCGACGAAGCCCGCCGTCATGCGGCTCGAATGATCGAACAACTCGAACAAGGACCGTCCGACACGATTCCGCGAGTCTTGCAGGATCTGTGCGGACTGGGCCCCGCAGCGAGAGACGCTGTTCCGGTGCTGATCCGTCTGATCGAACGCCAGAACCCGAAAGGAATCGGCATTGAATACTTTTCGGTCGAGACGCTGGGGTGTATCGGCCCTGACGCCGCTGCCGCCGTTCCCTGTCTGGTCTCGCGACTCGACCTGGCCAAAGCGGATCTCGAACTCTCGACTCGACATCCGATCATCGTGCAAACTCTGGGAAAAATTGGACCGGCGGCGCGCCCTGCAGTTCCCGCTCTGCTGAAGATCCTCGATCTTCCCCCACCCCCCGAACAGGTTCCGGGAGAGAACATCCCGCTGTCAAACGACTACCGGCCTCCCTATCGGGACGTCAACACGGCCCTGGGCCAGATCGGAGACGGTTCCGAGCGAGTTCTTTCGAGCCTTCGCCGACAGTTCGACGCGCCGGGCGACGCACAGCGCCGAGCCACGGCGATCAAGTCACTCGTCCTGCTGTGCCGCAACAGGGAATCGATCCTGGCGGATCTCGTGCGCGTGCTGGATGACGATTCGCCAGTCGTGCGCCTGCTGGCCGTCCGGTCGATCCCGACGGCAGGCAACCGGCCCCTGGCGATCGGCGGCCTGACCCAGGCTTTGCATGATCTCGACCCCTGGGTCGTCTCGGCCGCCGCCCTGTCGCTGGGCCGGACGGGGCCGGAAGCAGCCGGCGCAACGCCGGCGCTGCGCGAGCTGGCCGCCGAGGTCCGCAACGAGACTCCCAACGGCATTCGCATTCCGTACGGCACAGTCTCAGACCTCAAATACCTGTCGAGCGACGACGACGCGCGCCTGGCGCGCCTCTCGGTCGCCGCCGCAGCACGGCAGGCCCTGGAGGCGATCGTTCCCGCGGGTGAGGGTGACCGCGAAAAGGCCGATTGACGCCGGCTGAGTTTCGACGAGCCCGTCTGGCGAGTTTTCCGGCCGGGCTACTCGATCAGGTAATAGAGCGTCGTCGGCTGCAGCGCGATTTCCTTGGCTGTGCCCACGACCTCGCCTTTCCGGCCGGCGAAGTCGAGCGACGTCACCTTGAGCTTCGCCGCGTCGCGACGCTTGAAGGAAACGCTGCCGCTTAAGCGCTTCACCTGCCACGGGTCGCGGCCGATTTCGGTGATGCGTTTGGTTGTGGCGCTGGCCGCTTCGGTGCGGAAGCCGCTCGTTCGCTCTTCCGACATGACCTGCAGCAGAATCCGGCGCGACGTGGCCAGCGGTTGATCGTCGAGCGGCACGGCGATGATGTGCACCAGGTCGAGGTCACTCGTTATGGTCAGGTCGGCAAGGTCGATCTTGCCTGCCTCGCTCAATCCTCCGCTGGCCCCCTGGGCGCGCGGCGCGTTGATCGTCAGCAGGCCCTTGCCGTAATCGAGCTTCAGTTCGCCCGTCGTGCTGGAAACGGTTTGTGCTTGGCGGTCGACAAATGGTTTCAAGTCGCTCAACTTGACGCTCCCCGGTTCCGAACTGAAGGTCACGTGCGCGCGGCCTGCGTAATGCAGCAGCGGGTCGAGACGCTGGCCGGGCTTCACCTCAGAGTTCTGCGGCACATCCTTGAGGCGCAACTCGTCAAACGCCGCGTCCTGGGGCAGGGGGGTCCCCCGCAGTCGCGCCAGGTCGCCGTTGTTCAATCGGACCTCGGCGACGACCGCGCCGGTCGAGACGAAACCTTTGCGATACAACAGCGCGGCCGCCGGAAACTGGCCGAGCATGGCCGGCGTGGCCAGCGTCCACTGCTGCATCCAGAACCGGGGTTTGACCCGCCAGCTCGCGCCGTCAAACGCGAAGTGTACGATGCAGTCGCTGTCCTGCAGGGCGCCGTAGGCGGCAAAGTACAGCGGCGCTTCGGAACGATACCGGTTGGGACGCGTGAACGTCGTCTCGGAGATCATCGACGGCCGCTCGCCGTAGTGCGGGTCCATCACCGGATGCACGAACTGCTTCGGCTTGCCCGGTTCGACGGGGTCGAACCGCAGAGCGCTGCGATCGCTGTAAGTGTGGCCGTTGCGGACCGACCACGCGGCGTCATCGCCCTTGTGATTGCACTCGAAGTACCCGTGACGGTCGAGAAAATCTCCGGCACTGTAGCTGAGCTTTTCCAGCGGGCCGAAGACCTCGGGGTCGGCCGTAGCCCAGTTGCTGTCGTGAACGAGGCCTTTGAAGCCCAGCTCGCGGAC
>JACQFH010000307.1 GCA_016200145.1 Planctomycetia bacterium | reverse complement strand
GAAATGAACTCCAGAAACAAGCGGCTGATCGGTGCAACGGCGCTGATTTGCGGCGGGATAATTGCTGCTGCGGTATTTGTGCGGCTGCATTCCGACGAAAAGGCGCGCCGCCGGGCTGCGCTTTCCGACCCTCTGCCGCTGGCCGGTTCGACCTTTCGGAACACGCAACCGGGGGCCGAATTCGTTGGAATGGAACGCTGCCAGTCGTGCCATGCCGAGACTCACGCTGCGTACATGAAGACGGCGCACAGCCAGGCCCTGGGGGACGTCCACCTGGCGGCTGAGCCGCCCGACGGCGAATTCGACGATGCCCGCTCGCTCAAGCACTATCGGATCCACCGCGAAGGCGAAACGCTGTATCACGAAGAATCGATTCGCAGCGCTGCCGGGAATACATTCGTTCTGACGAACGCCCCGATGCGGTACGTGATCGGGTCGGGGCGGTTCTCCCGCAGCTATCTCGTCGAGCGCGATGGATTTCTGTTTGAATCGCCGGCGACCTGGTATACGGCCAACTCGACGTGGGGACTGTCGCCCGGCTATTCCGAGAACAATCAGGGATTCCAGCGTCCTGCGGAGCTGCGGTGCCTGTCGTGCCACGTGGGGCGCCTCGAGCCGGTGGGGGGCAGTCCCCAGCGGCTCAAGCTGCACGCCCGGGCCATCGACTGCGAGCGGTGCCACGGCCCGGGATTGCTCCATGCCGAACGGCACGAACAGGCCCCTGCCGAAAGCGAGTTGGCCACCGACGATACGACCGACGATACGATCGTGAATCCGCTGCACCTGGATCGCCAGCGTCGCGACGACATCTGCGCGCAGTGCCATCTGCACAGCGCCGCGACGATCGAGCTGCGCGGCCGTTCGGTGGGGGATTTTCGTGCGGGCCTGAAGCTGTCGGATTTTGTGGCCCATTACGCGTTCAAGAACCCCAGACGACAGGTGGACGTCGTGGGGCATGCCGAGCAGATGCGGCTCAGCCGCTGCTACCAGGCTTCAGAAACGCTCACCTGCACAACCTGCCACGATCCGCACGCAGCGGCCCCCGCCGCCGCACGCTACCGTGCCCAATGCCTGGAATGCCATTCCGACCAGTCATGCCGGGAACCCCGCGCCGCCAGGCTAAAGCGCGAGCCGGAAGACAACTGCATTGCCTGCCACATGCCGAAGGGCCCGACGGAAATCCCGCACTTTGCCTTTACACACCACCGCATCGGCATCCACCGGCCTGAACGTGACGACGCGGCGCACGACGACGGCGCGACTGCGGAGCCTGGCGAACTGGTTTCGCTGGGGGACGAATCGGTGCTGCCGGCCCTCGACCGGGCCCGCAACCTGGGGCTGGCCTACCTGCAAGTCTCGGATGCTCCGGGACAAGCCATTCACGCCGAGACTTATCGCAGCCGGGCTCTGGAAATCCTGGAGAAGGTACAGGCCGACGGTCTCGTCGACGTCGAAGTCGACGCCGCACTGGCGCGCCTCAATTGGAACAGGAACTCAGAGCTGGCCCTGGAACTGAGCGCGGCGGTGGTCGCGGCCCCCAGGCCCTCGCCCGAGGCGCTCGCCACGGCGACGTTTACACTGGGTTCCACGTATTATGCGCTGCATCAGCCGCAGGATGCTGAGCGGTGGCTGCAGCGCACGACCGAGCTGCGGCAAACGGCCGACTTGTGGATGATGCTCTGCGAGTGCTACATTCAAAATGGAAACTTCGGCGCCGGGCTTGAGGCAGCGCAAAATGCCGCCGAGCTGGCCCCCGATCGGCCGCGCTATGTCCAGCGTTACGCAAGTCTGCTGGCGAAGGCGGGGCGCGTTGAAAAGGCCCAGGAGCTGCAAAAGAAATTGCCGATCCTGCATGAGTATCGCGCCAAGGTGGACCGGTAATTGAATTCACGGCGCCATCCCTTGATTCTTTGACGGGAACCTTTGCATACTGCAACCGATGACGCTGTCCGGAATTGCCGAGGTCGTCTGCACGGGCCACTCGTATTGGTTCCTTCCGGCATACATCGGTCCCGGCGCCGGGATGGCCTTTTTGGGTTCGTTCCTGGTCCTGCTGACGGCGCTCGGGCTGGCGCTGTTGTCGCTGCTCACCTGGCCCTTTCGCAGCGTGGCGCTGTGGCTGAAGCGCCTTAAGCGCGGCGTGCGCCCGAAAGTCCGGCGGGTTGTCGTCGTGGGGCTCGACGGTCTCGACCCCGGACGCGTGCGATCGCTCATGGCAGCCGGCCGCCTGCCGAATTTCCGCGAACTTGCCGACCGGGGAACGTTTGCCGATCTGGGAACGACGCTGCCCCCGATTTCTCCGGTCGCCTGGTCGTCGTTCATGACGGGGGTCAATCCGGGAAAACACAACATTTTTGATTTCCTGAACCGCGATCTGCGGACGTATTGTCCGGAACTGTCGAGTGCGCGGGTGACGACCGGCGGCCGATGGAACATTCTGGCGTCGCTGGGGATGGGACCGGGGCCGGTGCGCCTGTTGCGCAAAAGCCAGCCGTTCTGGAAGGTGCTGGGTGAACATGGGATTTTCAGCACGATTCTGCGGGTGCCGATCACGTTTCCCCCCGAGCGATTCTTCGGCTTGTCGCTGTCGGCGATGTGCACGCCCGACCTGCGGGGGACCCAAGGCTCGTACACCCTGTATTCGACCGACGCGAGCGAGTGCGCAGGATCGCAGGGGGGCTTGCGCGTGCACGTGACGTGTGCAGGCAACCGCATCAAATCGCGCTTGAGCGGTCCTCCTAATCTGCCGGGCCGGACACCTTCCGATCTCGACGTGCCGCTGACCGTCGACGTCGATGTGCCGAAGGGTCGCGCCACGCTGCGGATCTGCGGTCAGACGATAGGGCTCAAGGCGGGGGAATATACCGACTGGGTGCGGTTAACGTTCCGGGCGGGGCTGTTCCAGAGCGTCCGCGGGATTTGCAGGTTCCGCCTGGAACAGCTTGCACCGCACGTGAGGATTTACGTCACGCCGGTAAACATCGACCCCGAACGCCCGGCGCTGCCGATCTCGCACCCGCTGTACTATTCGATTTACCTCGCCAAGCTGCACGAATCCTTCGCCACGCTGGGACTGGCCGAAGACACCTGGGGACTGAATACGGGGGCGATCGACGAGGGGGCCTTTCTGGAGCAGGCGTACTCGATTCATGCCGAGCGGGAGGCCATGTTCTTCGAGGCGTTGCGCCGCACGCGCGAAGGGCTGTGCGCGTGCGTGTTCGACGCCTCCGATCGCATCCAGCACATGTTCTACCGGTTCACAACGCCCGATCATCCCTGCCGCCCGGCGCCCGAGGAAGCCCGGCACGCAGGCGTCATCGACGCGATGTACGAGCGGATGGACGAGCTCGTGGGCCGCGTGCGCAAGGCGATCGGTCCCGAGACGGTGCTGCTGGTGTTGTCTGATCACGGCTTCTGCGACTTTTCGCGTGCCGTGCATTTGAATGCCTGGCTCCGCAATGAGGGTTACCTGGTGCTGGAACCGGGAAGCCTGGGGGACGACTACCTGGCGGGGGTCGACTGGAGCCGAACCCGCGCTTATGCCTTTGGCCTGGCGGGAATCTACATCAACCAGGCGCGGCGCGAATCGCAGGGGATTGTCGCCGAGGGAGACGAAGCCGCGAACCTGCGCGACGAGATCGCGGGGAAGCTGAGGGGGCTCAGCGATCCGCAGCGGGGCGGCCGATCGGCAATCCGCAAGGTGTATGATTCCCGGACCTGTTATACCGGGCCCTACGCGCAGAACGGTCCCGATCTGGTGGTCGGATATCAGCCTGGATATCGTGCCAGTTGGGACACCGCCGTGGGACGCACGGCGGGCGAAACGCTGTCGGACAACACCCGCCGCTGGAGCGGCGATCACTGCGTCGATCCGTCCGCGGTTCCGGGAGTGCTGTTCTGCAATCGGAAACTCCAGCCGGCCGAGTGCTCGATCGTCGATCTGGCGCCGACCATCCTCGACTTGTTCGGCGTCGCCCCGCCGGCGTATATGGACGGGAAGGTACTGCGATTTGAAAATGACGAAATCCGAAAACCCAATGTCTAAGGAAAATCCGAAAACCGAAATGGATGGGCGGTTGAGCCCACGGATGAAACCCAGCCTGGCCTTCGGCCGGAACCAAACTAAATGCCTTTCGTGTCTTTCGTCGTTTTCGTGGTTCCCCCTGTGGGTGTTCGATGAGTGAGGAACCACGAAAGAAACGAAAGACGCGAAATCATTTAACGAAATGAGATTGTCATCCACAGATTTCGCAGATTTTCACAGATTTTTCCGCTCCGGCATTTGCTGCAATCTGCGGAAATCTGAGAAATCTGTGTTGAACACGGATTGAAGACAGGCTGTCCGTATCCGTGTTTGATCCGTGTTTCATCTGTGGCTGAACTTCGTTAAGCAGCACCGGGAAAATCTACAGTGGATCGTCGGTATTTCACTCGCCGGACGTTTCTGGGATCAGTCGGGGCTGCGGCGGCGCTGGCGGCGGGGTGCGGACGTAAGGGCGCGCGGGTGCCGGGGGGGGCGGCGGCGAGGCGCGTGATCGTGCTGGGGGTCGATGGGTTCGATCCGAAGCTGCTCGAAACGTACCTGGCCCAGGGCCTGATGCCCCATTGCCGGCGGCTGATCGAGCGAGGGAGCTTCCGGCGCCTCGCGACCAGCGATCCGCCCCAGAGCCCCGTCGCGTGGTCGAATTTCATTTCGGGAACGAACCCGGGCGGACACGGCATGTTCGATTTCGTGGCCCGGGATCCCCGCGCCGCGACGATCATTCCGACGCTGGGAATGGCCCACGCCGAACCGGCGGGCACTCCCGTCAGGATCGGCAAATGGGTCGTTCCGCTGTCGCCGGCCCGGATGCAGAACCTTCGCAAAGGGCCCACGTTCTGGACGAATCTCGAAGCGCACGGCATTCCCTGCACGGTCCTGCGCGTGCCGGCCAATTTTCCCCCTTCCGAAGGAGAATCGGTGAGCCTCTCGGGCATGGGTACGCCCGATCTGCTCGGTGGCTACGGCACATTCAGCTATTTCACCGACGACCGGGCCGAGCGTTCGCGCGAAGTCTCGGGAGGCCGGATTACCAAGGTTGAGGTTCGCGATCAGGTCGTGGATTGCGTGCTCGCCGGGCCGGGAAACAGCTTTCGGTCCGATGAGGCTGCCACCGAAGTGCCGTTCCGGGTCTTTCTCGATGCGGACCGGGCCGTGGCGAAGATCGCCATTCAGGAGCAGGCGATCGTTCTGGCAGAGGGAGAATGGAGCGAGTGGGTTGCGGTGCGATTCGCGATGCTGCCGTACGTCGCCGAGGCAGCCGGCATCTGCCGGTTCTACCTGAAGCGGGCGCGCGGGGGCTTTTCGCTGTACGTGACGCCGATTAACATCGACCCGGCCCATCCCGCCGTGCCCATTTCGACTCCGCCCGATTACTCGAAGCGCCTGGTGCGCGAGCTGGGGTACTTTTACACGCAGGGGATGGCCGAAGACACGAAGGCGCTCTCGGCCGGCGTGCTGTCGTCGGCCGAGTACCGGCAGCAGGCGACGTTCGTCCTGAATGAGCGGATGAAGTTTTTCGAACACGAACTGGGCCGATTTCGCGAAGGATTCTTCTTCCATTATTTCTCGACGCTCGATCTGTCTTCGCACGTCTTCTGGCGGGCGCTCGATCCGCAGCACCCGCTGTACAGCGCCGCGCTGAGCGCCGAGCACGCCGACTTCATTCCGCAACTGTACGCGCAGGTCGACGCGGCCATCGGCCAGGCGCTGGCGCTCGTCGACGACCGTACGCTGCTCTTGGTGCTGTCGGACCACGGCTTCACGTCGTTCCGCCGGCAGTTCAACCTCAATTCGTGGCTGATGGAGAACCGCTTCATCCGCCCCCGGGTCTCGCGGGCGGAATCGGTCAATTCCTATTTTACCGACGTCGACTGGAGCCGCACAAAGGCCTACGGGCTGGGCCTCAATGGGCTGTACCTCAACCTGCAGGGGCGCGAGCGGCAGGGGATTGTCGCGCCCGGGCGCGATGCCGACGACTTGTGTGAGAGGCTGACACGGGAATTGACGGCGGTGCGCGATCCGCAGACCAGGGCCGCCGTGGTCGCTCGCGTGCTGCGCGCCCGCGAAGTCTACTCGGGTCCATACGCAGAGGACGGCCCCGACCTGATCGTCGCCTACAACGACAATTACCGCGCCTCGTGGGACACGATTCTGGGGGCCTTTCCGCGCGAGCTGATCTCAGACAACACCGATGCCTGGAGTGGCGACCATTGTGTTGATTCCCAATTTGTGCCTGGCGTGCTGCTGTCGAGCCGCCCGCTGCAAACGGAGCAGCCTGCGATTGAAGACCTCGCGCCGACGATTCTGACTCAGTTTGGCGTAACCGTGCCGCCGGAAATGACCGGCAAGAACCTGCTGTAACCTGCCATCCCGGAAGGCCCGAACCATGTTCGAACCCCGCATCAAGCTCGACCGCGAACTGTACGAGCGCGTGAAGAAGACGGCCGAGCGGGCCGGCTACTC
This sequence comes from Planctomycetia bacterium, assembly GCA_016200145.1. GTDB lineage: Bacteria > Planctomycetota > Planctomycetia > Planctomycetales > Planctomycetaceae > JACQFH01. Next base: position 10,084 of record JACQFH010000307.1, on the reverse strand, counting down.
GTCGGTCGAAGAATTCGTCGTCCACCTGCTCGAGAAGGCGACGGCCGACGCCGACCGCGCGCAGGGCAAGGAAGAAGTGAGGAAGCGATTGCAGGGGCTGGGGTATATTGAGTGAATGCATTTCGGAGGTGGGATTTCGGATTTCGGATTTTGATTTTTGGATTTCCATGGTCAATTGAATTTTGTTGTTTCTCTTTCGCATGTCTTCGTTTAACACCGCCTTTGGTTTTGTCGTCGACCTGTTGATGGCGCCGTTCGGGCGGCCTTGGCTGGCGCTGGGGGGGGCGGCGGTGGCGACGGCCGTGTTGATGCTGCTGATTGTGCGCTGGACGTCGCGCGCGGCCGCCACGCGCCGGGCGAAAGACCGCATGACCGCGCGCGTCCTGGAGCTGGTTCTGTTCCGGCATGATGCGAGAGTCAGTTTCACGGCTCTGGGCCGGATTCTGGCAGCCAACCTGGGATACCTGAGAATTCTGCTCGTGCCGCTCGCGCTGGGGCTTTTTCCCTGTGTGCTGATCCTGGCGCACCTGGCGTGCTGGTTCGCCTGGCGGCCCTTGGCGATCGGCGAATCGGCCGTCGTCGAAGCCCGCCTGCAAGACGGTTTCCCGGTGGCCGAGCGGGCCGTGGAACTGTCGGCTGCGGGGCACGTGCAGGTCGAGACACCGGGCGTGCGCAAGCGCTCTCCTGCCGAGGTCGCCTGGCGCGTGCGGGCGATACGAGAGGGGGCCGACGGGATCACGATCCGGGTCGCCGGCGAGCCGCCTGTCAGAAAGCAGCTCGTTGTCTCGGGGGCGCTGCACAAGGTCACGCCCCGCAGGACGGGCCCCGGATTCTGGCCGGCGCTGTGGTTTCCGGGCGAGCCTCCCCTGGAACGGGCCGGCTCGCTGGTGGAAGTCATCGTGCACTACCCTGCGCGGCAACTGTTCGTGGGCCAGATGGAAGTGGACTGGATCGTGGCGTTCGTCGTGCTGACGGTCGTGTGCGGGCTGGCGCTCAAACGGCCGCTGGGCGTTCAGCTCTGACATCGTGCTCCGGGATTTTCGAATGAGCGATCGTCTGGATCCGCAGCGTGATTTCATCACGATCGTGTCGGGGCTGCCCCGTTCGGGAACGTCGCTCATGCTGCAGATGCTGGCCGCCGGGGGCATGCCCGTTCTTTCCGATGGCGTCCGCCCGGCGGATGATGACAACCCGCACGGATATTTCGAGTGGGAACAGGTCAAGTCGCTGAAGCAGGACGCGTCGTGGGTGCCTGCGGCGGTGGGGAAGGCCGTCAAGGCGATCTACTGGTTTCTGCAGGATTTCCCGGCAGGTCACACGTACCGTGTGATTTTTCTGCGGCGCAATCTGGACGAAGTCCTGCTGTCGCAGGCGAAGATGCTCGAGCGCCGCGGAACACGCGAGACGTCGCGCGACGATCGCCGCATGAAGCTGCTGTTCGAACAGGAGCTGCGTGAAATCGATGCCTGGCTGGCGCAGCAGAGCGCGATGACGACGCTCAACGTGGACTATCAGGCCGTTCTGAACGCACCGGCCGAACAAGCCGCGCGTGTGGATCGGTTCCTGGGCGGGGGGCTCAACGTCGCAGCGATGGCTGCCGCGGTTGACCCCGGTTTGTACCGGTCGCGAAGGTAGTCGTCTCGCTCCGCCGAGACCGCCGAACGGGCTTTTCCGAAGTGCGCGGGCGGGTTATGATCGCGTGCGTGCACTGATGGCTGGCATTGGCCCACGATTTCATTCTTCGAATTTCAAGGGAGTGATCCATGTTTCGGAAACAATTGCGACTTGCTGGCATTTCTCTGGTCCCCTTCGTGGCCGGCGGCTTGCTGTTTCTGACGGGGTGCCCGGGAGAGACTCCGCAAACGACCAAATCAGGCGGGACCCAGAATGCGGGAGCCAAATCGGGTGGCGACCATGATCACGACCATGATCACGACCACGATCATGGGCACCATCACCATCACGCCGAGAAAGGCCCGCACGACGGAGCGCTTGTCGCGATCGGCCACGACGACGGCCATCTGGAAATCGTTCTCAACGCCGAGAAGGGCGTCTTGACGGCCTATGTTCTCGATGGCAAGGCCGAGAAGCCTGTGGCGATCAAGCAGAAGAACCTGCAACTGGCGCTGACGCTCGAACACGAACACCACAAAGACGGCAAGGATGACGACAAGGACCACAAAGACAAAGATGAAGTCCCCGATGACGCCGTGCAGCTCATGCTGGCGGCCGTTTCGCCGGCGGAAGACGGATCGGCGAGCGAATTCTCAGGCCAGCTCGACGCGCTCAAGGGAGTCGAAAAATTCGAAGCCGCTCTGACATCGATCCACATCGGCAAGGAAGAGTTCAAAGGGGTGACGTTCAAGTATCCCGAAGGGAATGAGCACGATCATCATCATTAATGTAGGCGTCTCGTCTCGGCGGAGCGAGACGACTACATTATGCGAGACGACTACTTTTGCTCGACCGACAGCAGTTGGTCGACCTTGACGTCGGGCACGTCCTGGGTGGATCCATCGGGCCAGAGGATCGTGACGCGGTCGATGGTGTCGTTGGCGCCCAGGCCGAAGGTGACGGGCAGCTCGACCTGCGAGAGGTAGCTGCGGGCGGGCATCACCGGCCGCCGCTGGACCACGCCCCCCGCGTGCACCTCGACCAGGGCGCCGATCGCGTCGCGATTGCACTTCGTGCCGACAAGCTTCAGTCGTAGCCAGTGATGCCCGAGCCGCTGGTCGTTGCGCAGCAGGCGCGGCGCTCCGCCCGTCGAGGTCAGCAGGACGTCGAGGTCTCCGTCGCCGTCGATGTCGGCATAGGCCGCGCCGCGACCGACCATGGGCCGGGCGAAGTCGGTCCCCGTGTTGTCGGCCGGAAGCGCGTAGAATTCGGTCGACGACTCCACGCCCGCGTTCCAGAAGAGCTGCGGCGGCTGGGCCCACCGCTGGGCCCACTGCACCTGCTGAATGTCGTTTTCGAGGTGCCCGTTGGCGACGACGATGTCGAGCCGGCCGTCGAGGTCCATGTCGCCGTAGAACAGCCCGAATTTCAGCCAGATCCGCGACGAGGGCCCCAGCCCGTTGGCGACGGCTTCGTCGGTAAAGAGCATTGTCTCGAACGAGCCGCATTCGGCGCAGTAAAAAGCGGTCTCTTCGTTGGCGAAGTTGCCGATGATGACGGCCAGATACTTGTCGTTGCGGGGAAAACCAACGTCGATTCCCATCCCGGCGCGTGCCAGACCGGTGCGGCTGTCGAGGGCAATGCCCATCTTCATGCCGATCTCTTCGAACGTCCCGTCGCGCCGGTTGTGCAGCAGAAAGTTCTGCACCGTATCGTTGGCGACAATCAGGTCGATCCAGCCATCTCCATCGACGTCGATGGGAACGACCCCCAGCGACTTGGCGACCGGCGCGCCGGTATTGGGATTCCTGACCTGCACGCCGGCTTCGGCCGAGACGTCGGTGAAACGGCCGTTGCCGTCGTTGCGATACAGATAGGGGAACGTGCCTTCGAACGCGTCGGGGCGGCAATAGGCGCGAACTTTCCCGCCGACCAGCGTGCATTCCAACTGGCGATCGAGCTCCGCCGACCAGCGAATGTAGTTGCATACGAACAGATCGAGATCGCCGTCGCGGTCGTAATCGAGCCAGGCGCAGCTCGTGCTCCACTGGCGTTCGTCGCCGGCGACTCCCGCAGACGCCGTGATGTCTTCAAATTTCCCCTGGTTGTTGCGGAACAGGCGGTTGAAGCCCACGGCCGAAAAGAACACGTCGACCCAGCCGTCGTTGTCGAAATCGCCGACGGCCGCGCCCTGGCCGTAGAAGGTAAGGTCGAGGCCGCACTCGGCCGTGACGTCGGTGAACTTTCCTTCGCCGTCGTTGCGGTACAGGGCCGTGCGCGGGGCGGGAGCGTCGGCCGGGCGCTGACCGGGCCAGTCGTCCGAGTTGATCAGCAGAATGTCCGGGCGGCCGTCGTTGTTGTAATCGAAGAAGGCGCACCCGGCCCCCATCGACTCGGGAAGCAGCTTTTCGCCCCGCGCACCGCTGGTATGGATGAACGTGATGCCCGCGTCCCGCGTGACGTCGGTCAGGGGGATTGCCGGAAGCGATGCAACGGGCCGCTCGCGCGGCGTGGCCGTGTTCTGCGCGATACGCACTTCACCCTTCTTTTCCAGCGGCCGGTCGAAGTAAAAGACGAGTCCGCCTCCGATCGAAAGGACGACGACGAACATGCCGAGCGACCATTTGAGCGCGCGGCCGATGACCGCATCGTCGGCGGGTACATCGCTTTCAAATCGCGGCATGCGGTATTGTTCCTGTTCTTCGGTCACTGGCCACCTCCTGTCGCCGCGCCGGCCGCTTCGTCGGGAAGCCCCGGTGCGCCGCGGCGGTGCAGGGGATAGATCACGAGTCGTTCTGCAGCGTGATTGGCCGCTTCACTCTTCCGCCGCGCGATGTTGACGGCCCGGTCCTGGGCGTTGTCGTCCGGCTTGTACCGGGCATGATATTCCCGCGCTTTCGCGGCGCTCTCTTCGTCGCCCAGCAGCTTGTAGAGCTGTGCCAGGTTGGCGTGGGCCGTGACGTCTTCTTCGTCGAGTTTGAGTGTCTCCACGAATTCCCTGACGGCGTCACGATACAGCGCGTCGCGCGCCGCCTTGCGATCGTTTCCGCGCTCCTGCTTGGCCCGTTCGAACAATGTCACTCCCAGGTCGTTGTGGGCGACAAAGTCTTTCTGGAAATTGAAATTCCGATCGTGGCGTTCGTCGGTTTCGTCGTACAGCGCGCTTTTGAAATTCTTGATCGCCTCGTCCAGATGGCCCTGCTCTTTGTTGACGAGTCCATTGTAGTAGGCGATCGTCCAGGGAGGGGCCGGCGGGTTCGTGTACTTCGCCGCGCGCTGCAGCGCTTCGACCGCGTCGTCGAGCCGGCCTTCCTTGTGATAGACGCGGGCCAGATTGAGCGGACCATCGAACCGCTCGAGCTTTTCGACTTCGAGAAACGCCTGCTCGGCCTGCTTGAGCTCGGTTTTTCCGCCTGGAATCGGGCCGGGGGTCTGCCCCTCGAGGAACAGGCCGATGCCGTAGTCGTTCCAGCGCTGCCAGAGATCGGCGATTGACGATTTCTGGGGCTCGACTGGGGCTTCGACGCCTTCCACCGGGAAGGTAATCGAATCGGCCGCCAGCGTCGTGACCGGCAGGTCGTTCTGGTATTTCTGACCCGGCTTCAAGCCGCGGAATTCCTTCTGGCCCGGCTTATACGATTTGGCGACGAAATCCATGTAGATCTTGTCGAACTTGCGGTATTGCACCTTCACGTCGATCGTGACCGGTGCGGAAAGCCGCTCGGGCAGCGCCAGCTCGTAATGGGCGACCTGCGCCGCACCGGGCGGTATCTGGTGATTGTAAAGTGGCGTGAAAATGTCCTGCGGATTGCGGCGGTCGATGCGATTGCCGTCTTTGTCGAGCATATACACATTGATGAAATGCGACCACGGATCGACCTCGCGATCGGCGTCGATGCCGCCGCTGCGCCCGATCACCTTTCCCCCGCTCGTGACGGTGACGTCGACCCAGACCTCGTTGGAATCGACCGTCCCCTGGGTGAAATGATGGCCGACCTTAAGAGTCCGGATCACCGTTTCGAGCAGATACGTGGCGCCCGGCTTGAGCGCGGGGACCTCCGGGCGCAAGGGGGCCAGCAGCTTGCCTTCGATGGTGCCTCCCTCCTTGAGGCCGAAAATATCGACCCGGATATTCTTCTCGAGAAACGCCTGATGCGCCTTCACGGCGTCGTCGAACCCCAGAAGATGCGCCAGGCCCGTGTTGGCCGAAGGGAAGAAATGGTTGTGGATCTGGCGCGTCCCGTCTTTCTTATTGTCGAAGTCCTTCGCGCCAAAGTCATTCGACGCCGTGGTCGGCATGTGACACTCGGCACAGGTTGTCTTGGCCTTTTCGGGGTAATAGAAACTGCGCACCCCGCCGCCCGAGACGCCGCTCGTCAGGTACGAATTGTAATGGTCCTGACCGCGCAGAAATTCCTTATAGTGGTTGAGCGCCAGGGGCAGGCTCACCTTGTGGCACGTTGAGCAAAACTTGGCGTTCTGGTGCACATCGGGCTTCAGAAATGTCTTCTTGTGAAACGTTGGCTTGGCTTTGACCAACTGATTGTTGATGTACTGCAGGACGGCATTGTCGCTGAACGCGAACGGGTAGTGCTGCGGCTCTTCGATCGTGTAGTCGGCGTTGCCCTTCGTGGAGTTGACCTTGGTGATCGCATGGCAAACCGTGCAGGTGATGCCGGCGTGCGCCGTGGGGTCGTTGAGGAGATCGTAATTCGGATTGTCGAATTTTCCTGCCAGGAAGGGAACCGGGTCGTGGCAGCCGGCGCACCATCGCGAGGCCTTCACGTTGCCGTCGCGCTTGAGAGCCACTTCCCGCGTCTCGCGGACGCTTGCCAGATACGCCGGATTATTGAAGGAACTGAAGCGGTGCGAACTGTGAAACCAGCCGTTGTAGGCATCTTCATGGCACTTCAGGCAGTATTGGTCCATCATCAGCGCGCGCTCTGACAGAAAATAGGCGCCGGTGGTATCAGAATCGCTGGTCCGCGTTTTCACGAGCGATGGTTCGAAGTATTTCTTGCCCTCCTCCGAACCGACCTGGTTCCACTTCCGCGGGTCCTGCGAGTGCATTCCCACCATGCCGGCGACGACCATTCCGACGGTGCCCAGGTAATACAGGCCGTAGCGCCATTTGATGCGCGGCCCGGCCAGCCGGTGCAGCCAGTACAGCCAGCCGGCCGCCAATGGCGCGGCGACGTGCATCCAGTACACAACACTGCGGGCTGCCGGCGCTTTCAGGTCGAACGAGCCGATCCGCATCAGCGCCAGTCCCGAACCCAGCACGACGATGGCCGCGATAAACAGCGCATAGCCCACTCGTACCGCCCGCCGATTGCGACGCTTGCGCGCCGTGACAAGATGAATAATGCCGAACGTCAGGAAGGGGACGAGCAAAAGCAGCCCGAGGGCCAGGTGGAATAGGAACATCACCTGATAGAAATAATTCTGAAACGTCTGTGCCTTCCACCATTCCAGGATGGTGATGGCGACCAGGTACAACGAGTTGGCCCCCAGCAGGGCCACTAGGGCGAATACGAGCAGCAGCAGCTTCTTGAGCCGCGGGCCGACGGCAGGCACATAGCCTGCCGGTTTCGGCACCGAGGCCGCTGCCGAAGACAATGTGGCGGACATGACGGACGCTCCTGAGTGTTCGGGATGGAGTGCCGGATGACGTGCTTCGGGACGTTCATCCGGAGTGAAGGATGCGCGGCCTGACGGGCAGAGAGTCGATTCGGCTGCTGCCGCAATCGCCGGCGCAACAGCCGACGCTTCGTCGGCCTGGCGGGCGTGCCGCGCATCACGGCGCGATTTTCAGGAATCGTCTCGAGGCGGTCGTTCGATCCGCGTGGCGGTCCGTTCCCGCGGGACACGATCGCCGTCGCTGACGGCGCCGGTCGAGCTGTATGCCGCCTGTGCAGCAATCTGGATCAGACAGGCTGCCTGCTGCGGTGGGACCGGACCGGGCGCGGGCACTGGCATGCCGGGTGACGCCGGCTGTTGCCGGCAATGGGGACCGTCGCAGGGTGCGTTGTTGTCGCGGTGCCGACCGCGAGGCATCGAGTGCGTCGAAGTCAGAACCGTGCCGACTGCGATCAAGTCGTGCGACCCCGGCCCCCGCAGGTGAACGTAGTCGCCGCAACCGGCCTGCGCAGCGGGGAGTCCGTCGGCCGCGTAATAGAGCGCAAAGCCAAGTGGCACAAGGCACTTAACGAACGACTTGACGGAGAAACGCGACATCGAGCAGTCAGCCAGATAATGACGTGCCGGAACGGCCCGCGATCAATCCAGTATGGATGCCCTGGGAAAGATCGTCAAGCCGCGTTTGCGGAGGGCCGGTGCGATTGATACGTCGCAGAGGAGCGGACTGCGGGATTATTTCGTCAGCACGCCATCGAGGTTGAGCAGCACATTGCTGACGACGGTCCAGGCGGCGAGCTCCGCCGGATCCATCCCCTTGGGGATCGGGCCCAGCGGGTCGGTCGCCAGCAGCGCGGCCGATTTCACGTCGGCACGGTAGTCGGCCAATTCATGCTCGTAGAGGGCGACAAGCTGGTCGACCTGTTCGGCGTGCGGAGGCCGCACGCGGCACAGCTTGATCGCGAATCGCGCCCTGTCAGCAACCGTCGATCCACCCTCTTTGACGATCCGCCGCGCGAGAGCCTGGGCGGCCTCGACGTACACCGGGTCGTTGAGCGTCACGAACGCCTGCAGCGGCGTATTGGTTCGAATGCGGCGCACCGTGCACAACTCGCGGCTGGGTGCGTCGAACGTCGCCATCGAAGGATACGGCACCGTCCGCCGCCAGAACGTGTACAGCCCGCGGCGATAGCGGTCTTCACCCGCACTGGTCGTCCATGTCCGTTCACCATTGAATGCTGCCTGCCATAATCCCGGCGGCTGTGGAGGATAGACCGACGGCCCGTGCGATTTGTGGCTGAGGAGGCCGCTGAGCTCCAGCGCCTGGTCGCGGACCATCTCGGCTTCCAGTCGATAGCGCGGCCCCCGCGTCAGCAGCCGATTATGCGGGTCTTTCGCCAGTGCTTCCGCCGACACTTGCGACGACTGCCGGTAAGTCGCCGACATGACGAGCAGCTTGAGCAGGCGCTTCATGTCCCAACCCGCGACCCCCCCCGGCCCCCCCTTGCTCAGGGGGGGAGAAGTCGTGGGCTCCATGAATTCGACGGCGAGCCAGTCGAGTAGATCGGGATGCGTGGGAACGTCTCCCTGCGTGCCGAAATCTTCTTCGGTTTCGACAAGCCCCGTTCCGAAGAGCTGGGCCCAGAAGCGGTTGACCATGACGCGGGCCGTGAGCGGATTGTCGCGATCGGTGAGCCACCGCGCCACGCCGAGCCGGTCGGGCGCCGATCCTTTCGGCAGCGGATGGAACTTCGCGGGGAGGGCCGGCTCAACCACGGCTCCCTTTGCCAGGAAGTTCCCCTTAATCATCAGGTTGGTCGTGCGCTTCTTGTCGGCAGCCAGCTCGAGCATCACGGGGACGGTGGGAATGGCCGGCCGCGTTTTTTCGAGCTGGGCGATTGCGTCGCGCACCGGCTGCAGCGACGGCGCGATCGACCGGTAGTACGCGGCAAGTTTCAGCCGCTGGTCGTCGCTGCGCGTTTCGGACGGTGTGTCGACGATCGCCAGCAGTTCGGCCGGCACGGCGACCCGCCGCTGCACGTCGCGGCTCGTCGTCGCCGACAGGCGGAACCGGCCCAGCAGATGCTGCGGCTGCTGGAATTGTTGTTCGAGCCGAATGTTGAGCTGCGAAATGGCGAAATCACCCGTCGGCGCGCTCGTCAGAAAATACGCCGCGTGCGCCTCCTTCTGGTGGGGCGCAACGGCCCACCCGCTTTGAGCCGGGTCTTTCTGTGAGAGAGCGCTGGCGACGGGGAATTTCTCCTGCGAAAAATCGGCGGCGGCGCGCGGCAGCGAAACGGACTGACGGCCCGACGTGGCCTGCTCGTGGCTGGGATTCGGCGACGCGGCGATTTCGTGCTGCTGGATTGGCTTACGGTCTTTGTCGAGCATGATCACCTTGAAATTCGCGAGCCGCGCTCCGACTCCCCCGTCGGTCCGATTCCAGATGACGACCCGTTCGATCGCCCTGTTGTCCCCCAGATCGAGTTCCCACCAGGGATTCGCCTCCTGGCGGGTGTGCGTGGTCGAGTTGGCGCCGTAGTAGTTTCCATCCGTATTGCCGTCGACGGCACGCGGCGCGTCGCCGCCGAAATCGGTGCTCGACTGGCTCGCCTTTCCGCTGCGCGCGACGTTTTCGCTCCCCTGATACACCTGGACTTCTGCCAGCGAGAGGATCTTATCGGCGCCGGGGAGCTCGATGCGGACGTATCGGCCGACGGCGGGCGCACCGGGCTTCGCCGCGTCTTCGATCGACGCGCTGAACCGCGAGAGCACGAAATTTCCGTCGGCGGAGCGACCCGATCCGCCGGTCGGCAGCGAGTCGTCGGGCAGC
>JACQFH010000306.1 GCA_016200145.1 Planctomycetia bacterium | reverse complement strand
AGACGTCGTCGAGCAGGACGTCACGTTCGACATGGGAGGCGGCGAGACGGTCACAGAAACGCTGCGCGCCCCGGTCGTCGAACGCAAACTGATTCGGCAGCGGCTGAAAGAAGCCGTTCCACGGCTCGAGTCGCAATTTCCGGGCCGCGGTTCGCTGCGCAGTCATGCCGCGAAGTTGCGGGAAGCCGTTGATGCGATCCACAAGGCGTATCCGTTTGTCACGATCGAATATCACGATGTGGCCGGCGTGGCCGGCGTCGCCCGCTGGGAAGACATCATCCTTCGCGTTCTCGAGTTTCTTTCCGGGAAAGACATCCCAGACGCGCGGGAACGTCTTCTGGATGCGGCCGATCTGGATGACATCCGCCGTTTTGTGCCGGTCAGCCGTTATCTGAACGACGACGACGTCGAAAAAGAGGAATGGATCGTTCTCGATGCGCTGCTCGGTGGCGATTCACCACGCGAGGTCCCGTGGCTGACGGCCGCGCGGGAGCAGCTTCCATTGCCGGAGCTGCTGGTCGCGATTGGCGACGGTCAGGCCGATCGCGTCGCCGAGCTTCTTCAGTCAGGGGCCGACCCGAATTCCGTCGACCCGAACTCCCAAGCCACGGCCCTCGAAGCCGCGATTTCTCCGTGGAGCTGGCAATCCGCTTTCCCGCCTGCGAATTTGCGAATTGTCGAATTACTGATGGCCGCCGGCGCAAGGGTTACCGACGTGTCGCTGGCCTGCGCGGCGAAACTCGTTCCGCTGGAGGTGTTTCAGGCGATGTTCACTGCACATCCGAACCCAAACGCCTGCGATGAACTGGGCAAACCGGCGCTGCACTATGCGTGTGAAAGCGCACAGAGAGCCCTCGCCAGGGTGGGCCTGCTTCTAGACGCGGGGGCCGACGTCAACCGGCGCACGCCTACGCATTATTCGGCGCTGCGAGAGGCCTATGACGCGAAAAACCTGCCGCTGGCCAGGCTCCTGTTCGAGCGCGGCCTTGATTCGTGTGCGGCTGATGAGGTGCTGGTGGCGGCAAACGCCGAGAATCGGCGTCGCGGCAACCGCCCGAATGAGTGGCTCGAATTTCTGCGCAGCCACAAGACGAGGCTGGTTGACTGATCCCAAGTCGTCGTACGAAACTCAATCCGAGTATTGAGCCGGCGAACTGCGGCGCGATGTGCGGGGCGCGCATTTGTCTGGAGGCGAGGCCGTGTCTTCGGTTTCTGTGTAATCCGCCTGTTTGATCCGAATCTTTGAACCGGCGTCGGACGACTGTTGGATCTGGACCGGCGGCGGACTCGGGATGCCCACCGCCTGCTCCACAGCGCACAGGCGCTGTTCGATACTGGTCAGCCGGCTGTTGTCTTCGACTCCCTTAATGTTCATGTAACAGCCGGTCATCGCGGCGCACAGCAGAATGACGGCAGCGCTCAATCGAATTGGAATCATTGGCAACACCTCTCGGGTGAGGGATCGGCCACAATGCGCAGAAACTTCGCGGCGGTCAGACAGACCGTCGACGGATCAGCAGATTGAGACGCAGGAATGGGAGAGGGGCGGGATACTCGGCAAACCGCCAGATTCTGTCAAGGGCTTTCACCCGACCACGCCGTCATTTCTTCTCGCCCGCCGCACGACTCGGCTTGGGTTTGGGGACGTTCCAGATTTTCACGATGCCGTCGTTGCCGGCCGTGGCCAGCGTGGCATCGTCCGGGGCGAAGGCGACGTCGTTGAGCCAGTCGGTATGAACTTCGAGCGACCCCACCTCTTCGTCGTTCGACAGATCCCAGATCTTGACCGTGCCGTCATCGCTGGCGGTGGCCAGCAGCACGCCATCGTTGGCAAAGGCCAGGGCTTTCACCGGGCCGTCGTGGCCGGCGAGCGTCGCATCCGACTCGCCGCTGGACGCGTCCCACAGTCTGACGGTCTCATCGTGGCTGGCCGAGGCGATCAGGGTGCCGTCCGGCGAAAACGCCACATCGTTGACCGTGTCCGTATGCCCCTTCAACGTGCGGAGCAACTTTCGCGTTTCCAGGTTCCAGATGCAAACTGTGTTGTCGGAGCTGGCGGACGCGAGCCTGGCGCCATCGGGCGAAAATGCCACGCCGTTCACCGAGTCGGTGTGGCCGTTGAGAGTGGCCGCTTCCTTACCGGTCGCGGCGTCCCAAAGTTTGATTGTGTCGTCGTCGCTGCCGGTCGCCAGCCAGGCTCCGTCGTGGCTGATGGCAACGCTGTTGACCGAGTCGCGATGGCCGGCCAGCGTGAACACTGTCTTCCCCGTTTCGGCATCCCACACTCGGGCCGTGTTGTATGCGCTGGCGGTGGCGATTTTGTCGCCATCGTGAGAGAACACGACGGACAGCACCGAATCGGCATGGCCCTTCAGCGTCAGCAGCAGTTTGCCGCTCGTCGGATCGACGATCCGCACCGTGTCGTCGTCGCTGGCCGAAGCCAGCCGGTCGCCGTCGGGCGAAAACGCGACCGCATTGGCCACTGCGGTGTGTCCCTTGATCGTGAGCCGGGCGGGTTCAACCTTTGGTCCCGCTCCCCACGCGGCGAAACACAACGTCATCAGACTTGCCATTGCCGACATGACGGGCCCTCCGCAGGGCAGGATCGAAGGATCACCACGGCGCAATCATCGTTTCCGCCGAATCACCGGTGGATGCAGATGGCGGCGCGCCTGATAGAAATGGGGAGCGTAAACTCGCGTGCGATTCCGGGCGAAGCTCCCGGGCGCTCGATGGTTCGACAGGATCTGAACCGCAGAAGCCTGCTGCCCCGTGGCCTGGACTCGCACGCGTTCTCCCCGGTGCAGTGCAGCGAAGCTGGCCGGAGTGCCGTTCTGGTGCGCGAAGCGCGTCGCCGCAGTCACGTGGAACTGGTGGCTGTGGAATTGAGCGTTCGCGTTCGCGACCGGGGCGCCAGCATTGACGACGCCCCGTTTCTTGTGGTGCTGCGCCGTTCTCAGGTGAAACGAGCCGCTGCCGTTCCGATGCGCTACGTTCAGCACGACGCCGGAAACCGTCCGTGGGGCGCCGTTCGCCGGTGCCACCTTTTTTACTCCCTTGGCGGCTTCGGCGGTCCCTTCCAGCGCCAGAAACAGCCCCGTCCCGGCGACTACCAATCGAATTCCCAGATTTGTCATGTTGATTCTCCCGCGAGCACCGGATGAACCAGAAACCGTGAGCAGCCACGGGAGAGCAAATCTCCAGCATGCCGGAGATTTCGAACCCCCATTAACCATTCAACCCTTCACGAGCCGCGAAGTCACCACGGACTGATGAATCTGACGAAGTTGTAACGAAACGTGGTGGTGCCCTAGTTTGTGGTGCAGGCGTCTCGCCTGCCGCCTGCACCACAATTGCGCCAGATCAGGACACCGCCCCGATCCGCGCCCCCTTGCTTCCCATACAAATCAGCCGGATGATATCGGTATGCGTCCTCCGAGCAGGAATCTGAATCGGCGTGCGTGGCTGCAACTGGGGGCGTTCGGCGCCCTGGGGTTGTCGCTGCCGAGGCTGTTGCGTGCCGACGAAGCGCGAAGGTCGGCGCCGGCGGCTCGCTCGTGCGTTCTGTTCCTGCTGCATGGAGGGCCGAGCCAGCTCGATACCTGGGACATGAAGCCCGGCGCACCGGCCGAGGTTCGCGGCGAGTTCCGGCCGATCGCGACAAATGTGCCCGGCACCCAGATCGTGGAGCACCTGCCCCGGCTGGCTGCTATGGCCGATCGCTACACCATCGTCCGCTCGATGACGCACGCGTCGCTGTTCCACAACACGGCCACGTCTCTGGTTATGACGGGGAACTCGCCGCTGAGCGACCTCCTGGCGTTTACGCCTTCCGAAAACGATTTTCCGCACCTGGGGGCGCAACTGGCACTGAAGGACACCGCAGGGCGCGACGTTCCGGCGGCTGTATCGCTGCCCGACCCTGTCACCGACGGTCCCTATACGACTCCCGGCCAGAACGGCGGGTTCCTGGGCGCGCGGTACGCACCGTTTCGCGTTTACGGCGATCCGAACGACGAGCGATTCGTCGTGGATGGCCTGGCGGCCGGTCCCGAACTGCTCCACGACCGCCTGCAGGGACGACGCAGCCTGCTCTCCAACATCAATGGACAACAGGTCGGACTTCCGGCTGATTCGCGCGTGGCGGAACTGGATGGGTACCAGCAGCGTGCATTTTCGCTCCTGGCGTCGAGCGCCACGCGGCAGGCGTTCGAGATGTCGCAGGAGGACCCTCGCGTACGGGACGGCTACGGCCGGCACAAGTATGGTCAAAGCCTGCTTTTGGCACGGCGTCTTGTCGAGGCGGGCGTGCAGCTGGTGACGGTGTATTGGGGAGGCAAAGTCAACAATCCCGTCCCCTACTGGGACACACACGTCAAAAACAACCGCCGGCTCAAGGAAGAGCTGTTGCCGCCGTTCGATCAGTGCTTTTCGGCATTTCTCGAGGACCTGAAAGTGCGCGGGTTGCTGGAAAGCACCCTGGTCGTGTGCATGGGGGAATTCGGCCGCACGCCGCGATTCGGTCAGAACACCGGCAATGGAGTCGATGACACCGGGCGCGACCACTGGCCGCATTGCTATTCGCTGCTCGTCGCGGGAGGGCGGGCCGGGGGCGGCCGGGTGCTCGGCCGGTCGGACCGCTTCGCCGCGTACCCTGCCGATGATCCCTATACCCCGGCGGACCTTACCGCCTCGATATTGCACGCGCTGGGGGTCGACCCGTTCAGCGAAGTGCGCGATGCCTTCGGCCGACTGGTGCCCCTCAGTACGGGCCGGGTCAGATCAGCCTTATTTGGAGCCTGACACGTGGTCCTGAGCAATCGAGGTTGAGCCTCGACCCCCGTGCGTTACCGGGCAGAGCCCGGTCACGAGGGCCTTGGCAGGCGGAGGCACCCGGGGGCGACCAATTCTAATCGAATCGGTGCCCGTCCCCCGGCTCGCAGGGTTAGAGCACGCATCTGCGCCGGAAAAACCCGGTTGAAAACCTGCGCTGCGGCTGGGCTTGACCGAATTCAGCGTTGCGTCTATTCTCCCGCCCCTTCTCAAATTCTCGCGTTATTCCAACCACACATTTCCCTAAGTCGTCGCCGCGCATTTCGCCGCGGCGGAATGCTTGCGCGCAAGCAGGAGTCATTCACGCATGTTGACAGGACGCCGCCACTTCCTGTTCTGGATGCTGACGCTGTCGCTCAGCGGATGTCAGAAACTGAGCCTCAGATCGCAGAATCCCGACGATGACGACGACATCAAACCCCCAGAAACGCAGTTCATCAAGGATCAGGTGACGGTGTCGGGGCTGAATGCCATCACGATCGAATCGGTCGGGCTGGTCAGGAATCTTGACGGCACCGGGGGCGACCCCCCGCCCTCGATCTACCGGACGATGCTCGTCAACGACATGCGCAAGCGCGACGTGCCGAACCCAAATAACATTCTGAAGGACCCCAACAACGCCCTCGTGCTGATCCGCGCTGCGGTACCCCCCGTCATTGATGTCGGCGATCATTTCGACGTCGAGATCGTTCTGCCGGAAAACACCGATGCCAGCAGCCTCAAAGGAGGCTGGCTGATGCAGGCCGACCTCTCTGAACAGGCGATGGTGCCCGGGCAGAATTTCCGCAAAGGGCACATTCTGGCGAAGGCCGAGGGGCCCATCCTGCTGTCGACGGGCGAAGGCGAAAGTGCCTCAAGAGCCTCCGTGCTGAAGCGCGGGCGGGTTCTGGGGGGGGCGCGGTATGTCGGCGGCCTGGTGAAAAAAGGACGAACGCTGGGCCTGTACGTCCGCAGCGACCTGCGCTCGGTCCGCACGACGAAGAAAATCGCCGACCACATCGGCAAACGCTTCCATTATCACGACCACGGGATCAAGAAACCGCTGGCAGAAGCCAAGACCGACCAGCACGTCGAGCTCAAGGTGCACCACGCGTATAAAGAGAACTACATGCGGTACGTGCGCGTGATTCGCGCCATCGCGCTCGACGAAACGCCGCTGGAACTGCGCGAACGCACCGAACGGCTCCGCAAGTCGCTGCTCGTTCCCCAGACCGCGTCGGCGTCGGCCACCGAGCTCGAGGCGATTGGCGCCGACGCCACATTGATCCTCAAGGAAGGGCTGAAGAGTCCCGATCCCGAGGTGCGGTTTTATTCAGCCGACGCGCTGGCGTACCTGGGTGACGGCGCGGGAACCAAAGAGCTCGAACGGGCGGCGCGCCGCGAACCGGCGTTTCGCATCTTCGCGCTGGCCGCCCTGACGACACTGGGCACCCCCGAGGCCCGCCAGGCCCTGAAAGAAATGATGATCACCCCATCGGTCGAAGTCGTCGACGGCCAGGAACAGGAAGTCTTCAGCGCCGAGACGCGCTACGGCGCCTTCCGCGCCCTGTGGACGATCGACCGCAACGACGAATACATCGGCGGCCTGTCGTTCAACGACGAATTCCACCTGCACGTCATCGAATCGGCGGGAGACGCGATGGCGCACCTCACGCGATTTCGTGTGCCGCAGGTCGTGCTGTTCGGCAGCGACCAGAAGTTGAAAACCCCCGTGAGCCTGACGGCCGGGCGGCACATCATGATCACGGCCCCGTCGAACAGCGATACGATCACCGTCAGCCGGTTCCACTCCGATCTGCCCGACGAAAAAATCACCTGCAGCACGAACCTGGCCGACGTGATCCGGGCCGTCGGCAATATGCGGGCCTCGTACCCCGACGTCGCGCAGATGCTGGTGCAGGCCGAGCGGCAGTCGAACCTGTCGGGCCGGCTCGAAATCGACGCCATGCCGCAGGCCGGACGCATCTATTACCGCACGGGCGCGACCGACGCCGGCACGCCGGGCAAGCGCGACGAAATCCGCGTGGGCGACCCCAATCAGGTCCCGAACATGTTCCCGGCGACCCCCCGGAAAAATGGCCGGGACGGTGAATCGACCGAAGACCGGCCGACGGCACGACGCGAACGTGCCGACGAATCGGGGTCGGCCAGCATCGCCGACGTGAGCGAAGGGTCCGACGAGCCGAAGCAGGCGGGCGGGTTCTTCGGGTGGTTCCGCAAAAAACCGGCCAACAGCGATGACGCTTCGAATTGAACACGGCGACCCGGTTTTGTCGGCCGCCGACTGCATCGGACCGGCCTGAGGTATCACGATGCTCAAGTCGCTCGATCTGTTCGGCTTCAAGAGCTTCGCCGACCGAACTCGATTCGACTTCGCGCCGGGAATTACCTGCGTCGTCGGACCGAACGGCTCGGGAAAGAGCAACGTCGTCGATTCGATCAAGTGGATTCTAGGGGACCAGAGCCCCAAGAGCCTCCGCGGCAAGGAGATGACCGACGTCATCTTCAACGGGTCGGCCAATCGCAAGCCGGCGCCTCTGGCCGAGGCCCTGCTCAACTTCGATAACTCCCGCCGCGTACTGGCCCTCGACGCCGATGAAGTCCAGATCGGACGGAGGATCTATCGCTCAGGCGAATCCGAGTACCTGATCAATCGTGTGCCTGCGCGGCTCAAGGACATTCGCGATCTGTTCCTAGGGACCGGCGCCGGCAGCAGCGCGTACAGCATCATCGAGCAGGGGCGCGTCGACCAGCTTTTGCAGGCGACGAACATCAATCGCCGCAATGTCTTCGAAGAGGCGGCCGGCGTCAGCCGGTACAAGGCCCGCAAGGTTGACGCGCAGCGCAAGCTCGAACGCGTGGCCCAGAACCTGCTGCGCCTCACCGACATTGTCAAAGAGGTCGAATCGCAGCTTCTGGCGCTGCGCAGCCAAGCGGCCAAGGCGGCCAAATACCGGGAATACACGCACGAGTTGCGGCAACTGCGCATCGGCTCGGCGGCCGACGATTACCGGAGCTTAGGCGCGAAGCTGTCTGACAACGACGTACAGCGCCAAGCGCTGGAATCCGAGATCGAGGCCTGCGCCGCCGAGGCGCGCGACTGCGAAGCCCAGCAGGCCGGCGCCGAAAGCCAGCTTGCCGAATCGGAAGACCGCCTGCGCCATGCCGAGCGCCGCGAAGCCGAGAATCGCGAGTCGATCGCCGGGTTCGAGGCGACGGTGAAGCACCAGACGGCCCGCCGGCAGGAGCTGGAAGCCGATTACCAGAGGCTGCTCAAGCAGCAGGCGGAGCTCGCCGAGCGCGTCCACGAAGTCGTCGGCGAATTCGACCAGACGGTCGTCGACCTCGAGAAATACCAGGAGGAATTCGAGCACCGCCGGGCCGCGCTGGCGGGAGCCGAGGCCACCATTGGCGAATTGGCTGAGCGCGTCGCTCATTTGCGCAGCGCGCTCGAACAGGCACGGGGCGAGCTGCTGGAATCGGTCCGCGAGTTGTCGGCCCACGACAGCCGCGCCACCACACTTGAAGCGCAACGGAACGTGCTCGAAGACGCCCGCCGGGCCGCGACCGCGCGGCTGGTCGAAATGGAACAGAGAATTGCCGCCTGTCGCGACGAATGTTCCGTCCAGACGAAGCTGGTCGACGCGGCTGCGTCACAGCACGCCGGCCTGCGCGACGAACTGCAGGCCGTGCAGAATCGGCGCGGCGTGCTGGCGTCCGACCAGATCGAGGCCCGGCAGAAACTCTCGGAGTTGCGCGAGCAACGGGGCGCCGTGCAGGCCCGCCGGGGACTGCTCGAAGAATTCGAGCGCCGGCAGGAAGGGCTGGGGGTGGGCGTCAAAGAGATCCTGGCCCTGGCCCGGGAGTCTGACGAAGCCCCGTGGAATCATGTGCTGGGTCACGTCGTCGAACTCCTGGAGGTCGACATCGAAAACGCGGCGCTGCTCGAAGTGGCTCTGGGCGCCCGGGCCCAGCTGATCGTGCTCGATGAAGGCCGCCCGCTGATCGAGCACCTGGCGGACGGCAAATGCCGTTTGTCGGGCCGTGTGGGATTCGTGGCGATGGCGGCCGATCCTGCGACGGCCGACGTCATCGCAGTCTGGCCCGCCGTCGGCCGGGCCCCCGGAATCGACCTCTCGGGACGTCCCGGAGTTGTCTGCCGGGCCGATCGTCTCGTCCGCTCGGCCTCGGGGATCCATCACCTGCCCGAACGGCTGCTGGCCGACACGTGGATCGTCACTTCGCTCGACGTGGCGCTCGCACTGGCCGCTGCGACCGGCGAAGCCTGCCGGTTCGTCACGCAGCAGGGCGAACTGCTGGAAGCCGACGGCACGCTCTTCGCCGGTTCGCTCCGCGGAGACTCGGCCCTCGTCTCGCGGAAGAGCGAGCTGCGCGGGATCAAAAACGACCTGGCGCGGCTCGATCATCAGATCGCGTCCACCGCAGACCATCTGGAACGCATGGTGGCCGAAACGGGCAGCCTGGCGCAGCAGGAGCAGCAATTTCAATTCGATCTCGACGTCTGTGCCCATTCGGTCGCCGCGCTGCGATCGGCACTCAGTGGAAAGGAGCTCGACCTGGAGCGCGTCGTCCGCCAGCACGCCGACGCGCAGGCCGATCTCGATCAGGCATCGGGCCGCCTGGAAGAGCTGTGTCCCCAGTGGGAGGTCGCGCACGAGGAACGCGACCGGCTCGAAGCCCGCCAGAGCGAGTTGCAGGCCCGGATCGGCGCCGACGAACAGGAACTCACCGCCGGCGAGGCCCGACTGAGTGAGCTGCAGGCGCTGTTTGCCGCCGAACAGCTGGACATCGCCAAGTTCGAAGAGCGGCTGCAAAATCTCGAGAGCGCGCGCACGCGGCTCGATCAGGAGCGCTTCCAGCGCGACCTGCACCGCGAAGAGGCCGACCGGCGGTTGCAGATGCTCTCGACGAAGCGGGACCAGATCGGTCTCGAGCTCCTGAATACGAACGCCGTGCTGCACGACCTTGCCGCACAGAAAGAGCTGCTGGCCGCCGATGTGGGGCAGTTGCAGCTTAATCGCGACTTCGCCCGATCGCGGCGGGGCGAGCTGGCCGAACGGGAGCTGCAGGTCCGGCACCGGCTGCGCGACCTGAAAGACCGGCAGCATGCGATCGAGATGCAGTCGACCGAGATCCGCCATCAGATCGCCGGTCTGGAAAACAGGCTCCGCGACGAATTCCAGGTCGAGCTGACAGAGCTGGCGGCTTCCGGGGCGACGGCGAGGGAGGCGATCCCCTCCGCAGGAGAGGTCCCCCTGGGTGAGCAATCTGACGAAACCGCCACTCATGGCGAAAGTGGCGCCGGCGACGGGCCAATCGTGGACGTGGCTGCCGCGCCGCAACTTTCCGACGAAGAGCACCGGGCCCAGGTGGAAGAGCAGATCAACAAACTGCGACGCAAGCTCAAGGCGCTCGGTCAGGTGAATACCGACAGCCTGCAGGAGCTGGACGAGCTGGAGACGCGTTTCGCCCGCCTCAGCGGCCAGTTGCAGGACCTGGTCGAAGCGAAGAACACGCTCGAAGAGATCATCCGCCGCATCAACGTCGAAAGCAAACGTCTGTTTCTTGAAACCTTTGCGCAGATCCGGCAGAACTTTCAGGAACTGTTCCGCAAGCTGTTCGGCGGCGGCGAAGGGGACGTCATGCTGGAAGACATGGAAGACGTGCTCGAATGCGGGATCGACGTGGTGGCCCGTCCCCCCGGAAAGGAGCTGCGGAGCATCTCGCTGCTGTCGGGGGGAGAAAAAACGATGACGGCGGTGGCCATGCTGCTGGCGATCTTCAAGAGCAAGCCCAGCCCGTTCTGCATCCTGGACGAGGTCGACGCGGCCCTCGACGAGGGAAACGTGAACCGCTACCTGGGCGTCATCAAGGAATTCCAGGAATGGACCCAGTTCATCGTCGTCACGCACCATAAGCGGACGATGGCCGGCGCCGACGTCCTCTATGGCGTCACAATGGAGGAGGCAGGGGTTTCCAAGCGGATGTCAGTACGGTTCGAAGACATTTCTGAAGACGGCCACTTCAAGACTCCCGCTGCCGGGCCGTCCCCCGCCGAAGCCACGACCGCTGCCTGAAATCTTCGCAGCCTCGTCGTGAGGATTTTGTGAAGAAGGCCGGCGTCGCGCCGCGCCGACGATCCGAAATCGGCGCAACTGTTGGTGGGACTATTGGTTATCTGCGATCTGACCGGCCCACCGCGGCTCAACCGGCACAGCCGGATTTGACGGAACTCCCACGCTGCCACGGTCGTTCGTGCCAAAGAACCTAAAGTCAGCATGGCCCGCGGATCGAAAAAATACGGTAGACGGTTAGAGCTGTAATAAGACTAAGAATGCATCCACGCCTTGCGAACGGTGCATTCGCCGATTGGAAGCTTTAGCCGTCGAGAGTCGGAAGGGGGGCGTCAGCCATTTCAAAAGACACACCACACGTATTGTGCGGGGATGTCTATTTGCAGGCACTCTGCCCCTCCCTCCGGCGCCGTTTCGACGCCGAGTTCCCGGCCGCAATCATGCGGTCCGCGGCAGGAGGTGTCGCCAGCGGCGTTCCAGTGCACTTTCGAACGTCGTTCGTTTACCCGCTCGATCCCCGCCAACGTATGGCGACAGACCGCTGAGGCGACAAAACCAACAGCCGTCTTCGAAACCCGAGACGCGCTTCGACCCAAGACCACGGTGGTTCGCCAAGAGGACCACTAGGCATGGACTGCCGACCAACGTGGTAGAAGCGTTTCTCCAGAGGACCCGCAATCCTCTGCCCTGTTAGACAGAAATAGTCTGGAGAGCCTGCCATGAAAACGATCTTTACTACTGGACAGGTAGCTAAGATATGTAAAGTTGCCCCCCGCACAGTCAGCAAGTGGTTCGATTCGGGCCGGCTGCGCGGATATCGAATCCCCGGTTCCCAGGACCGCCGGATTCCCCGAGAGCACCTCATCCGGTTCCTCAAGGAACACGGGATGCCGCTCGGTGAACTTGAAGACGAAGCAGTCGGCAAGATCCTGATCGTGGGCGCCGAAACCGGCATCCGCAACGGCCTCAAAGACCAGATGGGCGCCGACACCTTCAAACTCGACTTCGCGAACAGCGGTTTCGAAGCCGGCATCCAGGCTGAATCGCTACACCCCGACTGCGTCGTGATTGACTTCATGATGGGCCGCAACGAAGCCGTGATGATCGCCCAGAACCTTCGCAAGAACGCCGAATACACCGAAACGGTGCTCGTCGGCCTCTTGAGCGACGAAGACAATTCGAGCGGGTTTGACCGCTCGGTCTTCAACGAGACCTTCCGCAAGCCGTTCGACGTCGCTCTGCTCGCCGAACGGATTCGGACCCTCGTCGGCCGCAGAAAACAACTCGCCTAGCCTGTCCCGGCTGGCGAATTCGCGCCGGCCACAGGTACAGGCTGGCCCGCAGCCAGGGAAAGAGCTGCACCAGCCTGGTCGGCGCGACGACACCAGCCGTAATTTTTTCCCGGAAAAAAAGGCCCGCCTTCGCAAGAAGACGGGCCTTTTTCTGTTACTCGACGAGCGTCGAGATGTGCGGCTCCCGATCAACCAGGGGTAGGACCTGGGGGGCGTAGATTTCGGTGAAGGCTTTGGCCGTGCGGTGCGTTTCCCAGTCTTTCTTTTCCTGCCAGCACTCGACCAGCAGGAACCGCCGGGCGTCGGCCAGTGAGTGGTAGACGTCGAAGCGCACGCAGCCGGGCTCGGCACGCGTGAGCGCCACCTGCCGCCCCAGGAGGCCCGCCACGGTCTCGACGTTCGCCGGGTCTTTCACGGTGAGCCAGACGTTGATGTGGAACATGGAGTGCCTTTCATTCAAAGCCGTACTTCTTGAGCCGGCTGAAGAGTGTGCTCCGCGGAATGCCCAGGAGCCGGGCAGCTTCGGCCTTGTTGCCGCCGGCGCGGGCCAGCGCCGCGACCAGCGATTGCTGTTCGTGCGGAAACTCGGCAGACGACGACTTGCCCACGATGACATCCGGCAGTGTTGCTTCGTTCACCGAGCGGGAGGGACTCGCCTCGGGATGGAGCGGCTTGGTCTCGATGACCTTCACCGGCCGTCCAGTCGCCGACACGATCTCGGCGGGCAGATCAATCAGCCGGATTTCCTGGGCTTCCGACATGACAACCGATCGCTCGATCGCGTTTTCCAGCTCGCGGATGTTGCCGGGCCACGGATGGCGCTTGAGGGCCTCGATCACCGGGTCGGCCAGATGCGTAATGCGTTTGCCGGCCCGCTCGGCAGCCCGATTCAGAAAGAACAGGGCCAGTTCGATGATGTCGTCGGCCCGGTCCCGCAAGGGAGGCAGGACGATACTGATCACATTCAGCCGGTAGAACAGGTCTTCGCGGAATCGGCCCTCGGTGATCAGCTTTTCAAGATTCTGGTGCGTTGCGGCAATGACCCGCACGTCGACGTGCACGGTGCGGACCCCGCCGACCGGCTCGAATTCGCGTTCTTGCAGCACGCGCAGCAGCTTCACCTGCGTATCGAGCGAGAGGTCACCGATCTCGTCGAGAAACAGCGTTCCGCCGTTGGCCATTTCGAACCGGCCGATCTTGTCGCGATGGGCGCCCGTAAAAGACCCTTTGACGTGCCCGAACAGTTCGCTTTCGAGCAGTCCTGACGAAAGTGCGCCGCAATGCACGCTGATCAGGGGTCCCTTTTGCCGCGGGCTGTTGTCGTGCAGGGCTGCCCTTAATGAAGTCGCGGCGGAACGGAGTGGCGGCTTCCGCCGCCGGCGCCACCTGCTGCCGCGACGTAATCTCTGCCTGCAGCATCGAAATCAGTCGCTGTTGCTCGGTGATTTTTTCGACCTTGAGCTGCAGATCGACGTTCAACCGCGCCACCGCCTGGTGCACCCGCGCAGAGTGCAGCGCGACGCTTGTGATCTGCCCGAGCGTCGTGAGCAGCGCCAGGTCTTCGGCCGTGTACCGGGCGCCGCTGTGTTTGGTTCCCAGGAACAGGGCGCCGGCGAGTTGCCCGTCGACTTCCAGGGCGTGGACCAGCTCCACGTCCAGCTCCTGCAGCAGTTGCTGAGGCGGCGCCGATTCGTTTTCGGAATCGCGGCGCTGCACGCTGCCGTCTTCGTGCATCAGCCCCAGCAGTTCTGCGTCGGACGAGAACGAGAAGGGCGCATGGGCCATGCCGTCGGCAGCAATCAGGCGGAAGACCCCTGCCGCCGCGTCGCGCAGGTACAGCGCGGCCCGGTCGACCCCCAGCAGCTCGCGGCACGAGGCCAGCATCCGCTGCGCGAGCGCATTCGGGTCGCCCAAGCCACCGGCGGCCTGATTCATCCGCTGCAGCGCGCGGTCGAGCTGAAATTTTTCGCGGAAAAATTTGCGGTCGATGAGCCGCTGGAGGCGATCGCGCGACCAATTCAAGAGCAGCACAGCCACGACGACCAGCACGACGACAATGGCCGCGTGTCGCGCCACCTGATTGTGCTGGTACATCGCCGCCAGGCTCGCCGCGGCGATCGCCAGGCTGAAGCCAATCGTCACCGCCAGGTTGAGCATGTAGTACACCATGCCCCGCGACAGAATTTCATCTACCAGCATCAGCTTGTGCCGCATGATTCCGACGGCGTACGCCAGCATGAACAGGATGCTGGCGACGAACATCGGCAGGCTCGCAGCGCCCAGTGCAAATTTCTCTTTCTCAAAATACGCCAGCGACAGCGAGTACCCGACGGGCAGCATGGCGATCAGGGCGGCCCACAGGATCCATTTCACCTGGTTGTGCAACACCGCGTTTCGCGTCGTAAAGAAGCTGGCCGCCAGCGCGACCAGCGTCGCCAGGAAGTATGCCGCGGCGGTCCCCAGATAGATGTAGATGCCTTCATTCAGTACCGAGAGAATGCTTTCCTGGTAACCCTCGACGGATACCTGATCGGTGATCCAGATCGAATGCACCGCGAGCCCCACCAGGGCCACCATCGAAAACGCAGGCACGCCGTACACCGCCCACAACGACTGGTGCGGATGTCGCGCAAAGAAGACCTTCGGCTCCGGATAGACCAGGAAAAAGTGGAGCGTGATGACCGGCACGAGCATGGCGCAGACCATGAACGGCACCGTCAGCCACAGGCTGCCGGCAATCATCCACCAGTGATAGCCCCCCACGAATCCTCCCAAACCGACCAGGCACATCGCGAAGAAGACCCGCGCCTGCTGATCGAACGGCCGTGCCCAGAACGCCAGGGCGCCGACAGCCAGGATTCCGAACTCGAGCAGGAACCAGACGAGCGTGAGACCGATGTCCTGCCAGGGTACAGACTGCAACGGCAGCCACGACCGCATTTCCTGACCGTCGTGAAGGAACCTGACCTCGACGAACACGTCGTTTCCCTTGGCGAAGACTGTCGGCAAACGTTTCCCCTGGTCACGAAAGTTCGCGTCGTCGTCGATTTTGGGCCCAAACGGCTGAATGCCGCGAAGATCGAAAAGCCGGGCGGCGAAATGCGCAAAGGTGTGCGCAGGCTTCCGGTCGATTTCGAGCAGCCGGTCCCCGGCACGCGGCCCGCTGCCCAAATCCTGCTCCCGCTCGAGAATTCCGGCTGCCGCCTCGCGGGTGATCTGGCGAATCTCCAGACCTCTCGTTGATCCAGCACTTCCACTTGCCGGGCTGCTGACCAGAAGACATCGCAGACCCAAATCCGGTGCCGTCGCCACGAATCCCAGGACGGTCAAGCAGTACAACACGATTGAGACGCCAATCGATGCCAACAGCCATCGGCCCGCTTCGGTTCGCCTTTGAAGATCCATTTCGAATGCCCTGATCAGCGCCGACAACATCAATTATATTGGTTTTCGGCGCCGAAATCGCCTCGTCGGCGCCGACATTCTGTTACCCATTGTCGCTGATTACCCTGCTTTCTTCAATCCTCCGCAGATTGGAATCAGGGATTCATTTCGAAGATTGAAGGCAAAAACGCAGGATTTCCAAACACTCAACTCGCAAAGCGTTCGATATCGGATGAGTTTGGTTCACTTCGCGGGATCGAATGGCACGGTCATTGCATTGTTATTTTTTTCATCGAGAGGAGCTTGCCATACAGGCAAGTGAGATAGGCCGAGCAATCGGCCGACAAAATGCCCAGCCTGGCCCTCGGGAAGAGTGTTTCGCTGGAAAGTTCGGATTGTGAGGGTGCCCCAACTGCAGTTCGACCCACACTGCAGTTTCATTCCCCGCAAGGTAAAATCCGCGCTTTCCAGGGAAATTTTTTCCGAGGGCCTTTAATTTGCGCGCTGGCAAGATCCGCCGCACGTTCGGCGATGCGGCCGGGTAGCGGAATTCGCGAGAATTCCGTCGGGGCAGTGCCCCGCTGTCGCTCCGTTACGACGACCCCAGTGGCTTCCGGTACGTCGCGCAGGAGTTTCGCGTTTCCCACATCGTGACATCCACGACGGGAAACCCCTGTTGTTGCGCGTATTCGAAGATCAGCCGCGCGATATTCTCGGCGGTCGGGTTACTTGGGATCACGTACACCGGCTGCTTGTGCTGCTGAAACAGCGGTAGGAGCGGGTCGGCCTGGTGCAGGATCATGCAGTGATCCAGCGAACTGTCGATCCAACTGCGGATGACTCGCTTGATGTCGGTGAAATCGACCAGCATCCCCCGCTCGTCGAGCTTTTCCCCCTCCAGAGAGATCACGGCCCGCCCATTGTGCCCGTGCAGATACTTGCACTTGCCTTCGTAATTCAAGAGGCGGTGCCCGTAACAGAAATCGATCTGTTGCGAAACGCGGAACATGGCAACTCAGGGGCTTGTCGATGACCGGTGGAAAGACTGCCATTGTAGCTCGGTGCATGGCGGCTTGCACCTGGCAGTGCCCGGGCCGCGACCGAGACGAATTTCCGGTCCAAGGCTCAAGTCAGGGCCGATCACACGCGGGTCGTTTGTCTAGCCGGTTTCCCCCCTGTAGACTGGTTGGTATCGTTCAGGTCCCGTCCCACGGCACTTCAAATCGACATTTCCCAATCTCTACGCCCCCTCGCTTGCTTTCAGGAGCATCTTCATGCACAGCCGATCGTCGAATCGTCGCGACTTCCTCAAGACCAGTTCGCTGGCCGCACTGGCCGGTGCGTCGTACCCGTACTGGTTCACGGCCGAAAGCAGCCGGGCCTTGGGGTTCTATGCCGCCAGCGAACGGCCCGTCGTGGGGTGCATCGGGGTGGGGGACCGGTGGCGGGGCGGAATCGTCCAGGGGTTGATGCAGTTCGGTGAAATCGCCGCGGTATGCGACGTCGACGTCTGCAACGTCCGGCTGGGACAGGAAATCGTCCGCAAAGACCAGGAAAAGCGGGGAATCGACCGGCAGATCGCGATGTACGAAGATTACCGCAAGATCCTCGATCGCAAAGACATCGACGTGGTTTCAGTTGTCACCCCCGATCACTGGCATTCGAAGATCGCCATCGAGGCCATGAAGGCGGGCAAAGACGTCTACTGCGAAAAGCCCCTCACGCTGACGATCGACGAAGGCAAACAGATCATCAAGGTGCTCGACCAGACGAAGCGCGTGTTCCAGGTCGGCACGCAGCAGCGCAGCGAAATGGGGAACGCCGAAACCCCGCAGTTCTTTCTGACCGCCATTGCGCTCGTTCAAGCCGGTCGCATCGGAAAGGTGAAGAAGGTCACGTGCGGGATCAACGGCGCCCCCAGCAGCGATACGATACCGACGGCCGAAGTCCCGCTCGGTTTCAACTGGGACATGTGGCTGGGACAGGCGCCGTTCACGCCGTATCGTTCGGGCAAGTACGGTAATAACGGCAATTACCGCGAGTCGAGAACGCACTATGAATTCCGCTGGTGGTACGAATACTCGGGGGGCAAGATGACCGACTGGGGCGCGCACCACGTCGATATCGCCCAGTGGGGAATCGGCATGGACAAATCAGGCCCCCTCTCGATCCAGGGAACCGCCAACCACCCGGTACCGCTCAAGGACGGCCATCCGACCCAGGACGACCGTTACAACGCCGCGACAACATTCAACGTCTCGCTCCAGTTCCCCAATGACATCGAAATGGTGATTTCCAGCGAAGGGGACAACGGGATTCTGTTCGAAGGAACGGAAAGTCGGCTGTTCGTCAATCGCGGGAAAATTACGGGCAAACCGGTGGAGGACCTCAAGAGCAATCCCCTGCCCGAGGACGCAATCACCAAGCTTTACAAAGGAAAAAAGCCCGGAAGCCACATGGGCAACTTCTTCGAATGCATCAAAGATCGCACGCAGCCGATCTCCGACGTCTACACGCACCACCGGTCGATGACGACCTGCCACCTGGCGAACATCGCCATCCGGCTGGGGCGCAAGATCGAATGGGATGCCGAGAAAGAGCAGATCGTCGGTGACAAGGACGCCGCCACCTGGGTGGCCCGCGAGCAGCGCAAGGGATACGAGATCGTCGTTTAGGAGGCTACCCGCCGCGCGGCTTGTCGAGCACGACTTTCAGCACGACCCGCTCGTCGCCGCGGACAACTGTGACTTCCACCGTCTCGCCGGGCGAGAAACCCCGCAGGGCAAGGTCGAAATCCGAAAGATTCTCGACCTTGCTCTTGCCGAGTTGCACGATCCGGTCGCCTGCCTTGAGACCCGCTTTTTCCGCCGGGCCGCCGGGCACGACGCCGCTTAGCAGGTAACCGGGTTTGTCGCTGCCGAAATCGGGAACGCTGCCGAAATAGGGACGGCTCCCCTGGCGCTCTTCGATCTGGGCCGTCCCCTTGACGGCAATGTACTGGGGCCGCTGGGGCAGGCTGGCAACTTCCACGGCAACTCTCTCGACAAGCTGTACGATCCGTTCTGTGCCGGGGATATTGATCTTGTCCCAGTCATCTGAGGGGCGATGGTAATCACCGTGCGTGCCGGTGAAGAAGTGGAGGACGGGAATCTGCTTCATGAAGAACGACTGGTGGTCGCTGGGCCCCATGCCTTCGGGCTTGAGACTCAGTTCGAAGTGAGCGTCTTTCGCAACGCGTTTCAGCATGTCGTCCCAGATCGGCGAAGTCCCGGCACCGAAGACGGTCAGCTTGTCGTCACGCAGCCGGCCCACCATATCCATATTGAGCATGGCGATCGTCTTTTCGAGGGGAAAGATCGGCTCTTTCGTGTACCGTGCCGATCCGAACAGCCCCATCTCTTCGCCCGTGAAGGCGACAAACACGACCCGCCGTGGCAACTTGTCTTTGCGGGCGGCCAGCCGGCGGGCGACTTCCAGCAGGCTCACAGTGCCCGAGGCGTTGTCGTCGGCCCCGTTATGAACTTCATTGGTGTTGGGAACGAACGAGCCCTTGCCGCCGCGCCCCACGTGGTCGTAATGCGCTCCGATGACGACCGTTTCGTCGGCGAGCGGGCCCGACCCTTCGAGAACGCCGACGACATTTTTGACCAGCGCCTGCTTGCGCTCGATCGACAAGACGCCCCCAGCCGCCCAACCTGTGACGGGGGCGCTCTTGGGTTTGAAATCCTTGTCGATCTCGGCTTCGAGGTCTGCGAGGGTCTTGTTAAGCGACGCCTTGAGCGCCTGGTCGCACGCGGCCCGCGTGATGTGCAGCACCGGCACGTTGCGGACGGCGTCGTCGCTGAAATAGCCAAACTTCATCAGGAGATCGGGCTCTGAATCGCTGAGATGCCCTTTGCCTGCCTTGTATTTCGCAACTTCTTCAGAGAGTGTCTTGCGCGCGGCGGCCGTCTTTTCAACGTCTTTGGGATCGGCGGCCTCGAATTCCACGGCTGCCGTGGCCACATTTTCCGCCAGCCCCGAGACAGCCTTCTTGGCCTGCTCCAGCTCGCGGCGCCCCGTGTACGGGTCGTTGACGAACAGTACGGCGGCCGCCCCCTTGTCGAATGCCCGGTCGAGCTTGGTTCGCAGTTCGGCGTGCGGCGACATGGCCCCGCGCCCGGACGCGTTGAACACCGGGTTCGGATGACCCTGCTGCGGCACCTTGCGCATGATAATGGCAACTTTGCCTTTGAGGTCGATACCGGCGAATTCGTCGAAGTTTTTGTCGCCCGCTTCAATGCCGTAACCGCAAAACACCAGGTCGCCAGTGAAGGCGCCGGCTCCGCCGAACGATTGTGGCACGAAATCGGTGTTCAGAACGAGCGAGACCTTTTTGCCTTCCGGACCGATGAGCTCGAGCGTGTTCACGGGGCCGAGCACGGCGCCCGTGCTCATTGTAAAAGTCTGAAACGGGCCGCCGCTCACTGAATCAAGCTTCAGCCCGGCTTTCGAGAACTGGTCGCGAATGTAGTCGGCGGCGGTATCGAGCCCCTTGAGCCCCACGCCGCGCCCTTCGAGGTCATCGGAAGACAGGTACTTGATATCATTCAGCAGCCGTCCCTGCGCCTCGACGACGGCGTCGCCGGAATAGACTGGCGCAAGGACAGACAGGCCTAGCACGAGCCCGGAGAGCAAGATTGTAAGCGATCGAATCTTAAAGCGCTTCATTTGATTTCTGCTTCCGAATGAGAAAATGCAAAACTGCTTTGAAATGTTCATTGGGCCACGGATGAAACACGGAATTTCAAAAAAGTTCGTCTGATCCGTGTTCAATCCGTGTTTCATCCGTGGCTCATTTTTTTCTGTGGCACGCCAACCTGTTTCCAATGGCTGGCTCGCCCGCTTATTTAGCAAGCGGCACAGGTTCGAACTGGGCTACAAGACGCTCCAGGGCGTCGTCGGGATTCATGTTGAACAGGGCCCGCCCGCCGGTGCCCCAGTTTCCGTTCTGGTAGTGGAACACGGCGGCGGCATCGCGAATGTTGCCAACGGCGGCGACGTCTTCCATGTCTCCCCCCTCGATGGCTTCGAAGCGGATGTTGACGGCCACAAAGGCCGTCAGCAATCCGGACTGCCGGTCCCGGGCAAACGTGACCGATTCGAGCCAGTCGCAGTCGACCCAGCGCAATCCGCGAGGCTTTCCCGACGCGGCGGCCAAATCGAAAAACTTGGCTTCCAGGACCTCGCGCTGCCTGCGGAAATCGCCCCGAGCTCGATCGGCCTCGTGCCGCTCGCGCCACGCCTTGAGCGGTTTGCGAACCAGCGCCGCCGCCACAATCAGCAGCACGACGGCCGCCAGCAATATTGGCCAATTTCCCATCTCAATTTCCGGTATGAACAGCGCACTTTTCCCAGTCAAATCTTACGCCGTCTTCTCGCCGTTTGGCAAGGAGGTTCGGTTCGATGTGGCGTCCCAAATTGCGCGTGCAGTGCCCTGGACCGGCAGGCAAGTGCCGGTCGAATGGTTGTTTGCTGAACGTCGCCAGACACTTGACAGCATGGGCCCGGTCTTCAATTGGGAGGCGTTTATCGTCTGCCATTTTCACAAGTCGCTCGAAGGCAGACTTCCCGGCAGACTTGACGTACCCCAGAATACTCCAGTATCGAAGGTCTGGGACTGCCAGTCCATTCAGAAAAAGTGCAGCGAACTCGGCTTGGGGTTGCATGATTGCGTGCGCCAGGCAAGAGCAGGCGTGTTCCCGCATGTGGTCGATCGGGCCATCACTGATATAGCGGGCCAGCAGTTGTCTGGCCTGCCCACTCCCTTCCTGGGCGTGCTTGCTCAGTTGATTGATAGCATCACACGCTTTCACACCGTCTCTTGTGGCGAACAGCACCGATTCGAGTGCAGCGAGATTCTTCGTCACAGATCACCGCTCGTCGGATTATTTGGCAGGAATCAGAAACACGGGAGTCAATGATGCCCTTGCTCGGCGCGCACATGTCAATCGCCGGCGGATATTACAAGGCCGTCGAGGCGGCGGCCGAATTCGGCATGGATGTCGTCCAGCTTTTTACGAAAAACAACAACCAGTGGAAAGCCAAGCCCCTCTCTCAATCCGACATCGACGATTTTCAGGCGGCGTTGAAAAAAACCGACGTCAAGCTCCCTGTCGCGCACGACAGTTACCTCATCAACCTCGCCAGCCCGAAAGACGATCTGTGGCAGAAGTCGCGGGATGCCTTCACGGTCGAATTGGAGCGGGCCGAGGCGCTCGGGTTGATCGGCGTCGTCATGCACCCGGGAGCGTTTGTCGATTCGTCGGAAGAGGCAGGACTGGCGCGGATCGTCACCGCGCTCGATGAGGCCCACCAGCGGACGGCTGGATTCAAGACGCTGACGCTGCTCGAAACGACCGCCGGGCAGGGGAGCAACCTGGGCCACCGCTTCGAGCACCTGGCGCGGATCGCCGGCGACGTTGCCGCCTCCGAGCGGATCGGCGTGTGCGTCGACACGTGCCACATCTTCGTGGCGGGTTACCCCATCATCACCGCCCAGGATTACGCTGCCACGATGTCTGAGTTTGATCGCGTCGTGGGGATCGACCGGATTCGCGCCTTTCATCTGAACGACAGCGTCCGCGAGCAGGGAAGCCGGGTCGATCGGCACGCCAGAATTGGCGCGGGCAAACTGGGCCTCGAGCCCTTTCGACACCTGCTCAACGACCCGCGCTTCGCCAATGTGCCGATGTATCTCGAAACCCCCAAGGGCGAAGAAGGCGGCCAGCAGCTTGACGCGATCAACATGCAGACGTTGCGGGATCTTGTAACACGCCAATCGTGAGAGGCGCCGGGCACTTCACGCGCGAGAACGCCGGCGGGCGCGTCTCCGGCGAAACATCGCTGACTTGCGCGGGTGCATCTGCGCGTGGGGTTGCTCGCGGTGACGGGGCTTTGCGATAATACTGAGCATTCAGCGAGTTCACGTGGATGTCTTCCAGAACTGCACGACATGCGACAGATCGCTCAACGCTTCGTTCCCAACCACACTCCCTGCGGACAGACGCGGAGGGAGTTTTTGTGGCAGGTGGGAGGCGGGTTCGCCGGTCTGGCGCTGGTCGACCTGATGACCCGCGACGGATTCTTCGCAAAGCAAGCGTTGGCGGCCGGCGCTGCGCCCGGCGCCAAAGACGCGAACTACCTGCTGGCCCCCAAGCTGCCGCATTTCCCCGCGCGCGCCAAACGGGCCGTGTTTCTGTTCATGAACGGCGGCCCCAGCCAGGTCGACACGTTCGATCCCAAGCCCGAGCTGAAACGCTTCGACGGCACGTCGTACACGCCGGCGGCGGGCATTCAGGTCGGTTCGAATGGCCGTCCCATCGGCCACCTGATGGCCTCGCCTTTTGAATTTCGCAAGTACGGTCAAAGCGGGCTCGAAATCAGCAGCCTGTATCCGCACCTCTCGAAATACGCAGACGACCTGTGCGTCATCCGCTCGATGCACGCCGACACGGCGGCCCATGCCTCGGGCTGCCTGCAGATGAACACCGGCAACGTGATCATCGGCAAGCCGGCGCTGGGATCGTGGCTGAGTTACGGCCTGGGAAGCGAGACCGAGAGCCTGCCGAGCTTCGTCGTAATGACCGACCCGCGCGGCGGGCCGATCGGCAGCGCCTCGAACTGGACGGCGGGCTACATGCCCGCGGCGTTCCAGGGGACACTGTTCCGCAGCACCGGCTCGCCGCTGCTCGACCTGGCGACCCCGGCCGGCGTGGGGCCGCGGACGCAGCGAGAATCGCTCGACCTGTTGGCACGCCTCAATCGCGAGCACCTCCGCGAACGTCCGGCGGAATCCGAGCTGGCCGCCCGGATTTACACCTACGAGCTGGCCTATCAGATGCAGACCGCAGCGGCTGAAGTCGTCAATCTCGACAACGAAGACGCCGCGACGCGCCGCATGTACGGCCTCGATGAAAGAATCACTTCCGATTTCGGACGGAAATGCCTGATCACCCGGCGGCTGCTGGAACGCGGGGTGCGCTTCGTGCAGCTCTACTCGGGGGGCGGTCATATCGAAGACACCTGGGACGGGCACACGAACTGCATCGCGAATCACAAGCTGCACGCGGGCGAGACCGACCAGCCGATCGCCGCACTGATCGCCGACCTGAAGCGCTCGGGCCTGTGGGATGACACGCTCTTGATCTGGGGGGGCGAATTTGGCCGCACGCCGACGAGCGAAGGTCTGGGCAAGCCGGGCCGCGACCACGACTGGTACGGATTCACCATGTGGCTGGCCGGCGGCGGCGTGAAAGGGGGCCAGGCGATCGGGGCCACCGATGAGCTGGGCTTCCGCGCGGTCGACGATCGCTGCCACGTCTCAGACCTGCACGCCACGATCCTGCACCTGATGGGGCTCGATCACAAGCAGCTCAGCTACTTCTACCAGGGCCTCGACCAGCGCCTGACCGGTGTCGAGGGCAACCGCAAGGTGATCGAGAAAGCGTTGGCGTAGCAAAGAGGGCTTATTTGGACCATGACGAGTTCAAAGTCCTTCTGGCTGCTTTCACCGATCCTGGTCTTCGGACTTGCGGTGCCATTGTGGGCGAGTGGAGTGAATCCATTCAAGGTTGTCACCGCCATGGTGATCCTGCACGGATTGGCATTCGGGGTGCTGGCGATTCTCGACCCTCAGCGGTTTCTGTATGCCTTTCGAGGTTTCACGGCACTTGTATTCCTGGGAATCTCGACGTACCTGGTTCACGAATTGACATTCCCGGACAAACAACCGGCTGACGATCCGATGCGCCGTCGTCCGTCTGCCAGCCGCGCGCTTCTCCTCCTGGCGACGGTCGGCCTGCCCTGCCTCTGGTTTACAGTCACCGGCAAAACGCCGAACTCGAAGAATGAGCCATAGGCGGCGTCTCTCGCCTCATGGAGGCAGAAAAGTCTTCAATCTTCCGGCAAATATTCGTGCGTGGCGTTGTCACCGGTCATGCCCCGTGCAATTCGACCAGGTCCTTATCCGCCAGCACGTGTTCCCGGCCGACGCTCTGACCGTCGTGAACGGCGGCCCCCCAGATCCGGGCATGCGTCAGGCTGGCGGCAATGTCTTTGTGGACCTTCTCGGCCAGGTCTTCGACCGTGCCGCCGGCGGGAATCGTGAACGGCGATTTGTAGTCGGCCGGTTTTCCCGGGGCTTTGGTGTAGACCCGGATCACATTTAGCATCCGGTAGATGCCGTCACGCAGCGCGGCGACTGAATCGGGCCGATCGAACTCGACCGGCAATGTCGCGAATCGCCCCGGGAACATTTCTTCGAAGAAT
Source organism: Planctomycetia bacterium (assembly GCA_016200145.1). GTDB lineage: Bacteria > Planctomycetota > Planctomycetia > Planctomycetales > Planctomycetaceae > JACQFH01. The sequence continues at coordinate 2,121 of JACQFH010000306.1, read as the reverse complement.
GCGACGCGGTCGCCGCACCCGGCGTCGTCGGCCCGCGTCGGCACAAGCAGTGTCTGCACGCAGACCTGCGTCAGGTCGTCTTCGACAAACCCCGATTCCCGCGAGAGAACAGTCTTGCGCTGCTCAAATTGCCGGATCACCTCGGCCGTGTGATCGGGCGCATTGTCTGAGCTGCCGTCGAAGCACAGCACGACGCCGTCGGCCGAACGCACGATATTCTGCAGATACGGCTCGAAAAACGTGTCGGTGACGGGAGGCGTGTCAATGAGCTGCACGAAGACGTCTTCCCAGGGCATCATCCCGGGATGCGGCTCGTGAGTGGTGAAGGGATAGGGGGCGACTTCGGGCTTGGCGCTTGTGAGCTCGGCCAGAACCCGGCTCTTGCCGGCGTTCGGCCCTCCCAGAACAACGACCTGCCCCGCTCCCTGCCGGGGAAAGCGATACGTCTTCCCGACTTTTTTGGGGGCCGCCTTTTCCGCAGCCAGCTCGGCCCGCGCGTCTTTCAGCCGGGTTTTCAGGTCCGACTGCACCTTTTCCGACGCTTTGTGCTTGGGGAGCAGAACGAGCATCTTTTCGAGGCACTCGATCTGTTCCTGCACGCTCTGCGCGCGGCGGTACTCTTCTTCGGCTTTCTTGTACTGCGGTGTGGCGTTGACGGCCATTTACATGGTTTTCCCCAGCACCTCCGCGATCTTGCGGCAGGTTTGCATCGTTGCTTCGAAGGCGGCCGGGGTCAAGGTTTGTGCACCGTCGCTGACCGCCTTCGACGGGTTCGGATGGACTTCGATGATCAGGCCGTCGGCCCCCGCAGCGATCGACGCCGCCGACATCGAAGGCACCAGCGAGGCGATCCCCGTGCCGTGGCTCGGGTCCACGACGATCGGCAAATGCGTCTTTTCGCGCAGATAGGGAACCGTCGCCAGGGGGAGCGTGAATCGCGTGTGTGTCTCGAAGGTGCGAATTCCACGCTCGCACAGAATCACGTCGTGGTTCCCCTGGTCGAGGATGTACTCAGCCGCGAGCAGGAATTCCTCCATCGTCGCCGAGGGCCCGCGCTTGAGCAAAATCGGCTTGCGGGTTTCCCCCACCGCCTGCAGCAGGTGATAATTCTGCATGTTGCGGGCGCCGATCTGCAGGACGTCGGCATAGCGGCAGACGAGGTCGACGTGGTGCGGCGTCATGACTTCGGTGACGATTGCCAGCCCGGTCGATTCGCGCGCCGCCGCGAGCAATTCCAGGCCGGCCTCTTTCATGCCCTGGAAGGCGTAGGGGCTGGTGCGGGGCTTGAAGGCGCCGCCTCGCAGAGCCGTGGCCCCTGCTTCTTTCACCTGCGCCGCCACCTGCATGATCTGTTCTTCACTCTCGACCGAGCAGGGACCGGCGATCACCCCGATGTGCCCGCCTCCCACGGTCAGGCTGCCGGTCTTGACGACGGTGGGTTCGCGCCGCGTTTCGCGGCTGGCGATTTTGTACGGGGCGAGAATCGGCATGACTTTCTCCACTTCTTCGCAAGCTTCGAGCTCGGCCTGAACGCCGTTGCGTTCGGCTCCGGTGGCGGCGATTACGGTGCGTTCGACGCCGACAATCACGTGGGGCTTCATCCCCAGGCTCTCGACGCGCTTCAGAATGCGGTCGATCATGGCCTGGGACGCGAACGGTTTCATTACGACGATCATAGGAACCTCAAGTCATTTCGGATTTAGGAATTCGAATTTCGGATTTGGAAGATCGTTTCGATGCTGACATTCATGAATCGTGATGCGGCAAAAAAAATCAGGCCCTGAAATCGCGGGGATTTCAGGGCCTGGAGAATTCAGCTTGTTTGGCGAGAGTTAGGTTTCCACTCTCTTCGTCGGGCCCCGACATCCCCGGAAGGAATACCAAAAATAAAACTCATACCAGAAACCGCTCCGGGCGGCCCGGCTTAACTGAGTTTCAAACTGGTTTGTACGGGTCGACGACACGGAAATCCTCACCACCAAATCAACTCGGGCATCGCTGCCGTAGATACTCGGCAACCCGCCGAGACCACTGAACAAGCTCTGAAGCAGAAATGCGTTTGACGTTATTTCCCGCCTCAGAAACGGTTTTCGGCTGCCTGACTGTTTCATCCTGACGAAT
>JACQFH010000290.1 GCA_016200145.1 Planctomycetia bacterium | reverse complement strand
CCCCACGTCGATCGTGCCGGCCGAGTCACCGCCGATGCTCACGCTCCCCACCGTCCCCGAGCCGTTCGTCGGCGAGTCTTCCACCGCCGTGATCACGCCGGTGCCGGTCAGGTCCCCGCCGACGGTCACGTCGCCGATGGTGCCGGCGCCATGGGCGATGACCTTGCCGGCCTGATTGCCGGTCACGTGCAGAACATCGATCGCCCCGGCGTCGACAACGGCGCCGACAGTAATCGAGCCATTCACCGTCAGAGTATCGATCACCCCGGAACCCGGCGCGTGGTCGAGGTCCTCGACCGATGTCAGAATGCCCGCGAAATCGCCGTCAACGGTGATGTCGGCCGATTCCATCTCCAGCAGAGTCAGGACAGAGTCGAAGCCTCCCGTCAGCGCGGCCGAAAAGTGATCGAATCCGGTTCCGCCGTTGATTGTTGTGTCAAACACGGCAGCGTGACCGTTCATCGCCACCTCGTCGTCGCCTCCCAGCGCATCAATCACAAGACTGCTTTCGCCGGCAAATTCAATCGACGTGCCGCCGATCAGCAGGCTGCCGTCCTCCAGCACGATGGCGTCACTGCCATCGGTTGCCGTCACGATCAGCGTGCCCGCGCCTGTTCCTTCCTCAATGTCGAACGGATGGCTGATGGCGCCGCTCACCTGGGCGGTATCGCTCCCCGGGAATCCGAGCACCCTGATTTCGCCGGTGATCTCGGTACTGTCGAAGGAGTAGGTTTCCGAATTGACAGCCACGACGATTCCACTCCCTGAGCCCGGGAGCACCGAGATGTCGTCGGCCTGCGACGTCCCCACGACCAGCAGATCGCCGTTGACAATTCCCGCCGAATGGACCTTGACGGTGATCTGCCCGACGGCCACGGAATTGTACGATCCGGTGTTGTCGTCGACGGCGACGTCAAACGTGTAGTCGCCGGCGGCCTGGTCTGCCGAGGGAGTCCAGGTGAGAAAGCCCGTCGCCGAATCGATCGTCGCGGCGGAGCTTGCCGGACCGCCGGTCTGCGTCAGGCTGTACGACAGGGTGTTGGGAATGCCCGCCAAAAAGTCGCTGTCGGTCGCCGACGCGACCTGGAAATTCAGGGTTGTTGTTTTGACCACAGTCGGCGGATTGAAGACATGCAGCACCGGGGCCTGATTCACGTCATTCACGTGAATACTGATCGTCTTTGAATCCGAGCCGCCTGCGTTGTCGGAAACCGAGAAAGTGACGAGCGCGTCGCCGTCCTGCTGTTCGGCGGGGGTCCAGGAAAATGCGCCGGTGTTGGGGTTCAGCGACATGCCCGGGAGGGCGCCGCTGGCGATTGTGTACGTCAACACATTGGGGGGCAGATCGGGATCAGAGGCCGACAGCGTGAAATTGAGCGGCGTCTGTTCGTCGACCGACTTGTCGCCCGGATTGACCAGCGTGGGGGCGATGTTGGTTTCGTTCACCGTGACATGAAAGGATTTGACGTCGCTGAGCGCAGGACTTCCGTTGTCAGTCACGCGAATCGACACAGTGTAGCTGCCCGGGCCCTGGGCCTCGGTGGGTGTCCAGGACAATACGCCCGTGGACGAATTAATCGTCGCCCCGGACGGAGCCGCATCGAGGCTGTAGGCCAGCGCATTGCCATCGGGATCGGTCGCGTGAGCGACAACCGTCAGCGTGCTCTGTTCGTTGATGTTCTGATCGGGAATGGCGCTCAGGACCGGCGCGCTATTGGACAGAACCCCGGCCGCCCCGAAGAACACGAGCCGGCCGGAGTTCTCACTGTTGACCGGTGTGAGCGTGATGCTTTGCAGAGTCTTGTTGGGATCCGCTGCGAAACGGAAGCCGAAAATGGTCGCCCGATTCGCATCGTCGTAACCGGTCAGATCGGCCTTCTCTCGATCCATCCCTGTGACGAGATTGTACGTCGATTGAGAATCGACGACAGGATTCATCCAGTCCGGGACGACCGTGGTTGCGGACGTGACTGCCGTGCCACCGCTGTAATTCAAAGTGAGCTGGAACGGTGCCGACCCGTGACCGGCCGTCAGGAAAACGTGAATTTCCTGATAATGGCTCTGCGGTACGTTCAGCGTGAAATCGAACGCAGAGTCCGACACGCGCGCGTTGTTGCCGTCGTTGGCATTGCTGACGGCCAACTGTGCATCGGGATGGAAGGCGTTGGCCGAAATAAAGCCGTTGTCCGGCAGGCCATTTGCCGTAGCGCCCGCAGGTTTGAGGGCCACTGCCGCCGTTTGTGTCAGCAGGCTGTAGTTTTCGGAGTTGTTATGCCTGTCGATCGACGTCTGTGTGGTGTCCGTGACGCCGTTGAGCCGGTTGACCACGACGTCGGCATTGAGTACGGAACTGACATCGAATTGAACGACGGCCGCCGAGAGCAGCGCTCGCGTTTCGAGTCCTTCGACCCACCCCAATCCCGCGCTTTTGCGTTTTCGCAGGCGCTTCCGCCGACCGTACTCCAGGCAAGCAAGCAGCGAACATTTCCAGCGGCGCAGCGGATTCAGGATCGTCATGAAAAGGCCCTTTTTTCAGACTGACGCGAAACGACAGGATTGTCTCTCAGTTCAAACGCGGTTCTCCGATAGATTCCAGGCAGGCCGTTCGCAGGCGCGAAGGCGAAGAAGCCTCCACGGCGTTCCGATCGAAGGGCCCGTTTTTTCCGGTTCCGACGGCAACATATTAGAACAAAGCCGTAAGGAAGCCGCAACAATTCCGTTTTAATGCAGATGAAGATTGCGCTAACGAACCGGGAAAACTGCATTTCAGGCCGTAGGTAGACAGATGTTCAAAAAACAGCCGGTGAAACAGCTTTGAATGGCGCTGCACGGCAGGTCCGGAGACCGGAAGTTATTGAACTTTCCTTGACCCGGCAGCGTCTATAATTGGTAGAATAGCGTGGTCGGCGTGCGCGCTTTGCATCTCTTTTCCGCCGGCGGTCGTCGTTCTGGGCTTGTTTTGAAGGATTCTGACAATGGCCGCCCCCTCGCAGTCGCGTGCTCCTGATTCCAGGAACTATGTCGAATATGAGGAGTATGTCGATTTCCAGCTCGAAAAGACGCGGGCCATCGTCAAGCGGACCGACATCCTGACGACCGTGATGGCGCTGGCCGTTGGGGTCGTCGGCTACCTGCTCGCCTTCGTCGTCTGCGATCAGTGGATCATCGACGGGGGATTCGGTTACACGGCGAGAGTCGTCCTGCTGACCGGCGTGATGGCCGTCGTCGTGGGAACGCTGGTGTGGCGCGTCGTCCTGCCGCTCCTGAAGCACGTGCACCCGCTGTATGCCGCGCGGGTCATCGAAAAGTCCGACCCCAAGCTGCAGAGCAACCTGGTGAATTTCGTCGACGTGAAGCTGGCGAACGCCGAATCGGCGCCGGTCGTGCTGAAGTCGATGCAGAAACGGGCGGCGGTCGAGTTGTCGCACATCGACGTCGAAGAAGCGGTCGACCACCGGCCGCTGCTCAGGACCGCGTATGTGCTGCTGGGGGTCGTCGTCGTCGCGGCGGTGTACATCTTCTGGTCTCCCAAAAACGTGTTCGTTTCGGTGCGGCGGGCCCTTTTGCCCACGTCGTCGGTTCCCGTCGCCACCAAGACGATGATCAGTGACGTCGATCCGGGCAGCAAAGATGTGCCGGCGCGGACGCGGCAGTTGATCACCGCCGAGGTGGATGGCGAAGAGGCCGACCAGGCGCACATTCTGTTCACCACCGCCGACCACAAGTACGTCGACGAGCCGGTGCGGATGCGGCGGGAATCGCCGGGGCTCAAAAAGTTTGTGGGCGAGCTCAACGGCGAGAACGGCAAGGGCCTGCTGCAGAGCCTGACGTATCGGATCGTCGCCGGAGACGCCCGCACCACCGACTTCGCGCTGAACGTGATCCAGCCGCCGAGCGCCCGCGTCGATGAAGTGCAGTACGTCTTCCCGAAGTACACCGAACTCGGCGACAAAACCACGTCGGGCGGCGACATCGACGGCTGGGAAGGGACGATTGTCACCGTCAAAGCGACCGCCAATATGAAGGTCGCGCGGGCCTGGATCGTGATGACCGACTCGGACGAAAAAGGGGGACAAGGCGAAGACATCTCGATGCAGGTCGCGGACGGAACAGCATTGACCTGCTCGTGGAAGCTCGAGTTTCGCAGAGACGGCACTGCCCCCCGTTACTATCACATCCGGGTGAGAACTGAAGATCAGCGAAAAGACGAGATCGATTCCGACCCGACGCAGTATGCCCTGCGGATCCGCCCCGATCAGCGCCCCGACGTGGCCCTGCTCGATCCCACGGGCGATCTCGTCCGCCCGGCCAACGCCGTCATTCCCCTGGCGGTTCAGGCTTCTGATCCCGACTTCAAAGTCCGCTCAGTGATCCTGCGCGGGACGCGGGGAGGCGATTCGCTGTTCAATCAGGACGTCAAGCTTTTCGAAGACGGCCTGCCCGCCAGAACGATCGCAGGGAGATACGACTTCCGCCTCGAGCCGTTGCGGCTGAAGCAGGGCGAAAAGATCCAGATCTGGATCGAAGCCAAAGACAATAAGCAGCCCACGGCCAACCGGACCAACACGACGGCAGTCAATATCACCATCGATAAGCCCGTCAGTGCCGAAGAAGCCGAGAAACTGCTGGCCGAAGATAAGAAGGTCCAGGAAGAGCAATTGCAGCGCGCCGACCCCGCGAACAACCCGGATGGGAAAGAGAAAGAACCCCATGAACCGCAAGTCGGTGAAAACCGGGACGATCAGCCGCAGCCGGGGCGGGAACGGTCCGACCCCGCGCTGGCCCAGCCGAAAGATGCCGCCGACCAGCGCAACGACCAGGGAGATGATCCGGGGAACGAAGCCGGAGCCAGCGACGACAAGAATTCCGGCCGCCGGCAGCGCAAGCCCGCTGACGGTGACGAAGCCCTGCGCCGGCTGCTGAAAAAGCAGCCCGTCACAGAACAGGAACAGCAGAACTCCGACGAGGATTCCGATCCGCAGGCCGCTCCCGATCGCATGCAGCAGGAACGGGCAGACGGAGAGGGGGAAGGCCAGAGCGGCCGCGACAAATCGAAGAAGCCCGGGCAGAAGAATAGCGATCAATCGCAGACGGGCCAGGACCCGGGGCGCGAGAAAGGCTCGTCAGGCGAGCCGCAACAAGCGGATGCGAATTCGCGAGACGAAGATTCGGCGTCGAAACAAGAGGCTGCGACCGACAAAAATTCGCGCGGGAATTCCCAACAGAACAAGGCGACGTCCAAATCGGGCGACAAGAATCAGACTGGCAAAAAGGACCAGGCCGGCGAAGAGAAACAGTCCGGCAGCAAAGGTGCTTCCAGGAAAGAAACGGGCGATAAGCCCGCGCCTGACGATGGCGACAAGCCTGACGAATCAGCCGGGAGCCCCAAAGCCAAGTCGCAGGAGAAGACCAGCCGCGAGGGCGATCCCCAGGGACCGATGCCGGGTGACGCCGGCAAGGATGAAAAAAATAAGCAGAATCCCGCCGGGAAAGAACCGGGCGATGATGCCGACGCGGGCACCGATCCGACAAAGCCCGACGGCAGCCCTGCGGGCAAGAAAAATGACAAGGGTAAGAACGAGTCGGGCGCCGATCGGCCTGCCGGCGACAAAGACGACAAAGACGGCGGGCAGTCCGGCAAGGATCCGGATGAGAAGAACCCAGGTTCGAAGCCAGACGGTTCCGGCGAAGGCGAAAAACCAGCCGACGATCCGAAGAACCCGCAGCAGAAAAATCAGCAGCGCGGGGGAGCCGACAGTAAGAAGGCCGACAAGTCAGAGGCGGGGGGCAAATCTAAAGACAAGACGCAGGGGGGTGGCACCCCCGGCGAGTCCGACAAGAACGACAACGACGCCGACCAGCAGGAAGGACAGGGCGGCGGCGACAAATCGCCTAAGGCTGGCAAGGATCCCAAGAAGCCCGGAGCCGGTTCCGTTCCGAACGGCCCTGAAAAGCCCGCCACCGACGACGGCACGGCCAAAGACAAGCCAGCCACTGGAAATGAAGAGGGCGAGGCCACTAGCGACGAAGGCGATGGCGATCGTGAACGGCCCCGCGCGAGCGACAAAGTGAAAAAGAAGGACGGCACACAGCAGGGTTCCAAAAAGGACGGCTCGGGCGAAGACGGCGACAAGCAGAAATCGAAACAAAAGCGCCAGCCCGAAGAAGGCGCCGAAGGCGGAACCGACGACGCCGAGCATGCTGATCGCGCTCCCGACGGCAAAAAGCCGGGCGAAGAACCGGGCAAGCTCGAGGAGCCTCCCTCCGAAAAGGGAGTTGAACGGCGCGACCGTCCGGGCGAAAGGCGGCCTGGCAAGCCACCCGACGCCGGCAATCAAGAAATGAAGGGCCCAGGCAGGGAGAAAGGCCAGAAATCAGAAAATCCTGATACGGGCGAACAAGGCGGCGGTGCGGCCAGCGACCAGGGAGATAGTGGCGCCAACAAGCCCGGTCCCGGCGACAAGAGCGACGAACCGGGCAACACCGATTCGGCGAAAGAGAAAACCGGCGAGAAGGGAAGCAAGAACAAGGGCCAAGGATCGGCGACGAAACCCTCCGACGAGGAATCGGGCAAGGAAGAAGGCAACGGCGGTGAAAAACCGGGAGACAAACCTTCCGGCCAGAGCGAGAAGGGCGCCAAGGGAGGCAAACAGGGTCCCGGCCAGGAGGGCGGCGACGAGCAAGGCGGACAGGGCGAAGGCAAAGCAGGCGGAAAGCCGTCCAGCAAGTCAGGCGGCCCGAAGGGCGGCAGCGAATCGGGGAAGTCCGGCGAAGCTGGCAAAGAAT
>JACQFH010000289.1 GCA_016200145.1 Planctomycetia bacterium | reverse complement strand
CGGTGCCGCGGGCCGCGCGCGAGCCACTTGTTGTCGGGGTCGTCGGCATAACTGCGGACGTCGCGCGGAATTGAAGATTGCCGGTACGTCGCCGACAGGACGATCTGGCGGCACAACTGCTTGACGTCCCATCCGCTTTCGATGAACTGTCGCGCCAGCCAGTCGAGCAGTTGCGGATGCGTCGGAGGTTGTCCCTGGCTGCCGAAGTCTTCGGGCGTCGCGACCAGGCCGCGGCCGAAGAACATCTGCCAGTATCGATTCACCGTCACTCGGGCCGTGAGCGGGTTGCGGTCGTCGACGAGCCAGCGGGCCAGCCCCAATCGATTCCGCGGCCATGCTGCAGGAAACTAGAGAATGCTGGGCGGCGTCGCTGATTCGACCGCATCGCCCGGCGCGTCGTAGGCCCCGCGGTTCAGAACGTGCGTGGCGCGGGGAGCCGAAAGTTCCTTCATCACCATGATCTGCCGGACGCTCGAAACCAGATCGTTCTCGGCGACTCGCAGAGCCTGCAATTCTCCGCGCGCGGCGACGTAGGCCGCGTCGTCTCGCATCAGAAAATGTTCGAATCTGACAGATTCGGTCGCAGGCACTTCGAATCCGCCGATCGCGGCGATTTCGATCTCGGTCAGGTTCCGGTCGAAGACGAGAAACTCATCGACGACGCCCTTTTTGAAGCCGGAATCGCGGAACCGGGCCCCAAGCGCCAATTCCGCGTTTCCGGAATCGCCCCATTCTTTGCGATACACGATATCTCGCGTGAGGCTGTCGCGAATCACCTTGAGCGCGGCCGGCTTGCCGTTCAAAAAGATCCGCAGACCCGCGGCACGGCTCCCGCCGTCGCAGGTGACCGCCACGTGCGTCCAATCCCCGACCGGCAACCGATCTTCGCTCTGAACGCGGATGGCATTTCCGGGCCAGAAATGAATCAGCGAGAACACGGCGCGCCCTTCATCGAGCACCAGCGAATATCCCCGAAACGCGGCGTCTTCGGCGGCTGCCGAGCGATGAAAGATCATCTGCCGTGGCTTGTGCTCGGCGGGCTTCAGCCAGAGCGCGAAAGTGAATGGCGTCGCGCGGCCGAACTGACCGGCGCCTTTGCACACGAACGCGTCGTCGCCGCCGAACTCGAGCCCCTGCCCGACTTTTCCCGGGACGGGCCGATTGTCGCCGGACTCTTTCGCATCGTCGAACGAGAACTTTGCAGTCGGCTCCACGGCGCTCGGCGCCGCCGTCGCGCCCGTCGCCTGCCGCTGCTTCGCCTCTTCGCGAATCTGCGAAAGTTCACCTTCCTTCTCGCGAATCTTTTCCAGCAGTTCGCGATGCTTCTGCTCCTGATCCCCCTCGTAGAGCCGCAGCGCGGGCGTCGGCGCCGTCTCTGTGAAGTGCGAATACAGCCCGTGCTCGTCGATGTTGGCGAAGAATGCCGAGAGCCGGTAGAAATCCTTTTGCGAAACCGGGTCGAATTTGTGGTCGTGGCAGCGGGCGCACTCGAACGTCAGCCCGAGAAATGCCGTCGCGTTCGTGTTGACGCGATCCGCGATGTAGGCGATGCGGAATTCTTCTTCGATGCTGCCCCCTTCGTTCGTCTGCCGGTGCAGCCGATTGAACGCCGTCGCGAGGTACTGGTCGCGAGTAGGGTTTTCCAGCAAATCGCCGGCCGTCTGCCAGACGATGAATTGATCGTAGGGCAGGTTGTCGTTGAAGGCCCGGATCACCCAGTCGCGCCAGGGCCAGACGTGCATGTCGCGGTCGGATTGGTATCCGAACGTGTCGGCGTAGCGCGCCACGTCGAGCCAGTCGCCGGCCATTCGTTCACCGTATTCCTGCGACTTGAGCAGGCGATCGACTACCGTTTCATACGCTGTCGCCGATTGGTCCGTGAGAAAGGCGTCAATTTCTTCCAGCGTCGGCGCCAGGCCCGTCAGGTCGAACGTCGCGCGGCGCAGCCATTTCTCTTTCGTCGTTTCAGCCGCAGGTTCGAGGTTTGCGCCTCGCATTCGTTCGAGCACGAAGGCGTCGATCGGATTCCGAATCCACGGAAGGCCGGCCTTGGGTTGCGGTACGGCGACTTTTTCGGCGACCCGGATGAACGACCAGTGCGCCTCGTACGCGGCCCCCGCGGCGATCCAGCGCTTCAGCACGTCCTTCTCGCGAGCATCGAGTTTCTTTCCCGTCGCCGGCGGAGGCATCACCTGCTCGGGTTCGTCCGAGAAAATCCGCTCGATCAGCAGACTGTCGCCGGGCCGGCCTGGAACGATGGCCTCGGCCTTAATCGCCGCTTCGCGCCCGTCGAGCCGCAGATCGGCCTTGCGCGACGCCGAATCGGGCCCGTGGCATTTGAAACACTTGTCGGACAGAATCGGCCGCACGTCGCGATTGAACGACGGCGCGTCGTCAGCCGCGCGAGCCCCAGGCGCGACCATGGCAACGACCAGAATTCCTGTGACGACAACGGCCGCCGATCGCATTCTCCCACCCTTCTCCCACTGATTTCTTGTTTGTCCTGATTAACTTTAGGACTGCCGGCCTGCAAATTCAATGACCTGCGTCGGTGCTGCTCGATCGAGCCTTCCGATCGTTCCACTTGCTATCCTGTTGCGATTGCAGTGCCCCGGCCGCTTAGGAGCGGTATTCCGGAGTCGGCCAGAAACCTAACAACTTGGTTGGCCGCACCAGACGCATCGCGTAGCGTACCGCGGGTCCACGCGCGTCGTCCAGCAGCGGGGTGCCAGATTGTTGTTCGCGCCATAGGCACATCGGCGGGCGATTTCTGCGCACCCTGCCTCATTCCCGCGCACCCGGCGCGATTGCGCGATTAAGAGGCAACCACCCGAAGCGCTGGTGTGAATCAAATCTGAGAATTTTTCGAAATCTGAATCGAACTCAAAGAAAAGTCCGTGATTTTTTCCGTGGATGGGGAAGTAGGATAGTAGAGGGCAAAATATTTCGTACTTCCTACTTCGGATCGACGGATGTCGCCTTGCTCCACCTTCTTGGGTGAGCCAATTTCGCAAAAATTCTCGACAAAGTTCCGTGACTTTTCTGCGATTGGGGAAGATTAAAGGATAGAGGCCGATATTTTTCCCGCCTCCGAATGGCCATACCGCGTTTCGCACGCTGGTCTACCCGTGGGTCGACGACGTGGCACCGCTCCGAAAGCCTTCTTCGCTGTTGCCGCTTCGCAAAAATCTGGAAAAGTTCCGTGATATTTTTCCGGACGGCGAAGATTAAGTAATAGGGACGCAGTCATCACGCCCGTCCGCGGCGGTGGGACAACAGTCCCGGCGGGACAGTCCCACCGACCTGTATGATTTCGCTGCACAGCGCGAATGAGGCCACATCATTATCCGGAAAACTGTTTACCTTCAGTGCGACTTGGAGTTCGGACCGAATCGCAGTTCGGCGCCGAAAAAACCCCCGTGATCGGACCCTGAAACGTGGAAGAGAAGAAGTAGGAGGACAGATATTTCTCGCTTTCGATTGCCGGACGCGCGCTCGAAGGAATCCGTAAAAGCTTCGGTGTCGCAACTCGAAATGAGCCGCCAGCGACGACGAAAAATGGCGTCGATTTGCCGCAAAAGTTTTTAAACCCGATGGCGTATGCAGTTCCGACCGAATCGTGATTCGGCGCCGAAAAAAGCGCGATCATCGGAGGCTGAAAAGGGGAAGAGTGGGAATAGGAGGACACACATTTCCTCACTTCCGCATGGCCAAACGTTGGCCGCACTGAATGTGCTAACGGCCGCGCGCCCACCGATGAACGCGCGT
>JACQFH010000288.1 GCA_016200145.1 Planctomycetia bacterium | reverse complement strand
GTTTTTTGAACTCGCGCGAGCCTTTCGGGCGCGCACTCCGATTGTCGTTGCCGTCGCGCAGAATCTTCCTTATGACCACTGGATTTGCCTCGCACCCGAGAGCGCAATGCAGAATCTCCGCTACCCGGCTCTCATCCAGCTTCTGCAGTACGGCGACGAGCCAGGCTACTTTCTCTTTTCTCCCGACGAGCCTCGCCATTTCCGCTACCGATACTGGCGCTCCCTGGACGACATCGATTGTCTGTTGGGGATCAAGGTTTCCGATTGGCGCGTGCTGATCCCGGAACGCTTCGTGTGGCGCGACGACGATGATCTTTGACGGTCGGACTACTCGATCTAGGCCGATCCGCGGCGGCGAACGCCGCCGCCAGGCGATGTTTTTTTCCGCATTTCGCCCGGAAATGCGAAGCGGGTACATTAAGGGATACGTGGGGAGCGAATCTCCCGAAACCGGCAGTGAGCCGAGACGAGTGATCACCCGCAAGAATTCGGCGAAATCAAGCCGCCGTAACCTGGAAGCTCGGCGAGTTTTACAAATGATTCGGATTGTGTTTGTGCTGGCTCCGGAGAATTGAGAACGCAATGTACGGCGTCCCCGCAGATCTGGACCTGACTCGCTTCATTGGCACAACGCTGGAGCAGATCTGCATCGGCCAGTTCCAGATCAATTTTCATTTTTGTGACCCTGACACGTCAATCAGTGTCGGCGGCAGGTGGGTACTCGCCGGACCGGATGGGGTGGTCGTCGACGAGAGTCGAGAGAATTCACAGCGAGACGCATATCGAATTCATGCGTTGCTGGAAAAACGAGTCGTTGCGACGTCCATTGATCCGCCGCGGAGCTTCACGCTGCGATTCGAAACGGGACATCACCTTTCTGTGCTCGACGACTCGCCGCAATACGAGTCGTTTTCGATCCAGCCTGGGGATATTGTCGTGTGAGTCATCACGAAGCGGCTCACTGGAATGAATGATGCCTGGTCGGGCAACGCAACCGGCTGAAGCCGGTACTACGAACGGGAACGCGAACGCGAGGCGGAGCCTCGAAGCCAGTGCGTTCCCAGGCAGAGCCTGGGAACGAGGCGCTCGAACGATCAAACCCCGGCGGCGACTCGTTCGCGGTAACGGGGGGCCTTGGGTGCGGCCGCGGCCATGCCGGCCAGCAGCGCCAGGTCGCACAGGCGATTCAGCGCCCGGGGGATTCCCCGCGTCTCGGCGAACAGCCGGTCGAACGCAGCAGACTCGAACAGAGATCGCGACGCGCCGGCTTTGAACAGCAGCGTTTCGACGTAGTGTTCGGTCTGATCGCGATCGAGGGGGCCGAGCTCGATCCGCAGGTCAGAGAGTTCTCTCGCCACGTCGGTCAGCGGCCCGCGGAGGTCGCCCCGGACGCCGAGAATCAGCGTCAGGCCCGTGTCGCCTCCCGCAGACAGGTGCTGCAAGCGCTCGACGACGCCGGCGCACTCGGCATGTGCCCGGTCGAGGTGGTCCAGAACCAGGACCAGCGGCGCCTGCGCATATCGGTTGGCAAGAATGTGATCGTGAAGCTTGCGCCACAGGCGGTGGGCGCCCTCGTCGTTGTGCGGGCAAAGGCCTAGTTCCGCGGCTGTTTCCCACAGCATCTCGCGGGAGGTGCGCCCGAACAGGTCGACTCGCACGATTTCACCCGCGCCACGCCCGGCTTCACTGCGCAGCAGTTCCAGGAGCAGCGACTTCCCGATGCCGGCAGGTCCCGAGAGCACGCCGCAGCGGCGACGGTTCTCGATTACGAACAACAGACGCGCCAGACCTTCTTCATGCGACGGGCTCTCGTAGAACCAGCGCGGATCGAGCGTATTGCGAAACGGGATTTCGGCCAGTCCCCAGTAATTTGCGTACATCGTGCAGTGCTTTCTGCCAAGACCATCGGCGCAGTGTCTGCGTCATGCGGACACCCTGATATAATCGTCCGCCGGGGTATTGACGCATCAGCGGGGGAGGGCGAATGTCGCGGCGGTTTTTCGTGAGAGGTCCGCTCAAAGCGGGCCCGCTGCGCCTGGTGGGAGGCGAAGCCCACCATTTGGTTCGTGTCTTAAGGATCGGGGTCGGCCAGAGCGTCGTGTTGTTCGACGGCCACGAGCTCGAGGCGCCCGCCGACGTGATGGATGTTGCCCCTGGCTCGGTCGACCTGACCGTCCACGAACCACGCAAATCGCAGACTGAACCGGCGGTTGAACTGGTGCTCGCGGCCGCCGTTCCGAAGGGCGACCGGTTCGCCTGGCTGATCGAAAAGGCCACAGAACTGGGGGTGCGGCGGTTCGTGCCGCTGGTGACCGAACGCAGCGTCGTCGTCCCCGGCGCCGGAAAGCTTGAGAAAATGCGGCGGACGATTATCGAAGCCAGCAAGCAGAGCCGGCGGACGCGGCTCATGGACCTGGCTGAGCCGCTGGAATGGAAGGAATTTGCCGCGCGCGAGCTGACGGCGGGGCCGGCGTGCGTGGCTCATCCGTCGGGCGCGCCGTTCGACATCGCGCCATTCCGCGCCGAAGTCCGCGCCGTGGCCGCAGTGGGGCCCGAGGGGGGATTCACCGACGCCGAGCTGGAACTTGCCACGCGCCGCAGCGCCGCACTGGTTTCGCTGGGACCGGGCATCCTGCGGATCGAAACGGCCGCGCTGGCCCTGGCTGCGCTGATCACAACCTGTCGGTGAACGTGACGATCGTTGCTTTCGCCTTCAAGTCTTCGAACAGCGCTTTACTGGCCTTCGCCCACTCGACGTTTTTGAGGTGCACCTTGATGTCTTCCTGGACGGCGGCAAACTGATAATACCCCGCGTCGGTGCGGTCGACGATGCGGATGATGTCGATCCCTTCGTCGCCTACGATCGGCGGCACGATCGCGTTCAGCGGCTGCTCGAACAGCGCCTCGTCGATCGCCTCGTCTTTCAGAGCTCCGCGGGTCGTCCAGCCGCGGGCGCCCCCCTTCGAAGCGGCGTTCGGCCCGTTCGAACAGGCTTTGGCGATCGCCGCGAAGTCCTCGCCATTTTCCAGCCGCTCCACGATCTGGTCCGCCAGCTTGCGCGTCGCGTCGGGGCCGCCGTTCTTCGCGTATTTGAGGTGGATCTGTTCCCATTTGGCCTGCGCGGCGATGGCGTAATCTTCTTTGTGCTCGTTGTAATATTTCAGCAGGTCGGGACGGTCGAATCCTGACTTGGGCATCACCTTTGCGCCGATGTACTGCTGTGCCAGCTCGCGGTTGCGGTTTTTCGTCCGCAACATCTCGATGCTCGAACCCTTCTGCCGCAGCGCCCGGTCGAATTCGGCCTCGGTTTCGAACCCGGCCTGTTTCATGGCGGTTGGCAGATAGTCCTTATTGAAGATCGCGTCGATTTGCGTGGTGATCTGCTTGAGCTGCTCTTCCTTGAGCCGCGTCTTCAGCGCCTGGAGCAAAAGCTCTTCTTCGATTGGACGCTGCAGGTGCTTATCGATCAGTTGCCGCAGAAACTCTTTGTACTGGTCGGGGGGCATCGATTTCTCGGCCTTCTCGAAATCGAATGGCAGGTCGCGAAGGACGTCTTCCACGAAAATCGGATGGCCGTTAACAGTGGCGGCCACAATCCCCTGCTTGACCTTCACGCCGTCCCCGACGACGTCAAATTCGCCCGGCAGGTTGGTGATCGCCTCTTCCGACGACGGGCGCGGTGCCCGCTTGGTGGCCGAGCGGTCACTTGGCCGCGCGTCGCGATCGGCATCGGTGCTGAGTGCTGTCGCGGGGGTTACGCCGCGGGGTTGTTCGTCCTCGGAAAGTTCCGCGCCGGCCAATGCAATCGCCGATTTCTGCGCCACGGGGTCGACGCCAGGCATTTTCAAATCGTCGTCTGCTGTGGAAACATTGTCCGCAGGACGCGAATCTCGTGGCAGGGCCGGCGATCGGTCGTCGGCCGCCGAACCGTCGAGCGCAACTTTGGCTGGCGGCGACCGATCGCCGACTTTAATCGCCCCTGGGGCCTCCTCGTCGCGCACACCCGGCGGATCTTTCTTCGCCAGCCGATTCTGTTTCGACCAAGCGCAGCCCGGCAAGAGCGAGAGCGCGACGGCCACCGTCAGCAGACGGTGAACGATTCTTACCGGTCTCGGGGGGGGCTCATCCATGAGGCGCCCCGTCGTCACCGCGGAACGACGGTCTTGTGCTGGGGTTTGAGAACGCGAAGGGCGGGCGGATTATAACGGAACGTGAATCGGCTGCAACAGCGCTTTGACGGCCGCCACGGGATTGGGATTCGCCGCTTCTTCTGTCTGGTAAACGAGATAGGCGCTGCGGCTATCGACGATTCGCAGCCGACGCCGCGACCGCGACGCCAGCGCCTCGATCTGCTCCCGATTTCGGTATCGAAAAACGACGTACTTGTTCTCGAGGTGGATGTCGTCGATCTGCCAGCGCTGGGCCAGCAATTGCAGCCGTTTGATCTCGATCATGTTCGCGACCGGCTCCGGGATCGGCCCGAACCGGTCGCGGACCTCGTTCTCTATCTCCTCCAACTGCTCGAACGACTCGATCCGCGAGAATTTTCGGTAGACTTCGATTTTGTGCCGGCCGGGGGGAACGTAAGAACCGGGCAGGTACGCCGTCAGCGGCAAGTCGATCGCCACGTGCCGCGTTTCGCGGATCGGCTGATTCTTCAATCGCCTCACGGCGTTTTCGAGCAACTGGCAGTACAGCTCGTATCCGACCGAGGCGATGTGCCCGCTCTGTTCGGTCCCCAGGATATTTCCTGCCCCGCGGATTTCGAGATCTCTCATGGCGATCTTGAATCCGGCCCCCAGCTCGCTGAATTCCTCGATCGCTTTCAGCCGCTTGGCCGCCGTGCCGGTCAGGCTTTGTCCCTCCTCGAGCAGCAGGTAGCAATACGCGCGATGCTTATACCGGCCGACGCGTCCTCGAAGCTGGTGCAGATCGGCCAGGCCGTACTTGTCGGCCTGGTGAATGAAGATCGTGTTGGCGTTCGGGATGTCGAGCCCGCTTTCGATAATCGTCGTGGCGACGAGAATATCGAGCTTTCCGCCCACGAAGGCCACCATCGTGTCTTCGAGCTCGTGCTCACCCATTCGCCCGTGAACGATCCCGATGCGCGCCTCGGGGACGAACGACTGAATCCGATCGGCGATCGATTCGATGTCGTAGATCCGGTTGTGGACGAAATACACCTGCCCGCCACGGTTCAGCTCGCGGACGATCGCCTGCCGGATCAACTCGCGGTCGAACCGCGAAATGCGTGTTTCGATCGCCAGCCGGTCGTGCGGCGGGGTCTGCAAGTTCGAAATGTCGCGAATTCCCAGCAGTGACAGGTGCAGCGTCCGCGGTATGGGGGTGGCGCTCAGGGTCAGCACGTCGAGCTCGAGCCTGAGCCGTTTGAGCATCTCTTTGGCTTCGACGCCGAACCGCTGCTCTTCGTCGATCACCAGCAGTCCCAGGTCGCTGAACTTCACGTCGGGCTGAATCAGCCGATGGGTGCCGATGACGAGGTCGACCTGCCCCGAGGCCAACCCTGCGAGGATTTTCTTCTGTTCTCCCTTCGTGCGGAACCGCGACAGAACTTCGATCGAGAACGGAAACTCGGCCATCCGTTCGGTGAACGTGCGGTAATGCTGTTCAGCCAGCACGGTCGTCGGCACAAGAACGGCCACCTGCTTGCCCGCGTCGATTGCCTTGAACGCCCCGCGCATCGCCAGCTCGGTCTTGCCATAACCCACGTCGCCGCAGATCAACCGGTCCATAGGCCGCGGCTGCTGCATGTCCGACTTGATGGCGGCAATTCCTGTGAGTTGATCATCAGTCTCGGTGTACGGGAACGAAGCCTCGAACTCCTGCTGCCAGTGGCTGTCGGGAGGGAACGCCAGCCCCGGCTTGGCGGCACGGGCCGCCTGCAGCGTGACCATGTCCCCGGCCAGGTCGGCGACCGCTTCTGCGACGGCCTGCTTGCGATGTTCCCAACTGTTCGAGCCAATCTTCGACAGTGTCGGCGCCGACTTGGCTCCGCCGACGTACTTCTGCACCAGGTGGATGAGCGAAGCGGGGACGAAGACCTTCACGCCGTCACGAAATTCCAGGACGAGGTGCTCTTCCTGCGCGTCGTCTTCGCCCAGCATCTGCATGCCGCGGTAGCGGGCGATCCCCTTCGTCAGGTGCACGACGAGTTCCCCTTCGGCCAGCTCGAGGAAGCTGTCGATGGCACTGCTTTCGATTTTCGCAGCGCCCGATTTGGCGGGGCCCGCCCGGCGGATGTCGCGGCGACCGAACAGTTCGTGATCGCTGATGACGATCAGCCGGTCGCTGACGAGCCGAAAGCCGCGCAGGATGTGTCCCTCGCACAGCGCGACACGGCCCGTCGCCGGGAGATCGGTTTCTGCGAGCAGCTCAGACAGGCGTTCCGTTTCTCCGGCGTTGTGGCAGGCGATCAGCACCTGCTCGTCGCGGCCGACGACCTTGGCCAATTCGCCGATGACTTCGGCGGCCGGCACATTGAACCGCTCGACCGATTCGGTCTTCATGTGGCACACCGTTTCGGCCGAAGCGCCGGAAATGGCCGCGATCGTCACCGTGGGGAACTCGATGCACCGCTTGAACGTGGCTTCGGTTCCGTAGAATCCGCGGGGGTTATCGAGCCGGCCCAGATAGTGCCGGCCTTCGTCGAGCATCTCGGCCAACTCGACCAGCACAATCCAGCTTCCGGCCGGCAGCCAGTCGATCAGGTGGGCATCGCCGAATTGCGCGCTCGTGCCGCTCGTATCACTCGTAGTACCGGCTTCAGCCGGTCTTGTCTTGTCGTTCACCTCACGACCGCCTGAAGGCGGTACTACGAGCGGGTCGCCGGCAGGCGACGCAATCCCCAGAACGGTAACACCCGCCTCATGCAGGTCTTCAATCTTGCGCTGCGTGGCGACATCGAATCGGCGGATCGATTCGATCTCGTCCCCGAAGAACTCGATCCGCAGTGGATCGGATTCGGTCTGCGGATAGATGTCGAGAATCCCGCCGTGCATGCTGAACTCGCCCGGCAGCTCGATGCCGGCGACGCGCTCGAATCCACGGTCGACGAGCCAGCGCACGACCTGCTCGGGGTCGACCGTTTCGCCGACGCGCAGCACGCGCGTCGATTGGGCGACCTGCTCGCGCGACGGCACAGGCTGCAGCAGCGCGGGAAAACTGGTGACGACCACGCGCCGCGGAGTGCCCCGACCGCTCTCAGCGGCCGGGGCACTTTTCGGCGCCGCGCTCTGGTCCAGCCCCCGCAAGACTCGCATCCGTCCGGTGAACACCGGGTCGGTGGCGTGCTGCTCTTTGGGAACGGCCTCCCACGCCGGCAGGATTTCCAGGTCTCGCCTAACGAAGCCCGCCAGGTCGACCGCGAAGTCATCCACCTCGCTGATCCGCGGCAACACCACCAGCATCACCGGCACAGCCGCGCCGGTCTTGCCGTCGGCTTTCTGTCTCTCCTTGTCTCCCCCTCTCCTTGTCGCCTTGCCTTCCTTCCCTTCCGCCAATGCCGCCGCCGCCAGCGCGCACGACGACCCCCAGGCTCCGTCGATCGCGGCACTCTCGCCGCGCGACAGAGCCGCACGCACGTCTGCGAACCCGTCGGCCATCCGCATCACGTCGACCAGATCGCCCAGGTCTGCAATTCTCCGCGGTTTGGTCGTCGACATGACGGCAGTTGGAATTCTATCGCTCCCGCGGAAAAAGTCGAATGGGTCGAAGGGTCGACAAGTCGAAGCGGAATGTGAATCGGCGACAGGGCGTAGAGCGGCCGGCAAAGTCGGATTAAGATAATCCGGGGACCGAAATCACCGTGATGTGCCGGGCTCAGTTGCAGATGACATTGGGACTATTCTACGGGAGCTGCGGTACGCATGACGGGCCGGCCAAGCTCGCGCAAAATCTGGTCGCCGGACTGACACGCATTGGCGTCGATATCCGCGCAAATGAAATCGGCGAGATGAATGGTTGCCTGCAATCGTGGGCTCCCGAATACCAGCGGCTGCCACACCACACATTGATGGGACCAAACCTGGTGGTCGTTCCCGCCGATGACGCCAGCTTGTGGCAGCGACATCACAGTTTTGTTGTCCCGTCATTGTGGGTCAAACGGCTATACGAGCGGTACGATTTGACACAGGGACGCAAATTGTTGGTCGTTTCGGCCGGCGTCGATACTGACGTCTTCACGGGCGAGAAGCAGGTAACTCGCGATGGCTTCATCTACTTCAAACACCGATCCGAGGGAGAGCTTTCGATCGTCGAAGCCGCCATGCGCCGGCGCAAGATCTCGTATTCCGTCATTCGATACGGTCACTATCGTGAGTGCGATCTGATTGCAGTCGCTCAATCGAGTCGATTTTGCATCCTGTTGACCGGAACGGAGAGCGATGGGATCGCAGTCAAAGAGATCCTGGCGACGAATACGCCTTGTTTCGCCTGCAACACAAGCATTTGGCGCTATGGTTCGTATCCGGAGTGTCCCGCGGCATCGGTGCCCTGGTTCGACGCCACGTGCGGAATCGTCGTCGAGCATTTTTCCGACGACGCGTTCGACCGCTTCCACGGACAAATCCATCTCTATGAACCGCGAAAGTATGTTCTGGAACATCATACGCTGGAGTTGGCGGCACGCCGTTACCTGAACGCAGTCCACGAGGCGCATGGCAATCCCGTGAGCTGAAGTCCCTGGTGTGCACCACGAGCGGCACTGGCAGGTTGGAAAACCTGCCCTACGCCAGAATCTCGCGCAGCGACTGGCCGCCGTGGGCGACGGGAACGGGGCGGCCGGCGCGGTCGTGGACGGGCATTTCCGGATCGATGCCGAGCAGGTGATAGATCGTCGCGCAGATGTCGCGGATGTGAACGGGGCGATCCTTGATGAACGCCGCCTGTTCGTCCGACGCGCCGTAGATCGAGCCCCCCTGGATTCCGGCCCCGGCCAGCAGCACCGAGTAACAGTACGTCCAATGATCGCGGCCCCCCTTGGCGTTGATCTTGGGCGTGCGGCCCATTTCCCCCATCGTGACGACGAGCGTCTCGTTGAGCAGGCCGCGCGAATCGAGGTCTTCGATGAACGCCGAGTACGTCTGGTCGAAATTGGGGAGCAGCGTCTGGCGGAGCATCGGGAAATTATTTTCGTGCGTGTCCCAGGCCGCCTTGCTGACTTCGAAACGCTTCGAAAAATTGTCCCAGCTCACGTTGACAAACCGCACACCCCGCTCAACCAGTCGGCGGGCCAGCAGCGTCGCCGAGCCGAACAGCGTGCGGCCGTAACGGTCGCACATGTCGGACGATTCGCGGCCCAGGTCGAACGCCTCGCGCACGGGGTTTGACGTCAGCATGTCGAACGCCAGGCGCTGCTGGCTCGAAAAGTTGCCGGGGTCGTTTCGCGTTTCGAGCATGCGGAACTGGTCGTCGAATTGCTCCACCAGCCGCCGGCGGACTGTCAGCCGGTCTAGTGTGATGCCGTCGAGCAGGTCCATATCGGTCAGTCGCGGCTCGCCACGCACAACCTGCGGGTTCCAGATGTCGTCAGGGGGATGGTCGACCGAGGCGGTGCACTCGGTGCTGAAGGCGTCGTACCGCCGTCCGAGAAAACCACCGTGCGGGCCGGCCTTCTTGCGGACTTCGCCCCAACCCAGGGGGCAGGGAAGATAGGCATACGTCGGCAGGCGGCGCGGAATGTCGCGATCCACGTACGCGCAGACCGATCCCATGCTGGGCGGATCGCTTTCGCGAAATTCTTCGTCGGGCAGATTGATATCGAACCCGGTGTACATCGGCAGGTTTTTGTGGCAGCCGCCGTTGTGGTAGACGCTGCGGACAATCGACGAGCGGTGCATCCAGCGGGCCGTTTGTGGCAGCAGCTCGCCGATCTCGACGCCCGGCGCGGTGGTCGCAATCGGCTTGAACTCGCCGCCGACGCCATCGGGGGCGTGCGGCTTGAGGTCGAACATATCCTGCGTCGGCGCGCCGCCCTGAAGATAGAGGAGGACGACGCTCTTGGCCCGCGCCGGGAACAGGAACGGGTTCTGCGACTGTTCGAGGGCCTTAACAGCCGGAGTATTGAACAGACCACCCAACAGGGAAAGCGCCCCGACCTTGAGCGCCTCGCGGCGTGTCGGCCCGGTGCATGCGCGGCGTGCGCCCCCGAGAAGGGTGATCATGCGTCGTTCTCCGAAAGCAACTCCCGAGGATCGGTTGGCCCCATTATACAGCGAGATCGCCGCACGACCATAGCGACACGGCGTACGACTGGCGACGAGCCACTCGCAGAGCCGCGCCCGTCAGGAAGCGGTCGTCCGAATTCGCTTTCTGATGGGCGAGCCCGCGAACCTGGCGTGCGGCGTCGTGTCCTGTTGTTTGCAGAATTCACAAGCGAAAGGACGGTGCCCCGTGTCCATCGACAACCTCGACGATCTCCCCTGCTTTCGAACCGATGAGCAAGCGCCGCAGAGGATTCCCATCCGAATCCCGCGTGAAGCGCGGCGTCCGCGTCGTCCACTCGCACAAACTTCTCGAAGAGAAGCTGGGCCGCAATGACCTCTGCCCGTGCGAATCCGGCAGGCTGTTCAAGCACTGTTGCCTCACGTCAGGCCGGTTTTGACGGCGTCAACAGGGACTCTTACTTTCAGGGAATGACCCAGCCGTCGCCACCCGGACTGGGCGCGTAGATGCGGCATCCTGCCGCATCGGGGCTGGACTCGGCTTTGGGATTATTCGGGGGCCGAGATTGGTGCTGGCGGCAAATGCGTTCGGATCGGGGGCGCACTGCTGAAGCGGCAGGATGCCGCTTCTACATAGAGGCGGCATCCACCGCGGCAGGCATTTACCAAAGCGTCGAGCGATTCCGGATCGGCCAGCCGATGGTCGTTGCCGATTTCGATCAGTGACGCTGCATCAAGCCCGCTGTTCATCACCAGCTCCTCACTGTGAGCAAACGGAATGACGTCGTCGGCGCGGGAGTGCAGGATGAGAGTTCCGGGCTTGATTGTTTTCGCCTGTCCCCACCGCTTCCATGCCGGGCACAGCAGCACGAGCCGCGCAGGTCCCGAATCGATATTCATGGCAACGGCGCCACCTCGCGATGAACCCACGACAACAGCCGGGCAATGCCGATCGAACTCCGCCTGCGCGATGGCTACCGCAGCGTCGAAATCGTCGTCGGGGAGTTGAGGATTGACCACCTCAAATCCATGCCGCGCCAAGTGCGTCGGCTTAACGCCGCCGGGCACGCTGTTCCAGCCGTGGAGGAAGAGGATATGCATAAGGCTTGAGACTTGAGGTTACAGATCAGAGGGCTCATGCCCAACCCTCAAGTCTCAGGCCTCACGCCTCGGGCCATCGGCCCGTCCCCCTCTCGCTTGACGCCGCGACCTCCGAACTGTATCAATCTGGGCAAGTGGCGCAAAGTTTGCGCTGTCCGCCCGGGCGACAATTCTCTCGCATTTCATGTGGCGGTGGCACGACCGGCCGGGAGTATGTGGTAAGCGTGGAAGTGCGGCGTCAACAAATCTTCTTGTCCAGAAAGAGAGCCTGCATCATGGTCCGTAAGTGTGCGTACGTGTTGGGTATCGTCCTGGGAGTTTCGGCGTTGGTCCTCGACGGCACGGCCTCGACCGCCGAAGCCTGCGGTGGTTGCCGGAACCGCTGCCGTTCGCGTTGCAACTCGTGCTGCGCTCCGACTTGCTGTGCACCCGCCTGCTGCGCGCCGGCGCCGTGCTACAGTTCTTGCGGCTCGTGCAGTACCTGCTATTCGGCCCCGTCCTGCTCGACCTGCTACACCCCCGGCTACTACACTGCTCCGGTGAACGTCGCCCAAGTCCCCGGCTACGGCGCCCAGTACAATTACTCGGCCCGCGTCGTGACGTATCCGTCGCGCAGCGTCACTCGCGTGCGCCTCGTTTCGCTGCGCTAACCGCGTAGTGATTCGGTGAAGAACTTCAGGGCCGCGGGAACCCCACCCGCGGCCCTGTTCGTTTCT
>JACQFH010000330.1 GCA_016200145.1 Planctomycetia bacterium | reverse complement strand
CCAGCTCGCGGTGGATGCTGTCGACCGACCGCCTGCCGTTAATTCCCAGCATCTGCTTGAGCTTGCTCCCCGTCTCGTCCTGGCAGCGGCGGAACTCGGGATGGTCGGTGCTGACGGGCGAGAGCTTCTTGCTCGCCAGGTGATCGGCGACCGTGTACGGCGCGACGAAGTAGCCGTCGGCCAGCCCCTGCATCAGGGCGCTGGCCCCCAGCCGGTTCGCACCGTGGTCCGAAAAATTCGCCTCGCCCAGCACGAACAGCCCCGGCACCGTGCTCTGCAGGTAATAGTCGACCCACAGCCCGCCCATCGTGTAGTGGATCGCCGGAAAGATCCGCATCGGCGTCTTGTACGGGTTCTCGGCCGTGATCTTCTGGTACATGTCGAACAGGTTGCTGTACTTCGCACGGATCGTGGCCTCGCCGTCTCGCTTGATCGACTCGGCGAAGTCGAGATACACAGCCATGCGGCTGGACCCCACGCCGAATCCTGTGTCGCAGCGTTCCTTCGCGGCCCGCGAGGCGACGTCGCGCGGCACCATGTTGCCGTAGGCGGGGTAGCGCCGCTCGAGAAAGTAATCGCGCTCGGCTTCCGGAATCTGGTCAGGCGAGCGTGAATCGCCTGACTTGGCGGGGACCCACACGCGGCCGTCGTTCCGCAGGCTCTCGCTCATCAGCGTGAGCTTCGACTGGTACTCGCCGGTGACGGGGATGCACGTCGGGTGGATCTGCGTGTAGCAGGGGTTGGCGAACATCGCTCCCCGCTTGTAGCAGCGCCACGCCGCCGTCACGTTGCAGCCCTTGGCATTCGTCGACAGGTAATACGCGTTGCCGTAGCCGCCGGTACACAGCAGAACGGCGTGCGCGGAGTACGATTCGAGCTCGCCATTCAGCAGATTGCGGCAGATGATTCCACGGGCCACCCCGTCGACGACGACCAGGTCCAGCATCTCGCGACGCGCGAACAATTTGACTTTGCCGTGATGCACTTGCCGCATCAGGGCGCTGTACGCCCCCAGCAGCAGTTGCTGGCCGGTCTGGCCGCGGGCGTAGAACGTGCGCGACACCAGCACGCCCCCGAACGTGCGGTTGGCGAGAACGCCGCCGTATTCCCGCGCGAACGGAACGCCCTGCGCCACGCACTGGTCGATGATGTTGCCGCTCAGCTCAGCCAGGCGATGGACGTTCCCCTCGCGGCTGCGGAAGTCCCCCCCCTTCACCGTGTCGTAGAACAGGCGCCACACGCTGTCGCCGTCGTTCTGGTAGTTCTTGGCGGCGTTGATGCCCCCCTGCGCGGCGATGCTGTGCGCCCGGCGCGGCGAATCCTGAAAGCAGAACGCCTTGACGTTGTACCCCAGCTCGGCCAGCGACGCCGCGGCCGATGCCCCGGCCAGCCCCGTGCCCACGACGATCACGTCGTACTTGCGCTTGTTCGTCGGGCTGACGAGTTTCATCTCGCGCTTGCACAGTTCCCACTTCTCGGCCATCGGCCCGCCGGGAACGCGGCCGTTCAGAACCGGTTTCGCTTCCGTCGTCATGCGCAGTGAACCTTCCTCTACGAATCTACGAAATCGTGAAATGCGGCGATGGGAATGCGGTCAGTGAAACGCCAATGCCCAGAACGGAAAGCTCGCGAAGCCGATTCCCACAGTCAGGGCAAAGACCAGGCTCACGAATTTCACGAGCGGCATATACCGGGGGTGATTGAGCCCCAGTGTCTGGAAGGCACTTTCAAAGCCGTGCCACACGTGATACCCCAGCACGAGGCTCCCCACGAAATAGACGACCGCCGAGATGTTGTCTTTCAGAATGGCGACCGCCTTGTCGAACGGCGCCATCAGCGCGGAACTGGCGGCCGCACCGCCTGCCTGCGCCGTCGCGATGTTGGCCGGGACTTTGTGCCGGAAGTCAAACAATTTGAAATCCGACAGGTGAACCAGCAGAAAGGCGAGCACGACGATGCCGGTCCCGAGCATCACGCCCGACGGCGGCACCGCCAGCGGGCCCGGGTCCATCTTCGACTGCCGGACCGCGTATTCGATGGGCCGCGCCGATTTGTTCTGTGAATCGGTTTTCAGCGCCAGCCAGATATGCAGGAGGAACGTGACCAGGAGGCCGATTTCGGCGACGAGCAACAGCACCTCTTGGGCGTGGAGGGCGTGGGCGTAGTGGTTGTATTTTTCAGCCCCGGCGTAGAGGAGCAGGTTGCCCGCCAGGTGCACGACCAGAAACCCGCACAGGGCGAGGCCCGTGATCGCCATCACGACTTTCTGGCCGATCGACGAGCTGAGCGATTTGAAAAGCCAGCCTATTCCCAGCGCCCCAATCAGCCGTTTCAAAATCCGCTCCTTGTCCAGATAAGTCGTCAACCAGAGGAATTATAAGGCACCGCCGAACAACTGCAATCGAGAGCGACGAAATGCAATCGGCGACGGAGGAAAACGGGAAAAAGACACGAAGATTCTGCACCAGAAACTTATCTCTTTCGGCAGAATCCTTTCGAGTCTTTCGCGTCTTTCGTGGTTCCACACACATCGACACGCAAGAAAGAATGAACCACGAAAACGACGAACGACGCGAAGGGGTGTTTCTCGACCGTGTCGAGTCAGGCGCCAAGGCGTCCATCGCCGGACTCGTCAGGAAATCCGAATTGTGATAGACAACCGCCCCTGAATTCCCAACGACCGCCTGCCCCGCATCAATCCTTCGAATCGGAGGGCACCGTGATCAACCCCGAGTGGATGAGAGCTCGCTCAAGTCGCGCTCGGGCCTCTTCGCCCGGATTATTCTGACCCTTCAGTATGGCCTTGACGTCGTCTTTCGACAGTTTCCTGGCATCGAGCGCCTTGATGATCTCGTTTCTGATACGCACGCAGGTCGCCTCGGCTTCTTCGGCTCGTCGCACCTTCGCCTCGTCCCCGAGAATCTTGTAAGCGGTCTTCAACTCGTCGCTACAATTCCGGGAAATTCCCAATCCCGTCACGATCATCCCGGCATCGCGAGGCTCCACTTTCATCAATTGGATCCCCAATCCCTCGGCAGCCTCCAGGAACGACAGCGCATCTGCTGATTGTCCGTCCTTTTGAAGTCGCCGCCCCTCTTCGGTCAACTGACGTCCGATTTTGCGAATGTCGTGAGTCAGCGGATCGTTCCACGTGAAGGATTGTTCAACCTCGTCGAGCAGAAAATCGAGCGCGGTTTTGTGCAACGGAGCGCCAACAACCCCAAATTCACGGCAGAATTCATTGTCCGGCCACTTCAGTGCAAAAGCTTTCGGCCGAGGCGAATTGTAGATGCGACACGCCTTCAATCGGTTTCCAGCCTGGACAGACTTCAATCCCGCCGAGAGGTCGCCGTTTTCAATTTCATCAGCGGCGCGAAGGTAATGCGGCAACGCATTTTCGGAATCGCGCCGAATGAATTCCGCCACAGCGTGAGACCGCTGCTCCCCCTTGGAGCGAGTCGCCAGGCGATACCAGGCTGGCATGAAATCTTGATCTTCGGCAATGGCCGCGACGTAATACGTCATGGACGCATCGCTGCCGTCCTTCATGTTCGCGACGAGGGCATCAATTTCGCCGCGTACGCGGTCTTGTTTCAATGCATTTTCGAACGATTTCTGAATCGTCAGTTCAAGCAGCTTTGTCGATTCATCCTTTGGCAAGTCCAATTTCCTGGCGAGCGGGCGCGCGTTGGAAGCCAGATCGGTCGCGAATGCACTCGTCAGCGCCATGGCAGCACGATTCAGCATTTCTCGCATCACGTTAGGTCCCGATGCGGCGTCACCAAATGAAACGTAGATCGGCGCCTTCATTTTCGCTCGGCTCAGCGCCGCCGAGAAGAGGCTCGCAACTTCGTCCGATGAGGCCTGGTTGGGCGGAAGCGAAAGCCACAGGGCTCGAGCCCACAACTCGTCTGCCGAGTCCTGCTCTTCAATTTTGAGAAACCCTTCATTCGGGTTCTTGACGGTCACTCGCTCTTTTGCAATTTCGGGCGGCAGCGCCGCAGGGAACACGAACCGGCGAAGCGTCTTGCCGTCGCAGCAAATGAGTGTGTCGTGCCCCTGATCGGGCGGGCCCGGTTCGATCGCGGTACGCGCATGAATTGAAGGCAGCATATGCAGAGGCTTGCCTGCCGCGTCGAAGATAACGACGCTGCTGTCGCCGCGAAGCACCGCAATCACTGTCGACTTGCCATCGATGAGCTTACCTGAAACGATCCGCCGCGTTCGCCAGGTCTTGTTGCCGCAATGACCGATTCGCTGCCGGAACAGAACCCGGTCATGCCGGACCGCGATGACCTCTTCCGCGACTCCCTCGCTGAACTCGTTGATGGCAATGACTGCGAACTCGGTCGGAGAGACTGGAAGGACATCGAGTGACGCGATGTAGCCAAAGTCGATCGACGTTTTCTGTTTGCCGTCGGCTGTCAGAAAGCACAGGTCGCCTCCGGCTTCAGACGTGGTTGCAACAAAATCTGCTCCGAACCTTCCGAGTGCGACATTCCAGCCGTCTCCTACGGCTCCCAGGACATTCTCTTTAGGCACGCGAACATCACGAAAGAACAGTTCCGTGAATT
>JACQFH010000329.1 GCA_016200145.1 Planctomycetia bacterium | reverse complement strand
CCGATCTGTCGGGAGCGGGAGTCGCCCTGCCGACGATTGAGAACCGCGCCGCCCTGCTCGAACGGCTCGATGCCTGCCGCCGCGGGTTCGATGTGGCCGGCCGCGCGGGGGCGCTCGACGCGTGGGATGCCTGCCATGCGCAGGCGCTGCGGCTGGTACTCGCCGCCCGCCCTGGCAAGCAGAATCCGTTCAACCTGGCGCAAGAACCCGATTCGATCCGCGACCTGTATGGTCGCGAAGAATGGGGCCAGGGTTTTCTCGTGGCGCGGCGGCTCGTCGAGGCGGGTGTGCGGATGGTGCAGGTCAACCTGCGCGGTTGGGATACGCACCAAAACGCCTTCCGTGACCTCAAAGGAAAACTCCTCCCCTCGATCGACCACTGTTTGAGCGGGTTCCTCGACGATCTCGCCGACCGCGGCCTGCTCGACGAAACCCTGGTCGTCATGTGCGGCGAGATGGGGCGGACACCGAAGATTTCACCGATCGCCGCGGGTGGGAAGAACGCCTCGGGCGAAATCTTTACCCCCGGCCGGCACCACTGGGGAGACGTGTTCCCCTGCTTTTTCGCCGGCGGCGGAATTCGTGGCGGACAGGTGATTGGGCAATCCGACCGGCATGGAGGCGTGCCGGTGAGCGAAGCCTACACTCCCTCCGACCTGGCAGCGACGATCTTCCATCAGTTGGGTATCGATTCGCACGCCGAATTCCACGACACGCAGGGCCGCCCCTATCGGATGTACCTCGGTCGCCCGATCGCGCCGCTGGTCGGGTGACTCGGTCCGAGTGCGACCGCACCGGCGGGGACCAATTCTCTTCGAATCGGTGCCCGTCCGCCGCTCGCCCGATCCAGCGGGACTCTGGACTTTCACGTAAACTCCATGTAAACCAATAGATTCCGGTTTTTGTCTTAGTTTCATATGCGAGGATGCTGATGGCTGGTTCCGAGAAAGGGCAAATGATCGATGCGAGCGGCCTGTGCAAGTATTACGGGCCATTTGCCGCGATCGAAAACGTGTCATTTTCAATCCCTAAAGGACAAGTGGCCGCCTTCCTGGGCCCCAACGGGGCCGGCAAGTCGACGACGATGAAAATCCTCACCGGCTTTATGGCAGCCACGGCGGGGACGGCCAGAATCGGCGGGTTCGACGTCTATGCAGACCGGATCGAAGCGGCCAATCTGATCGGCTATCTCCCCGAGAACGGGCCGCTGTATCTGGAAATGACCCCCGCTTCGCTGCTGAAATATCTGGGCGAGGCCCGCGGCCTGAAGGCCGGAACGCTTTCGACCCGGCTGGATTACGTCGCCGA
Source organism: Planctomycetia bacterium (assembly GCA_016200145.1). Lineage (GTDB taxonomy): Bacteria > Planctomycetota > Planctomycetia > Planctomycetales > Planctomycetaceae > JACQFH01. The sequence continues at coordinate 10,143 of JACQFH010000329.1, read as the reverse complement.
CAAGTGTTCTTTGAAAGGGGTTTGGGGCAAAGCGATTGGCAAGCTGTCGCGCGGGTTCCGGCAGCGCGTCGGGATGGCACAGGCTCTATTGCACGATCCGCAGGTGCTGATCCTCGACGAGCCGACTTCGGGGCTCGACCCAAATCAGGTTCACGACGTGCGCGAACTGATCCGCGGCCTGGGGCAGACCAAGACGATTCTGCTGTCGACGCACATCCTGCAGGAGGTCAAGGCGGTTGCCAGCCGCGTCATTCTGATCAGCGAAGGCCGGATCGTTCTCGATGATACAGTCGCAGCCATGGAAGGACAGGAACACGATATGGACGCCAATTTCCGCAAGCTCACGCGCCGGAAGGCCGCGGGCTGACGCGAAACCGCATGCGGACTGCGGCCCCCTCGAACAGCCATACGACAAGTCAAAAAACGAACAGAATTGCCCGACAGGTTTACAAAGGACATTTCGACAATGTTGCGATTGCACGTGATCGAAGCGGTTTTCAAGCGAAACTTCCTGAGCTATTTCTCGGGAGTGATCGGTTATATTTTTATCTTCGCGTTTGTGGGTCTCGAATCACTGGTGGCGTTCAGTGCGCAGTTCTTCGCCAACAACCTGGCGAATCTCGACCAGCTCAATGCGGTGTTCCCGATTCTGCTGTTGCTTTTCGTACCGGCCATCACGATGTCGACCTGGTCCGAAGAGCGGAAACAGGGGACTGACGAGCTGCTGTTCACATTGCCCGCCTCGGACCTCGAGATTCTGCTCGGGAAATACGCCGCTGTCGTGGGCGTGTACTCTGTCGCCCTGGCGTTTTCCCTGTCGCACTTGATCGTGCTGTGGTATCTGGGATCTCCCGACTGGGGCCTGATGTTCGCGACCTATTTCGGGTACTGGGTCACCGGCTGCGCCCTGCTGGGTGCGGGTATGCTGGCCTCGTCACTGACGTCGAGCACGGCCGTGGCCTACGTGCTGGCGGCTCTGTTCTGCGCGGTCCCCGTATTCATCGAGAGAGTCCCCTTCGACAGCCGCCTGTTGCAGGGGCTCTCGGTGGCCGAACAGTTCCGAGATTTCAGCCTGGGGATGATTCCGATCGGCGGGCTCCTGTATTTTCTGTCGCTCACGGTTCTCACGCTCTATCTCAATCTCGTGCTGCTGAGTCGGCGGCACTGGTCGGGAGGGCCGCACCAGGCCCCGATGGGCGCGCACTATCTGCTGCGCGCGGCCGCGCTGGCGGCGATTCTGGTGAGCGTCAATGCAATTGCCCTGGGCGCCAACCGCCGGCTCGACCTGACGCACGAAAAGGTCTACAGCCTGACTCCCACAACGCAGAAAGTGCTGTCGAACCTCAAGCCCGAGCGCCCCGTGCTGATTCAAGCCTTCGTCAGTCCCGAAGTGCCGCGCGATCTCGTTTCAACCCGCACTGCTCTGATCGGACTGTTGCGGCAGTTCGCCCAGTACGGGGGAGACCGGGTCAGCGTGCGGATCGCCAACACCGAGAAATTTACCGACACGGCCGAACAGGCCAAGCAGTACGGCATCGATTCGGTGGAAGTCCAAAGCGAGCCGAACGGCCGGATCGTGCGTGACGACGTTTTTCTAGGCGTCGTCGTGACAAGCGTCGACGAACAGGTCATCATTCCGTTCTTCGACAAAGGGACGCCGGTCGAATACGAGCTGACCCGGTCAATCCGCACTGTCTCGGAATCGCACCGCAAATCGGTCGGGATTCTGCGAACCGACGCGCAAGTGGTCGGGGGCTTCGACATGCAGGCATTCCGCCAGTTGCCCGAATGGCGCGTGGCGCAGGAACTCAAGAAACAGTACGACGTCAAGGCGGTGGGCCCCGAAGAGCTGGCGAGCACGACTGTGGACGTGTTGATCGCCGTCATGCCGTCGTCACTGACCGATCCGGAAATGCAGAGCCTGGTCGACTATATTTCGAAGGGCAAGCCGACGCTGATCATCGACGACCCATACCCGGTTTTCGCGCCGGGCCTCGCTCCTCGCAATCCCAAGCCCCGTCCCGGCGGCATGATGGGGATGATGGGGGGGGGCGGACCGCAGCAGCAGAAGGCCGACAACGGCAAGGCCACGAAACTGACTCACGCGCTGGGTATCGCCTGGGATTCGGGAGAGACCGTCTGGGACCAATACGATCCGCATCCGGAATTCCGTGAATGGCTGCGGGGAGTGCAATTCTACAACGTGGTCTACGTGGCGGCTTCGAACAAGGCGAAGCACGCATTCAATCCCGACAGCCGGATCACTCAGCGGCTGCAGGAGGTCATGCTGTTCTATCCCGGTTCGATCCGCCCGCACGAAGGGAGCAAACTGAAGTTCGAGCCGCTGCTCCGCTCGAGCCCGCAGTCGGTGACGTATGAGTGGGAAGAATATGTGAGCTCGGGCGGCATGTTCGGCGGGAACATCCCGATCGAACCAGTGCCCAAGGACCCCCGGTTCGACCAGATTTCGCCCGTCATCGCGGCCCGGATCACAGGTTCTAACGGCGACAAGGGGGGCACGATCAACGTGGTCTTCGTCGCCGACATGGATTTCATCGCCAACCCGTTCTTCTTCATCCGCGACAAGGAGTGGCAGGGCCTCAAGCTCGACAACATTACGTTCGCGCTGAACGCGGTCGACGAACTGGTGGGGGAAGAAGCGCTGCTCACGCTGCGATCACGGCAGATGAAGCACCGCACGCTGACGACGGTGGAAGCCAGCACTGAAGCGTTTAAAGAAACCCTGAGAAAAGAATCGGCCCTCGCCGACGAAGAGGCCAAGAAAAATCTCGAACGGATCGAAAAGAGGCTCGACGAGGCCGTCGATAAGATCAGGAAAGACGCCAACATCCCCGAAGACGTCAAGCAGCAGAAAATCCAGATCGAGCTGCAGAACAGGCAGCGCGAGCTGGATGTCGCCAAGCAGAATATCGAAAATAGGAAAAAGCGGACGCTCAAGCAGTCCAAGGAATCGGCGGATCGCAAGATCCGATACATCGAGGGGCGGACTCGCAACCTGGCGATCCTGATTCCGCCGATTCCGCCGCTGCTGTTGGGTATCTTCATCTTCGCGCTGCGCGTGCAGCGTGAACGCGAAGGAATCATTCCCGACCGGCTTGTCACGAAAAAATCCGCCTGACAGAACCGCTTGCGAGCCGGGGGCGTAAGCCCCCGGGTGCATTCGCCTGACCTGCCGGCTCGCCAGCGTAACACTCGAAATCGCCTAGAGTTTGAGGAAACTGATCCATGAAAAACGAAGCCGGAAGAACTGTCGCGTTCCTGGTTGCGGCCGGGGCGATGATCGGCCTGGCGCTCTATTTGAGCCCGCCGGGCGAGCTGACGCCCGAGAAATTCATCAAGGCTCGGGTCGGCAAGCCTTTTTACGAAGACTTCAGCGCGAATGACGCCACGTCGATCCGGGTCGTCAGTTACGACGAGGCCCAGGCGGCGTCGCGAGTCTTCGGCGTCAAGGTGCAGAACGGCAAGTGGACGATCCCTTCGCACCACAACTATCCCGCCGACGGGCAGGATCGCCTGGCCAAGACGGCCGCTTCCGCCAAGGGCATCAAGCGAGACGAACTCGTCAGCACGCTGAAGCAGGACCAGGAGCAACTGGGCGTGATCGACCCGCTTGACAAAGACCGCACCGAACTCAAAGGTCGCGGCCAACGGATCACCTTGCTCAAGGGGGAAGACACGCTGATCGACCTGATCATCGGCAAAGCCGTCAAAGACCGTCCCGGCTTCTATTACGTCCGCAAGCCCGACGAGGAAGCGACGTTCGCCTCGAAGCTCGATCTCAACCTGTCGACGAAATTCTCGGATTGGGTCGAGACCGACCTTCTTAAGCTCAATCGCGACGACCTCAAGGAAATCACGCTCGACCTGTACTCGATCGACAAAGTCCAGCGTGCGATCGTCAAGGGGGACGTCGTCACGCTCGAGCGCGATAAGTTGGCCGACCCCTGGAAGCTCGACGGGATCGACGATTCCAAAGACGAGGTCGACGTCTCGAAAGTCAACGGCATGCTGGGCGCCCTCGACGACCTCAAGCTGGTGGGCGTGCGCCCCAAGCCCAAGGGTTTTAAGCCCGATCTGTCGCTCGATCTCGAATTCGTCAAGCGGCAGGCTGATCTCGCCAACCTGGCCGCCGATCTCGACGCCCGCGGCTTTGCCCTGTCGATGGACAAGGAGAAGCGGTTCCGTGTCTATTCCGACCAGGGAGATCTGATTGCCGCGACGAACAAGGGCGTCGTCTACACGTTACGGTTCGGCGACCTCTTCCTGGGGGACGAAGCAGAAATCGAAATCGGCGGTTCCCCCAAAGACAAGACTGATAAGAAAGAGGGAGACGAAGAGAACAAGGACGACGCCGAGGGAGAAAAAGCCAAAGGCAAGGAGGCGATCGGCAAGCAATCCAGCCGGTACCTGTTCGTGACGGCGAGCTTCGACGAGAAATACCTGGGACCGCGGCCTGAAAAACCGGTTCCGCCAGAGGATCTCGCCGCGACCGACGCCGATGCACCGGCGAGCAAGCCGAAAAAGTCCCCGGCGAAAGACTCCCCTGCCGAGAATGGTGATGAGAAGCCTGAAAAGAAGGCGGCCACCGACAAAAAACCCGATGACAAGTCCGACGACAAGCCGGCCAACGAGGCCGATGCGCCAAAAAAATCGGACGAGAGCTGCGTGCTCCCGTCGAAAGATGGCGACGACGAGCCCAAACAGGGTGCTGACGCCAAACCGGCCGAGCGTGACGCCAAGAAGGACGCCACCGCGGCCGACCCCGCGAAAGACGACCAAGAGCCCGATGCCGGCGATCAGCCCGCGAAGCCCGAGATCAAGCCGGCCGAGAAAAAGAAAAGCCCCGAGGAGCTCAAGAAGGAATACGACGCTCAGGTCAGGAAGTACGAAGCCGACCTCAAGGCCTATGAAGACAAGGTGACCGCCGGCAAGAAGCTTGTGGATGAGCTCAATGCGCGGTTCAGCGGCTGGTACTATGTGATCTCGGCCGACTATTTCAACAAGCTGCACCTGAGCCGCAAAGAGCTGGTCAAAGAAAAGGGCAAGCCGGCCGACGGTACGACCACCGATCCGAATTCGCTGCCGAAGGATGACACCGACCTCGACACCGACAAGTCGGATGATGCCGCGGACAAGAAACCAGCCGACAAGAAACCAGCCGACGGCGAAGCGAAGAAGCCAGACGATAAGGACGAAAAAGAATCCCCGGATGAATAATCAGCCGGATCAACAGGCTGGTGGGCTTGGAGAAACTACGATGCGAAACGCAGGTCGTCGATTCCTTCCAGACCTTGCAACGACCGGTCGGCCCGCTTTGCTGTTCCTCGCCGCGTTGCTGCTGGCGGGCTGCGGTGCCGACCTGTATGAAGAACGGCTGGCGAATACTCGTTCGATGTTTGCCCACCAGGACCAGTTGAACCAGAACCTGCAGGCGGCCTGGGGCGATGGCGAGACGCGCATCGGACTGCGCCCGCCGACGCAGTTTGTGATGCTGCCGCCTCCCGCGAAGCCGGCCCCCGACCCGGCCGCCGGCAAAGGCCAGCCCGGCGACAAAAAAGCCGGCGAGGAAACGGAGGCCGAGGAAGAAGTGGAAGTCATCGACGACCGGCAGCCGGCGTACATGAATATCGCCCTGCCCGGGCTGCGCGGCGCATTCCGTGCGCCGCTGATCTATAGCGCCGATAACAACGCCACCAGAGAGGGAGAAGGGTTTCTGTACGTGTTGTCGAACCACCACCTGGCAGAGCAGCCCGACAAAGCCAAGGAATTCGAGAGGGATTTTATCAAGGAGTTGTCCGAGGCCCTGCACCTGACTGTCGAGGCCGGAGACTGGAGGGACGAACGGTTTCCACTGGAAGCCAAGGCCAAGGCCGCGTTCGTCAAGTCGCTGCCGTACAGGAACGTCATACTGACGTCTTCAGAAGACATCTCCGGCTACGTCCGCGAGTTTGCCGCCTACATGTATGAGCAGGGGGACGTTCAGGTGATTGTCTTGTTCGTCCTTCCCAAAGACGTCGAAACGGCTGCCAAGCTCAACGATCGCATTCCGCTGTGCCTGGAAACCCTGCAGGTCTCGGGCGATAAGCTGATGCTCCCCAGCGCCGGCGCCCCCGCCGGCGTGACCGGATCGTCGAGCGGTTCGTTCTGAGTTGTAGCGGAATTCATGAGAATTCCGCGTCACGCCAGCACATCCTTGACCACGTTCCCGTGCACGTCGGTCAGGCGGTAGTCGCGCCCCTGCTGGCGAAACGTCAGCCGCTCGTGGTCGATCCCGAGGCAGTGCAGGATCGTCGCGTTCAGATCGTGGATGTGCACCGGGTGCTCGGTGATGTTGTACCCGTAGTCGTCGGTCGCGCCGTAGACCGTTCCCGGCCGTATGCCGCCGCCGGCGAGCCACACGCTGAAGCATCGGCCGTGGTGATCGCGTCCGTAATCGTCCTTGAGCCCTCCCTGCCCGTACACCGTGCGGCCAAATTCGCCTCCCCAGATGACCAGCGTGTCTTCCAGAAGCCCGCGCTGCTTGAGGTCGGCGATCAACGCCGCCTGCGGCTGGTCGACGTCGCGGCACTGCTTCGGGATGTTTGTCGCCAGGGCCCCGTGCTGGTCCCAGCCGCGGTGATAGAGCTGCACCATCCGCACGCCGCGCTCGAGCATCCGCCGCGCGAGCAGACAGTTGGCGGCAAACGTGCCCGGCTTGTTCGACTCGGGCCCGTACAGGTCGAACGTCGATGCCGGTTCCTGCGACAAATCCGTCAGTTCGGGGACCGAGGCTTGCATGCGAAACGCCATCTCGTACTGAGCGATCCGGGTGGCGATCTCCTGATCGTGGGCCGTTCCCCGTTTCAGCTCGTTGAGCTGCGCGAGGCCGTCGAGCATCGTGCGGCGCAGCTCGCGGTCGATACCCGGCGGATCGTTGAGATACAGCACGGGGTCGGATCCCGCGCGCAGCTTCACCCCCTGATGGCTCGACGGGATAAACCCGCTTCCCCACAGCCGGTCGAGCAGCCCCTGGTTGGCGTCGGCCCCGCTGCCGTGCGAGATCATCACGACGAACGCCGGCAGGTCGCGGGCGTCGCTCCCCAGGCCGTAGCTAAGCCAGGAGCCCAGTGACGGCCGGCCCGGCTGCTGCGAGCCGGTCTGAATGTAGGTGATCGCCGGGTCGTGGTTGATCGCCTCGGTGTTCACCGAACGGATGATGCACAACTCGTCGATGACTTTCGCCGTGTGCGGCAACAGCTCGCTGATCCACGTTCCGTTCTGGCCAGCCCGCTGAAACTTGAATTTGGGTGCCACGACCGGAAAGCTCTTCTGCCCCGACGTCATGCCGGTCAGCCGCTGCCCCTGCCGGATGCTGTCGGGCAGCTCGGTGCCGTGCAGTTCGGGGAGTCGCGGCTTGAAATCGAGCAGTTCCAGATGCGACGGCCCCCCCGACTGGAACAGGTACACCACGCGTTTCGCTTTGGGAGCGAAATGCGGGCCCGGCGTCGGGCCAGAGAGGTCCGGCGACGAGGCCGCCAGCCCATCGCGCGCCAGCAGAGACGACAGCGCCGCGAGCCCCAGGCACGAGCCGGTACCCTGGAAGAAATGCCTGCGCGTCAATTGTTGTGTAATTGTTTCGAATGGTGTCATGGTGTTGACCGGTTGGAATCGACTCTGCTTTCCTCCCACGTGTGGCCGACCCCTGCCGGGCAAGCCGGCAGGGGTCCACTCGTCTGGCGTTGGTGCACGTTTAGCTCCGCAAACTCATTCACCTGCCGGATGAACGGCAGGGGTCTTGCCACTCACACCAATTCGTCCGTACTTCTCGTTAGACAACTGCGCATGTCATTCCTTCGAGATTGTCTCGTCGAGGTTCAGCACGATGCTGGCGAGGGTCGTCCACGTGGCGAGCTCGTCCGCGTCGAGGGCCATGTCGCGCCGCGATTCGCCGACGGCAATTAGTTTTTCCGCTGCCGGTTTGTCCCTCCGAAAATGGTCGCCGGCCGATGCGTGCAGCGCCAAGAGGATCCGTGTTTCGTCTGCGGTCGGCCGCCGCGCCAGCGCCAATCGAAATGCATGGTCGAGCCGTTCGGGGACGGTCGGGCCTGCCTCTTTCAGAATTCGCTCGGCGAACCGCCGCGCGCTTTCGACGTAGGTGGGATCGTTCAACAGGACGAGCGCCTGCAGCGGCGTATTCGTACGCGCGCGGCGAATGAGGCACGTCTCGCGGTCGGGGGCGTCGAAGGCGGTCATCCCCGGCGGTGGGCAGGTCCGCTTCCAGAACGTGTACATGCTGCGGCGGTAGAGGCCGTCATTCTTGTCGGGGACGTATTTGTACCGCCGTTCGACCGAAACGTCCTCCCATAGTCCCGCCGGCTGATAGGGTTTCACGCTGGCCCCCCCCAGCCGCTCACGCAACAGTCCGCTGATCGCCAGCGCCCCATCGCGTACCAGCTCGGCCGGCAACCGAAACCTCGGCCCTCGCGCCAAAAGCCGGTTCTTCGGATCGCGCTCGATCAACTGCGTCGACACCGCCGACGCCTGCCGATACGTCGCCGAAGTCACAATCAACCGCTGCAACGCCTTGACGTTCCACCCCAATCCTCCCCCCTTGCTCAGGGGGGGAGAAGAAAACTCCACAGCCAGCCAATCGAGCAAATCCGGGTGGCTCGGCAACTCCCCCTGCACGCCAAAGTCCTCCGCCGTTTCTACCAGACCCGATCCGAAGTACATGCTCCAGAACCGATTGACCGCGACGCGAGCCGTTAGTGGATGCGTCGGCTTTGTCAGCCACCGGGCCAGCCCCAGCCGGTTGCGCGGGGCGTCATCCGGCAATGAGGAAAGCGCCGCGGGAACGCCCGACTCCACTGTGTCTCCTGCCTTGTCGTATTGCCCGCGGATCAGAATGTGCGCCGTTCGCGGCTGCGGCAGCTCGACCATGACCATCGTCCGCGGGATCGATTTATCGAGCTCCTGCACGCGGCGATTCGTCTCGGCGAGTTCCACCGTCGCCTGCCGGTAGTCGACGTCGACCGCGTCGAGATAGTACCGGCGCAACACGTCGCGCTGTTCTGCAATCCGCCGATCGGCAGGCACTGTCAGGATTTCCCCCAGACCCGCCGGGTCGGTCCCGTCCGCCAGCCGCCGCGCGTCTAGCGAGCTGAGCCGGACCGAGAAAAATCGCACGTCGTCAATGAGCCCGCGGAACGGATTCGACGCCGACCGCCGACCGATCCGCAGCGGCTGGTCGGTCTTGATCGTGTCGGCGAGCTTGTCGTTGGTGATCTCCAGCTCCTGCGGCTGGCCGTCGATGTAGATCGCCAGCCCCGCGGCTTTGCCCGAACCGTCCCACGTCGCCAGCACATGATGCCAGGCATTGAGCGCCACTGCTTTTTTCGCGATGACCTTCAGTCCGTTGTCGGGCCAGTGATGAACGAGATGGACGGCGGGCTTGCCCCCTTCGAGTAAGAGGTCAAAGCCGCGGAAGGCCTGCGCGTCGTCGATCTTCGAAACGATGGCGACTGCGTCGTTCGACGTCGGAAAGACCCACGCGCCGAACGATACGGCGTCGGTCCGCTCGAATGCGCCGCGCTCACCGAGGTCCACGTGCGTCTGGCCCTCAAACGCCAGGGCGTTACCGGTCTTACCAGGTTTCCACACAGCGGGGCCCTGGACCTTGCCGAAATCGCCGTCGGTAATCCGCACATCGTCCCCCGCCGATTCGTCAAGCGCAACCCGCAGGCCCTGTGCCGAGCGGGTCAGTGCCTGCTTTTCGTCGGCTGAAAGACCCTGCTCCCAGCGCGCAATGTCGGGGTCGACCTGTGATTTCCGGTCGGCCAGTCGCTGCTCGAAATCTTCTTTCAGCCTGGTGAGATGCGCCAGCTCCGCCCGCTGCTCGGCCGTGGGCGCTTTCAGGTACGGCTCGGCCGTTCCTCCCTGGTTGTAATTGACGCTTTTGTCGGCCACGTTATTGAAGAACGAGAAGAACTGGTAGTACTCACGCTGCGTAATCGGGTCGTACTTGTGGTCGTGGCAGCGGGCGCATTGCAGCGACAGTCCCATCAGCACGGTCGCCGTCGTGTGAACACGGTCGGCGACGTACTCGACGCGGTATTCTTCGTCGATGATCCCCCCCTCGGTCGT
>JACQFH010000047.1 GCA_016200145.1 Planctomycetia bacterium | reverse complement strand
GGGCAGGTTTCCAACCTGCCGGCTATCTCGATCCAAAGTAGAACAGGACCAGGCCGACGGTCGTCGTCTGCAGCCAGCTCGGCACGAGGTCGGGGCTCTTGAGGAAATACAGAGTGGCGGTCGCCGCGACGGTCAGCAGGACGGCGACGGCTTTGATGTCTTCCCACAAGTGAGTGGAAAGCGTCTTGCGGCCTTTCGACCACCACGCCGTGAAACCGCTGATGAATACGCCCAGCAGATAACACAGGGCCGTGCCGAAAATCGTGATCACCTGCGGTTCCAGCAGGCGGTCTTCGCGATAAAGGTACGTGCCCAGTCCGGCGATCGTGAGAATGACCAGAAAGCGGATGCTGTGCCGCGGAAGGAAGAGCGGGTTCGGCTCGCGGGGGAGCGCGCCCTCCCGCTCGAGACGGACGATCACGTCGCGCGGCAGCGACACAAACCGGCGATAAGTGAAGTAATAGGCGAGCGCGATGACAAGCGTCTCCGTCCAGATCACCGCGACCTGCCGGCCCAATACGACCTCGTGCACGACGACCGCCAGAATCAGCAGCGTCAGCAGGGCCCGAACGCTTCCCGTGGGGAGCCCCAAAGGAGGCCGGGCGTGGAAGTTCTCTTCGGTGGTCATGCTGGATGATCCAGGTTATTTCGAGTCGTCGTCATCATTATCAGGCACCAGCGGGCTGATATCCCAGAATTGCAGGCCCTGGTGGCCGGCGATCGCCAGCGACTTGCCGTCGGCAGAAAATCGGACCTGGTCGCCGGAGCTGGACATGTTTCGAAAGATTGCGGCCAGCTCTTCTCCCGTCTCAACGTCCCAGACCGACGACGTGTGCCGCGCGTCGGCCAGGTGCTTGCCGTTCGGCGAAAATGCAATGCCCGACGAATGGCCTTCGACGTTCCACGAGCGCAGCTCTTTGCCGGTGGTGGCGTCCCAGATGCGGATCAGTCCCGGCGTGCTGCTCTTGATCGACTGGCCATCGGCCTCATAGATCGCACCGGCCGCGGCGAAATACCTGCCGTCGGAAGAGAGATCGACGTCGAACAGACGGGCTCCTTTCACCTCCAGCGACAGGCGCTCTTTCCACGTTTCACCGTCGTACAACTTGATAGTGCCGCCGCGGCAACCGACGAGCAGAGTCCGGCCATCACGACTGAACCGCAGGTAATTCGGCGTGGAAGACTGCGGCAGCGAAACCAGCTCGTTGCCGGTCGCGGCGTCCCAGATGCGGGCCGTTTTGTCGAAGCTGCCCGACACGAGGTACTTTCCTTTAGGGGAATACGCGACGGCCAGAACCCACTTCGTGTGTCCCTGCAGCACGCCGCGAAGTTCCCGGGTTTTCAGGTCCCAGATCCTCAACTCACCGGCGTCTGGCGAATTCAACACGCGGCCGGCGGTCGCCAGCGCCGTTCCATCGGGCGAAATGGCCGCGCCGAACAGTCCGCCAAATTCTCCCTCGATGCGGGCGATCTCGGCGCTCGTTTTGGCGTCCCAGATGCGCAGATCTCCGCGCACCGTCCCGTTCGACCACTCCTGGAGTGCGGCGTCGGTGTCGAACCAGCCCGCTGTCACCAGCAGCTTGCCCTCGTGATCGAACGCGAATCCACCGATCGCATTGGGACGCGTGCTGAATTGCAGCGTCGGGTTGGGACGCAGCCGGCGCACCTCGGCGGGAGTCGGCCCGCGGAGCTTGAGCACGACGCGGGGGATGGGCCCCTGTTCGCCGATCTCGAATTCGCTCGTCGATTCGGGAATCTGTTTGAGCGGTTCTTCACGATAGGCCTCGACTTTGAACCGGGCAAAGCCCGGAAGCACGAAGCACTCGAACTCGCCGCGTTCGTTCGTGATCGGATACGGGGACGAGATCAGCGAGCGCTGGCGTTCGCGGTCGCCGAACACGTTCGCATACACGCGGCGGCCGGGAATCGGCTTTCCCGACCCGGCTTCAACAAGTTGTCCCGCGACGCGCCGGCCCTTCTGCACCGTCATGTCGACCGTCACCGTCTTTCCGGTCTGCACGTCGATGTCGCGAAGGTGCGGGCCAAGCAGATCGCGATGGTTCGGGCCGGCGTTGACTTGCATTTCATGCAGATCGGTTTTCAGGCCGCCGATCTCGTACCTCCCCTCGGCGTCGGTGACGCAGTATCCGTCCATGCCCAGGTTCGCGTCCGGGTCTTCGCCGCGCGGATTTCTCCGGAACGACCGTCCCCTGACTGCATTGAAGCGTGTGGCCGAAACGACGATGCCGGCAACGGGCCGGCCGCTTCCGGCGAGCACTACTTTTCCGGCGATCCTCCCGGCAGGTTGCATGGCCATCTCGCCCAGATCGTCATCCCCGGCCGGACCGAAATGCCGCACGACCCACGCCGGATGCAGCGCGTGCAGCGTGGCGTCTGCCCCGCTCGGCAGCTTGAGCCGGAAGCGGCCCTTGTCATCGGTCGCAGCCGAAGGCAGCGGCAATTCGTCTTTCATGCCGAATCCGTACAGATACAGATCGCCGTTCAGAGGGTGCCTGAGCCGCTGTACTTGAATCCGCACGCCGGCGAGCGGTTTCTGATCGGGGTCGACGATGCGTCCGGTGATTGTGCGCTCAGTCGGGAGCAAGGCCAGCCGGAACGGCGTCGGTCGTGGATTTTCGGCGCCGTTCCGGGCGCGGGCGCTCGACGACTGAATCTGGAACCACCCCAGGCCGCCGGCGCTGTCGCGCGCGATGCACACGAACTCTTCGCCGGCGAACAGCGGATCGCGGAACCAGGCCGCCGGGACGCGAAACGCGCCGTCGTCACCGGTGACGAATTCACCTTCCGCCCGGCCGGTCTGGCGGAAGGCCTCCACCTTGAAATCGACGATCGGCTGGCCTTCGGGCGACTCGAGCCTGCCGACAATTTCGTCGGCCGGCTTGCCATCGGACTTCCCGTCCGCCGCCTGGTCCACACCGCCGAAAAACGAGGCGATGAGAAGGAATCGTACCATGTGATTGATTCCTGAAGAATTTACGCGGACAGACGCCAGTATACGCTTGCGATTCGCGGGCGGCCAACCGCTTCCTGACGGGCGCGGCTCTGCGAATTCAATTCAGCGAGCCGGCGGGTTTATCCCGCCGGTTTCCGGGTCAAGGGCATGCCGAGGCGCCCGTTGGCAAACACCGTGGCACAGGCTTCCAACCTGTGAATCCTGGCGAATTCATGACAGGCTGGAAGCCTATCCCACTTTCCAACGGGCTGTCAGGCGCGATTTCCACGCCGACGATGTTTTGTCTCGATGCAATGACGACTACGATGGCGAAACGAAGTTCGTCGAAATCGACCGTTGACGATCAACTGCAAACTTGAGCGGAGATCCCGTCATGATGCACTGCAATCTTTTGTGTCTCTGCCTGGCCGTGATGGGAGCAGACGCCGACAACAAAACGCAGGCCGGAAAATTCGTCGTCGAGCATCCGACGCTGCACAACCTGGGATTCGAGTGGGCGATTCGCGGCGACGCGAACCGGAACGCGGCCGTCGCGGTGAAGTTTCGGGCGGTGGGGGACTCGGCGTGGCGGCCGGCGCTGCCGCTGGTGCGGATCGGGGGCGAGAACGTCTATCGCCGGCGCGAAAATCTCGACTACACCGTGCCCGACGGGTTCGCTGGCAGCATTCTCAACCTGCAGCCGGGGACCGAATACGAGTGCCGATTCGAGCTCACTGATCCTGACGGCGCGAGCGGCGAGACTTCGCACACCGTGCGGGTGAAGACGCGCAGCGAGCCGCAGCCTGCCAAAGAGGGGCGCACGCTGCACGTGTACCCGCCCGACCATCAGGGCCCGCGACAGGAGCCCAGCTTCACGAGCCTGCTCCATGCTTATTACGGCGCCGGTCTGGGGGACTGGAGCGTCGTCTGGGAACGGCGGGCGCAGCCTGGCGACACGATTCTGATGCACGTCGGGCTCTACAGGAACGAGCGCCTCAACTACGTCGATCCGCAGATGACGCCGTTCGACGGTACGATGTCGCTGACGCTCAAAGGCACAAAGGACAAGCCGATCACGATCAAGGCGGCCGGCGACGGGGAGGTGATCTTCGACGGCGCGGGCAATCACCGGCTGTTCGACGTCATGGCGTCGCACTATCACATCTTCGACGGGCTCACGATTCGCAACACCGACGTGGCCATCTTCGCCGGTCAGAAAGAGGTGCTGGGTGCGGTGGGCCTCGCGGTGAAGAACTGCCGTTTTGAGAACGTGGGGTTCGGCGTCTGGACGGAATTTTCAGGCTCCAGCGACTTCTACATCGCCGACAACCTGTTCCTCGGCCGCGACGACCGCTTCCGGCTGGTCGGCTGGACAGGGCCGCTGTGGGCCAGCGCGGGGCCCTACGGGTCGCATCTGCTGAAGAGCTACTACGCCGTCAAGGTGTATGGGCCGGGGCACGTGATCGCTCACAACTCGATCGCCTATTTCCACGACGCGATCGGCATCTCGACCTACGGCACGCCGCCGGATGATCCAGACCGGCGTGCCTCGTCGATCGACATCTACAACAACGACATGCACATGCTGAACGACGATTTTGTGGAGACCGACGGCGGAGTGCACAATGTGCGAGTCATGAACAACCGCGGGGTCAACGCCGCGCACGGCGGGTACAGCTCGCAGCCGGTGTTCGGCGGGCCGGTGTACTTCATCGGCAACATTCTGTATCACGTCCCCAGCGGCGTGGCGTTCAAGTTCTCGGCCAAGCCGGCGGGGCTGTTCGTCTACCACAACACGATCATCGGCGAGCAGGCTTTGCGCGAGCCGTCGTCAAACATGCATTTTCGGAACAACCTGTTTCTGGGGAGAGACACGCCCGGCCGCGGCATCATGACCTGGGCGAACGCCTCGGATGTGTTCAGCACGGATTACAACGGGTTCCGGCCCAACAAAGGCGTGCCCGAGCAATACGTCTGGCTGGGGCCGAAAGCGGGGCAGAAACTGTACGAGCCGGCAGCCGAGGACTGGAAGACGTTCGCCACGCTGGCCGAGTTCCGCGCCGCCACCAAGCAGGAGACACACGGCATGGAAGTCGATTTTGACGACTTTGAAAGTCTGGCGCCCGCCGACCCGGACAAACGCCACGCGGTCTACCACGCCGTCGACCTGAATTTCCGGCTGAAAGCCAAATCGAAGGCGGTGGACGCCGGCGAACCGATCCCCACCGTCAACGACGGCTTCACCGGCCGCGCCCCCGACCTGGGCGCGCTGGAATTCGGCAAACCCGAGCCGAAGTACGGCCCGAGATGGCTGAAGTCGCAGCCATTCTATCGCTGACGGAACGAAACGAATTCGTACCACGGATGGCGCGGCAATCCCACGGATGAAGATTTCGCGACGAAAGTATTGATCCGCAGATTGCGCAGATTTTCACAGATTCAGGCAGGCACTGTACCAGGGATCATCTGCGGAAATCCGCGAAATCTGTGGATCGAGTTTTCGTAGAACCTGTTTCGCGTCTTTCGTGGTTCCTCGCCCATTATTTTGCACGAGCGGCCGGGACTTGCACGCTCGATTCATTATTGTGTTATATTACAAGTACCTGTGGGTGATGAATTGCAGCAAGCACATACGAAGCGCGCTTCTCCATGGGACGAACAAAGCCAAAACGAAGTCCCGAACAAGTTGCCGAAGAACAGGCGATCCGTCGTCAGCATGCCGCGAATCCAGTCCGTCAACGGCCGGCCGGCGCACTCGACCAGAGGAGCTTCACAGCGATCCTGGAGTTGGTGGCCCAATTCAAGAGCGCGCGGGAAAAGCAGGGGATGACGCTTGCTGAAGTGGCAGGTCGGATGGGCATTGATGCGCCAGCACTGTCTCGACTCGAGACAGGCAAGATGCTCAATCCGACGTTCGCGACGCTCCTGAAATGGGCAGAAGCTCTAGGACAAAAGCTGGACCTGGAACTTTCCGCCGAATCTTAGAAGAAAAACGAGTCAGGAACCAATATTGGCTCGCCATGACCTGAACATGCCCGCATCGTGCCTGAAGGTTCCTGACACCTTTTTTGTTTGGCTTGCAGAATGGCCCCACGGATGGCGTGGCAATCCCACGGATGACGATTTCGCGACGAACGTATTGATCCACAGATTGCGCAGATTTTCACAGATTCAGGCAGCCCCTGCGCCAGAGACCATCTGCGTTAATCTGCGAAATCTGTGGATCGAGTTTTCGTAGAACCGATTTCGTTTTTTTCGCGTCTTTCGTGGTTCCTCGCCGTTTACAGACGAATTCAGCCACGGATGAAACACAGATGAAACACGGATACGAAAAATCATCCGTAAATCCGTGTTTGATCTGTGTTTCATCCGTGGCTATTCTTTTCGCTTCCCCGACGAAACGCGCGGGCTCTGGCTGCACGAAGACCGCCGTCTACTTCACCCGCACCAGCTTCATGATCCGGCCGGACGTGTTCCAGTCCTGGACGTACAGGTTGCCGTCTTTGTCCCAGTACGAGCCGTGCGTGCCGCTGAAGACCCCTTCGATCCATTTTTCCTGCGGGACGCCGTAATTCACACGCGTGGCAGGGTCGGCGTTGTGGCCGAGGACGGCGATGATCGTGTTGCTCTTGTCGAGAATGACCAGCCGCCCGTGCAGGTCGGGGACCGAAACGTAGTCTCCCTGTACGGCCGCGGAAGTGGGCATTCCCAGGCCGGTCACGACTTCGTCGATGAAATTTCCATCCAGGTCGTAGTGCAGCAGGCGCCCCTTAGGTGTGTGGTTGCGGTCGCAGATCAGGAGGCGCGGCGGGTCGTAGCGCGTATCGAGGCACATGCCGTGCGCCGTGTTGAATTCCTTGAGGCCGTTGCCTTTGACGCCGAAGTGCTTCAGGTATTTTCCCGTCTTGTCGAACTTGAAGATGTGGTCGCTCGCGTAACCATCGGCCAGAAAAATGTCGCCGTTGGGGGCGATTGTCATCGCCGTCGGATTGAACTGTTTTAGCTTGAGCCCCGATTCTTCGGGAAAGCCCAGCCGCAGGACAATGGTCCCTGTCTCGGCGTTGAACTTGATCCCTTCGGCGTTGGCGTTGCGGGCACCGTAAACGAACTCGCCGTCCTCTTCGTCGCGGATTTTCATGTCGTGGATGTTCGAGTACTTGTCCCCCAGAAACCGGCGGATCACTTTGCCCTCGGGCGAGAAGACGAAGACGCCCATCGAAGAGCTGGTGTAGATGCTGCCCGCCTTGTCGATCACGACGCTTCCGTGCGTTCCACCCAGGACCGACTTTCCGTCGTCCCCCAGCCCCCAGCCGGGGACCGTATCGAAGGTCATGATCCCGCAGCCCATCCGCACGGGCTTGGCTTTTTCGGCCGCCAATGCCGGCAGGGCAAGACCGAAGACAACCGCGAACAGAATCGATAGCGAGCGGCACTGCATGATGTAGGTTCCTGGAAGTTTGTGGGCCATCAGAGGAATTGGGTGTCGCAAAACAGTCTAACAAATCCTTGGGCTCAGCCAACGCTCGCATCAGTTTTGCAGGTCATGCTCTACCTGACGCAATGTGCGCTGCAGCCGGGTGGCACGCCCTGACCGATAGGGAAGGGCGTGGCGGGCGTCTAGGGACTTGGCGTGTGTGACGACTCCGCAAGTGCCCATCGCTCATGTCACGGGCCGTACGTCATCGGGAGCGTCGCGTCCATTTCGATGGGCACTGGCCGAATTCCTGCGTACCACCGGGCACTCGACCACTTCCAGTCGATCGCTCGCTTGCACAGCCCGCGTCGAACGGGATTCTGATGTATGTATTCGATCATCGACTGCAGTGTCCGCTCTGCGGTCACGTTGCGGTCGTATCCGCCCCCGGGTTGCCAGAACCGACGGCGAGTGACGCTCCCTTTAACCACAGTAATCTTTTGCAAGAACTCCGGAGCGTTGTCCCGGAGCCAGCGGATCGCCGGCCGGGCTGTGTGTTCTTTCACGTAGCCTGCAAAACGGCCCAGTTCGAGGTTCAGTTCGCGAGGGTTCACGAGCAGGTGGACGTGCTCCGGCATGATCACGTAAGCCCAGATGTCGACCGGCCACCGATTGTGGGCTGCCTGCAGCGCAGCAATGAACCATTCCCGAACCCGATCGCGTTCAAGAAATTGATATCGGCAATAGCAGGAAAACGTGAATTCTCTGGGGTCGCGACCTTCGTCGTAGCGTTTACGGCGCTTGCTGAACCACGATCTGTCGGAGTTGGAATCGCAGACGCGCATGATTGTGGGAGTCCTCGAAGGAGTGCACGTTTATGGTACGTTTGCCGCGGGTTGTGTGAAAGGATTGTCCAGCGACGCTCGCCACGCCCTTGTCAGGGCGTGCCACCCGACCGTTCCTCACTTGGAACTCAAAGTCGCGCTCCGAGACATTTGCCACGCCCTTATCAGGGCGTGCCACCCGACCAGAAGCACCACTGCTCTTCACCGCCGGGCCTTCCCTTCGGTTCAGGCCCGGCTATCCAAGGTTGAAACTTTGCGATAGACGGTCCACTACGCAGCTACGACCACGCCTCCGGCGCCGGAGCGAATGCACCGCCCCGTCTGGATCGCGCTTACATCAGCCCCAGGATCGGTTCGCCGTGATAGATGTGGTGCGGGCGATTCAGCTCGTCTTTCCACGCGGCCGTCGCGGGAATGCCCAGGGCGTGATAGATCGTCGCGGCGAGATTTTCCGGGAGCTGCGGGTCGGCGGCCGGGTAGGCTCCCTGCTTGTCTGACGCGCCCAGCCTGCACGGGGCCCCAGTGGTCGCGTCCTGCGGAACAGCCGGGGCTGCGGTTGGCGGCATTCACTTTCGGGGTGCGCCCCATCTCGCCGCACATCACGATCAACGTCTCGTTCAGATCGCCATCCTCGTTCAGATCGTCGAGCAACGCCGAGATGCCGCGGTCAGTGGGAGGCAGCAGGCAGTCGCGGAGCAGCGGAAAGTTGTTGTCGTGCGTGTCCCACGTCTCGTTGTTGCCCAGGTTCACCTGCACGAGGCTCACACCCGCGGAGACCAGTTGCCGGGCCATCAGCAGCGACCAGCCGAACGAGTTGCGGCCGTACCGGTCGAGCACTTTGGGATCGGCATTGTGAACGTCAAATGCCCGTTGCACGCGGGGATCGGTCAGCAGCGAAATCGCCGCCTGGCGATGACGATCGAACGACTCGGCCGCCGCACGCTCGTTCAGATCGCGGCGCTGCCCTTCGAGAACCTCCAGCAGGCCGTCGCGGTCGGCCAAGCGCGCGCGGCTCAGGCCATCCGGCAGGTTGAGATTGGGCGACTGAAACTGGAGCGCCTTGTTCTGTTCTCGCCCGCGGACGAAATGGAACTCGTAATCGGGGTACGCCCCGTACGACTTCGGATTGTAAGGCGAGGCCTCGATGAACCATGGATCGCGGTTGTTCCCCATCATCGCGCCAAACTGGCCGGGGATCACGCGTCCCTCGCGATGGACAAGTCGTTCGGGGAGCACGACCGCCGGCGGCAGGTTGTTGTTGCGCGGCGTGACCGAGGCCCCCACGACCGACGCGATGGACGGCCAGTCAGTCGGTTGCGGCTTGACGGCGCTGTAACCCGGCGGCAGCGGAGTGCGGCCGGAGAGGATCGCCATGTGTCCTTCCGAGTGACCGTTGTACGGCGTCGTCAGCGAGCTAATCTGGCTCCACAGCGTGCTGCGCGCCGCCAGCAGCGGCAGGTGTTCGCAAATGCGCACTCCCGGAGTCTGCGTGGCGATCGCCGAGAACTCGCCGCGAATATCGGTCGGCGCATCGGGCTTCGGATCGAAGCTGTCGTGCTGCGTGAGTCCGCCCGAAAGAAACACGAAGATGACCGACTTCGCCGCGCCGCCCCCCCTGGCTGCGGAAACAGTGTCCGCTGCGCGCAGCGCGGCGACATGGTTCATGCCCAGCCCGAGTAGTCCCAGCGACCCGGCCTGCAACATCGTTCGCCGGCCGATCGGCGGATGGGATGGACGTGATGGTCGCATGCAGATCTCCGATGCGTCTCTCGCAACGGTCACAACAGGAGATATTTCAGTGGTAACAAACAGGCCTTATCCAAACAATGTCCGCAGCGGCTGCCCGTCGGTAATTCGATACGGCCGGCCGGTGCGGTCGTGAATCTCTGTCATCGGGTCGATGCCGAACCGCCAGAAGATGGTGGCCGCGAGGTCGGCGGGGGTGACCGGGTCGGAAGCGGGATAGGCCCCCAGCCGATCGCTGGCGCCGAACACCGTACCGCCGCGAATGCCGCCGCCGGCCAGGAGCACGGTGTAGCAGTCGGGCCAGTGATCGCGCCCCCCGTCGGCATTGATCTTGGGTGTGCGGCCGAACTCGCCCATCGCCACCACCAGCGTCGATTCGAGCAGCCCG
>JACQFH010000328.1 GCA_016200145.1 Planctomycetia bacterium | reverse complement strand
GGCGTGCGGATTTCGTGGCTCATGTTGGCCAGGAATTCGCTCTTGGCCGCATTCGCCGCTTCGGCTTGCTCCTTGGCTTTTCCGAGCTGGGAGTGGTTCCATTCGAGTTCCGCGGTCTGCAGCGCCGCAGCGCGCATTTCCTTGTCGGCCTGCCGGATCGAAATGATCAGGAACAGGTCTTCGAAAATGACCCAGGCACCGTGCTCCAGCCAGCGCCAGGGACTGGCCGTCAACACGCCGAACACTGTTTCCGGCCACAGCGCGCCGCGGACGAAATGATCTCCGGCGACCAGCAGCGTCGGGGGCAGCAGCACTTTCCAGTCGCGATAGGCCGCCAGGAAGGCCAGTGACCCGAACACGTGAAAGTGCGTCTCGATGCGCCCGCCGCTGATATGGATCAGCAGTGATGAAAACCCCACCTGCGCACAGGCAATCGTGTAGCGAGTCAGCGTGCGGCCGGGCGCCAGCCATGCCAGGATCACCGGCAGGCTGCACAGGATGCCCCCGAACACGACCGCCATCCAGACGTGCGGGTGCACGCTGCTCGTCGCCCCCTCCCATGTTTGCGGCGAGAGCCAGAACGCCCCGATGATCGCCCCCGCCCATTGCAGCGGCATCAGCAACGCGAACATCCGGTCGGTCCGCCGGTAGATCTGCTGCTGATTGCTCGTCAGCAGGAAATTCGCACGCGATTCGAGATGGTGCATAGCGCTGCCGTCGACTAAGGACCGACAGTCCCTTCCTGTGCGTCTTCGCCGCCAGGGGACATTGCCCGGAACGAATTCAGATCACATCCAAAGACACGAGACGTTTCCGCGGCCGGGGCTCGACCATTCAGGATCGCTGCGACAGCCGACCGGCCCACGCTGTCGCCCGTGTGCCCGCGTGCGGCCGTGATGCCACCGTGGAACAGCAGTCCGCCCCCGGTCCCGTACACGAAGACTTCGCCCGACGCACGTGCCCCGAATCTCTGCTGTTCGATGCCATCCAGATCGATGCGCAACGCCGCGCCGGGAATGCTCGAAGCGAGATCCCACGATTCCGTTTTCGCCCAGTCGGCCGGCGACGACGACGGTTGAAAGAACACAATCTGCATATCGACGCGGCCCTGGCAATTTTGTACGAGCCATGCCAGCTCATTCAGGCTGGCCCGGGAACACGGGCAACGCGGATGAACGAACATCACCAGCGTCGGGTGCCGCGTCGAGAGCACACACAGGCCGGTGTCTGGCCAGTGCGCGGCGGAGGCTTCGGTCTCGGCTGCCGTCGTTTCGTAGCGGATGCCGTAGATGCAGCCACACGCGACGCCGAAGACCCAGGTGATGACGGCGGCCAGCGCAGCCCACCGCTTCCAGTGAGCGTCAGTCGATCGATCAGGATTCAACATACGAATTCTCGCAGTCCCCAAAAACATAGGTCGTCATTGATATTCGATCAGGAAAATTACTCATGGCCCCCAGACTCGCAGCGCGAAGGCACCGGACAAATCGGTCGTAACGGCTTTGTTGCGGGTCTCCTGGTTCAGCGATGAACCCACGGATGGCATGGCAATCCCACAGTAATTCCTGCGGAAGTCGTCGCCGGACCTCTTCATCCGTGTGGCGACTTTCTTCTCGGCAGTTCGCTCAATGCGACGGGTGAGACAGGTGGAGCCGATCATTCACCTAAAATGTTAGGTTTCCTCTTGACGACTTCACGCAACAGCAGTACGATCACCTAAACTTCTAGGTGCCAAGTCCCGGCGCGAGAGATTCCCAACTCCCTTTCGGAGAGACATCATGGCGGAGCCGATTCCCAGCGGGCGCGAGCTGGAGATTCTGAAGGTCCTGTGGGACCTCAAATCGGCCAGCGTCCGTGAGGTCTACGAACGGATGTGCCCCGACGAAGAGCTGGCGTTCAATACAATCCAGACTCTGTTGCGGATCATGGATGACAAGGGGCTGGTGAAGCACTCCGTCCGCGGGCGGACGTTCGTCTACTCCCCGGCCTGGTCCCGCGAGCAGGAAACCGTGCGGTTTCTCGACAAGGTATTCGACGGCGCTCTCGATCAGTTCGTCGCCAGCCTGCTGCGGTCGCGCCGCGCGACGCCGCAGGAGCTGGCGCAGTTGCAATCGCTGATCGCCGGCGCGCGGTCGCGGACCGCAGCGAAGAGCGAAGAGCGAAGAGAGAAAAGCGATGGCGAGCGGCGGACGGGCACCGATTCGAAGAGAATTGGTCTCCGCCGGTGACACTCTCACGACAACGACACGAGGCCAATCATGTTCTCCATCGAGTGGGCGTTCAATCGATTGGTTGAGGGAGCGGCGATCAGTTCGGTCGTATTCGCGGCGGGAAGCCTGGCCGTCGCCTGCTGTCGCCAGCCGGTGCGCCGGCTGCGAATCATTCTGCTGACGCTGGTCGCCGCGCTCCTCGCGCCGCTGGTCAGCCTGGTCCCCGGCCTGCCGCACTGGTCTCTGCCTCACATCGTACAGCCGGCCGGTGAAATCTCATCCATCCCGCAGGACTCGGCCGTCGTCGCGCGCATCACGGACGACGAAGCCCTGCCGGAAGTCGCAAGCGCCTCGCAGTCAACGCTGCCGGATCCTGACGCCGAAGATTCCGAGCCGACCGGTGCGACGGCTGCGTCCGAACTCGCCGAAGTCGCAACCGACGACGCTCTGGCGATCTCCAGCCAGACGGAGCAACCCGACGATCTTGAGCCGGCACCTCCGGCGCGCGTCACGCAAACTGCGACGGTTCTGAACGATGCCATTGACGCGCACACTGCCTCCTCTCCGATTGCCGCCGCTGCAGCGCCTCTCGCCGGATTCCGCGATTGGGCCGTGGCCGGCTACCTGGCCGGCGCGACGGCCCTGTTCGCCTGGTGGGCCTTTGGCCTGGCGTGTCTGTGGCGTCTCGTTGGCACCGCCGGACCGGCTCCCGCGCACTGCCGAGCCCTGCTGCGAGAGATCGCGGGTTGCGCAGCGGACGACGTGAGGCTGCTCGTTTCGTCGCGTGCCGCGCAGCCCTGCACGTTTGCGTGGCGGTATCCTGTCATTGTCCTGCCGCGCGAGCTGGTGGTAGACGACTCCGAATCAAATCCGAACGAACGCAACGCGGGCCCCGGCGACGAGGCATCGCATTCTCAATTACGTCTCTGCCTCGCGCACGAATTTGCCCACGTGGCGCGCGGCGACGTGTGGCTGTGGTCGTTCGCGGGGCTGCTGAGGCTCGTCTACTTCTATCAGCCCCTGTGCTGGTGGCTCCGCGGTCAGCTCCGGCTGTGCCAGGATTATCTGGCCGACGCCGATGCGGCACGCTGGGCGTCGCCGGAAACATACGCTGAATTCCTCGCGACCCGCGCGGCGGGAAGCGCGCTGGCCCCCGGGCTGGGGATCGCCGGCAGCAAATCCGAGCTCTACAGGAGAGTCGCCATGCTCGTTCAGAATCCTTTCACGCTGGAAACCCGCTGCTCGACGACGTGGACTGCCGCGGCCACACTGGCCGCGGCAGTGCTCACCGTTTTCGTGGCAACTTTCGGCGCGAAGCCCGCCACGCTTGCAGCCGATCGTGCCACGGCAGAGCAAACTCTGGCCGCACTCGGCAATGCGGACGAAGACTCGCGACAAACCGCGCCCGGCGAACCCGCCCCCCGTCTGCCTGCGGAGAAGCCGGCGAAACAGGAGAAGCGGGGAACCGACGCGGGTACCGCATCGCCTGAGTCGGCCCCGGCCCCCGCCGATCGGAAGCGGATTCTCGAGCGGCTGGCGACGCGCGACACGCGATTTGCCGGCGGCACAATCCGCTTCGAGCGGCGACACGGTCCGGCCGGTGAGGATCAATTCACCGGAAGCGAGCGACTCTCACTCACGACGCGCGGCTCAACCTGGCTCCTGCGCTCCGACCCTGCACCGGGCGACGCCCAGCCTGGAGCCGGCGCGCCGGGCGGAATGCCAGGGGGGATGCCGGGCGGAATGCCAGGCGGGATGACGTGGACGAGGTTGTCGTCCCGTCTGTCGTCTAGAACGGCGGCCGGCATCTTCGGAGAGACGCGCTCCGCGCCAGCGGGTATGCCCGCCGGAATGGGAGTGCCGGGCGGCGCTCGATTTTCACAACTCCTGTTCACACTTGTCGAGGGGGGACGGTGCCTGGAAGGAACGCTGGCTAACGAAAAGGCAGGGGCCGACACGACTCCTCCTGCCAGCCGACTGCGGATTGCGCGCGGTTCGACGCTCACCATCGCGTACCCCGAGGCGATGTCCAGCGTGCGCGAGCGCCAGACTCCGTTCGGCGCCGGGACAATATTCTACGAAAACGGCCGCCGATTCATCCGCAAACGTGCCGGGGACGCTCGATTCCTGGGAATCGATAAACGCGAAATTCCCGTGCTGGGAGACATTCCCGTCGTGGGAAACTTGATGCGTTCAAGTCCCCCGATGCAGTTGATTGAATGGGATGTCGCCGGTGAAGACGCCGCCGAGGCATTCCCCGGCCAGAATTCATTTCTCAGCCAGGGAGGGCTGCTGCGCGTCTGGGTGGCCGAGAAGCTTGACGACATGGTAGCCCGGATCGAGGGGGTCGACCGTTTCGGCACGGTTCAGTTCAGCGCCGAGTTTTCTCCGGCGTCGTCCGTGAAGGGGCCTTCCGGGTTCCCGATGCACACTCGATTCGAAAGCGGTGATCTGCGGATCGAATACCTCGTCTCGGAGATTATGCCCGTCGACCCGAAAGCCGAACCGATTCGATTTTTCGTCAGCGTCCCCGCAGGCATCGCCGTGGTCGACGAGCGTCAAAAGAAGCTTGATTCGTTCGTGAACTCCGGCGCTGGAGAACATTTCCAGCCGAACCTGGCGGAGTATCCATTCCACACCTTCACGACCACGGCGGCCTATCCCGACGGATTCCCGAAAAAGCTGCTGGACGAAATTGACCGCGACGTCGAGCCCTGGGATCGGCGCCGCGACCTGATATACAACAATAGCTCCAGCCGCCGCGGCAAAAAGAAATCCGCCGGCGCATCAATGCCCGGCATGTCCTCCGCAGCCACGAGCGGGACGGCGTCATCTGGGAAAGCGGCAAACACGCCGGCCGCCGGCGCTCCCGCCGGAACCTCTGCCACTTCCCCCGCAGGCGATTCGGATGACCTGCCGGCCGAGAAATCGACAACGTCGGGCCCCGTGACCGGTAAGTCGGCGAAACCACAGCCGATCAAGGCAGGCCTGTACGCCGGCAAAGACTTTCAGCAATGGCGGCAGACGCTCGTGGACGACCTCGATCCGGCGACGCGCAAGACGGCCCTGGTTGCGATTGGCGCATTTGGCGCCAACGGCTACGCCGAAGAGGCCGCTCAAACGATTGGCGCGATTCTGTTGACGGGTGATCAACAGGCAAACAACAACCTTTCTGTCTTCAGCGCCGCCTGCACGGCCCTGTCGACTATGGGCCCGGCCGCAGTTCCTGTGCTGCACGCTCAGCTTGACGGCAATACTCCCGCGTATCGCCGGGAGGTCGTGCAGTCGCTCTCGACTTTGTCGCGCTCGACCCGCGACGCTCTTCCGGCGCTGCAAAAAGCTGCCCGCGACGAGGATCAGGATATCCGGGGGCGAGCGCTTGCGGCCCTGGCCGGGAATTTTCTCGATGCGCCGGGTGTCTCCGAGGCGATCGCGGCGGAATTGAAGGACACGAACCACCAGACCTGCGAACGAATCACGATATCTCTTGCCGGCAATCGCACCGGCCCCGTGGAGGCTGTTCTGGAATTGCTCGAACTGGCGATGCGCTTTGACGATCACGTGAGCCGTGCCCACGCGGCTCAAGAATTCGCGATACGGGCCCCCGCGACACCACGGAACATCGCCGCTCTGACCGGCTCGCTGTCTGAGGGCAGTTCGCAGTCCCGGTACAATTTCGTAAGCGAAGTGCGTCATCGTTTGAAGCAGAGGGCCCAAGCTAACCCCGAGCTGCTGGTGTCGGTCCTGATTTCGCTTTTGGAGACAGAGACCCTCGATGCGCAAGGCCCCGGTAATGTTCGTGCATTGGCGATCGACCTGATCGGGGAATTCGCCCGTGGGAAAACAGGCGAATCTGCGGTTCCGGTGCTCGCCAAATCTTTGAGCAATATTGACAGCAGCACATACATCATCACGGCGGTGAAATCGATTGATGCCCTCGGCAAGATCGGCCCGTCGGCCAAGGCCGCGCTGCCTGCGCTCAACGAGTTGCTCAGAGGGGTCGGTCCGAAAGACATAGAGCAGTCACCGATACGGAACACCTGGAACGAGGCCGGAATCGAGTCGACCCGGCAATTCCGTGCTCGCATCGAAACGGCGATCCGCAAGATCGAAGCCGAGTAGTCCCTGGTCATGAAAGCTGGAATTCAGCCACGGATCAAACACGGATTAAACACGGATAACGGACGAACGAATAATCCACAGATTGCAGAGATTTTCGCAGATTGAAGTGACTCTGAGGTAACGTCGAATCTGCGAAATCTGTGGATGACTTTTCGCAAAAACGGTTCCGCTTTTTTCGCGTCTTTCGTGGTTCCTCTCTCTCGGCCACTCGCAAGTTGCGTGCTCAACTGCTCTGCGGGACGCGAAAGACCCGGAGCCGGCCGTCGGAAAAACAGACGGCGAATTCGTCGGCGTGGCCGGTCCGCAGGACGGCGATTGGGGTGCATTCTTTCCAGCGGCACTCGGCCACCAACCGCGATTGGCGGTCGCTCGTGCTGTAAACCTGGCACTCTTGGGTCGACGCCGCGACGAGCAATCCCGAGGCAGTGAACTCGACAATCGGCTCCGCGAGATGCAGGCCGAACCACTCCGGCCGTTCATTGAACTGGTCGTCCCAGTAGATCTGGCCCCCCGTTTCGTAAGTGATGGCCACCCTGCGGCGCGAATGCGAAACCGAGCAGGCAAGGCCCCGGATCAGCCCGGGAAGTTCCACGACTTCGTTGTCTCCCTGTTCGCGGGCGACGATCAGCCGATCGCACAGGCCGATGTAGACCCGCAGATCGCGGACCTGCATCAAGACTTTGAAATCGTCGACGACTGCCGCCATTTGCTCAGGGATCTCCACGAGCCGCGATGCCACGGGTCGGTTGCGGGCGTTGTAGGCCGAAAGCGCCAGCCCGCCGGCCGAGCGCCCGACGGCCCACGTGACGCCGTACGGCGCCCGCGCCAGCGCCAGAGTTTCGGGCGTCGCCCACACGGGGCTGTGCGCCGTCGAATCCGGCGGCGCTCCCTGCGGCGGACGGAACTCCTGTTGCGCCAGCACCGGACCACCCGGCAGGTGCACGAAAAGCGCGTGGGTCTCATGAGGATCGGGTTCAAGCAGCAGTGGACTACCTGCCGGAACTTTTGCAACCAGCCAGTTGACCCAGAACTTCGGCTCCGTCTCAAACCACGTCCCTTTGACGACAAACAGCGTCTGGCCGGCAATGAATCCGCCGGCGTAGTACGACTGGTCGGTGGACCTCGCGCAGATCCATTCCACATGAACCGGAAGCTGAATGTCCCGCAGCAATTCGGCCGTGCGAACGGCCTTTCTGGGGGGCAAAGGGTCGGCGCGCGCAGCGTGCGGGCGGTACTCCAGGAACCGCCGGCAATCACGCCCCAGCAGGCGATCTTCGGGAGCGAGCGCTGCCACTGCGTCCAGCAGGAACCGGCGCTCGTCAGGAGCGGCCTGTTTCACGCGCGACGCGGCCAGCACACGCACCGTATCGGCCGCCGTCGTCCGCACCTCCTCGTCGGGATAAGTCCGCGCCACATCGGCCAGAACCCCTGCCGAATCGGTGTACAGAAACGTCGAGACAGTCGCGGTGGTGCAGCGCCGCAGGTGCTCACAGGCCGCCTCGTGCCGGCCCAGGGCGCCCAGCAGCCGAAACGTCGCCCCCACGCACTGCCGATGCTGGTGCAGCGACGACCAGCCTCGAAGGAGCTGCTCGAGCGCCTCGTCGGGAGCATGCAGTTTGTGCTCGAGCAGTTTCGCGGCCCCCAGGTAGTCGTCGCGCTGGGCAATTCGTTCCAGCTCGAGGCGGTAGTATCGCTGGGCTTCTTCGGACTGATCGAGGTTTCGGGCCAGGTCGCCAGCCCGTTCGAATTCGCGCAGTTCTTCGTACAACTTGAGCGCCTCGGCCCACTGCCCCCCCTGCTCCAGGCACCTGGCCGCCTCCAGCGGCTGCTTGAGCCGGTCGCGATAGAGCACGGCCGCTTCGCGAAAGTGTTTTCCCGAAGCCAGCGTCGCGGCGGCCGCGGCCAGATCGCCCAGCAGTTCGGCAAAAATGTAGGCGGCTCTGCGATAGCGCCCCAGGTGCAGCT
The DNA here is from genome assembly GCA_016200145.1 of Planctomycetia bacterium. GTDB lineage: Bacteria > Planctomycetota > Planctomycetia > Planctomycetales > Planctomycetaceae > JACQFH01. The sequence continues at coordinate 12,697 of JACQFH010000328.1, read as the reverse complement.
CGCGCTCGGCCAGGCGGCGATACTCCCTGAACAATTCGGCCTGAATCTGCGCCGGGACGTCCCAGAAGTCGGCCGGTCCGCCCCCGCCCAGGCGCGACAGATCGAAATTGACGTCCCGTCGAGCCAGTTGTCCCGACGGGGGCGCCTGCCCGCGGTGCGCGTCGCCCCCCACCGGCAGGGCATACTTCAATCCCTGGTCGGGATCGGTCGCCAGCATGTGCAGCAAGCGCCGCAATTCGCGAGCGCGGGCCGATTCGTAGCTGATGTGCCGACCGACCTTTTCCAATAGGGAATGGAGCCAGCCCTTCAGGCCACCGGCGAAGCCTGCCGAAGTCGATGTCGAGCACGCCGAGGCCTCGCGCGTGGGCAACCGGTCGATGAGCCAGATCCCCGCCTGCGCGACGGCGGCTGCCGCGCCGGCCCCCAGCCGCTTAAGCCCCGACAGCGGCGATTCATCCGGAGCAGCGGGCTGTTTCGGCAATTCGGCCGCCTGCGAGCCGATGTCACCGCGCCCCTCTTCCAGAATCGCTTCGATCGTCAGCACGCGAATCGGCTCGACCGAGCGCAGTCGCGAATTCGCGGCGATGCCGGGGCGAGCCCCGTTCCAATCCGACTCGCGCGGCGACGGCGGCAGCGACAGAAGGGCCGATATTCGCAGCGTGTCGTGCGTTTCGAAACCGACCAGACCACAGACCGGGTGCCAAACCACAGCCTCGAAGCTCGTTCCCAGGAGCGCGCTGATTTCGTCGTCTGTCACGGGGGGCGACAGCACCGCGTCAACTGGCAGGAACAGTCGGCCGGCCAGGCACCCGTAGGGAATTGCCTGTGGTTCGCTGGCAGAAACGACCGCCCCCCGCATGGTCACCAAAACCCCCATCGGCCTGCGGTCGCTGGCGCTTGTCGGAACGGGGTACAGAGTCAGCTCGGCAAGCGGCACGCCCCACCGGCAGATTTCCGCCAGCCACTCGGAAGCGCCGCGGCCGGCGACGAGCCAGGCCGCCGGCCGGCGAACGGGCCTTGCGCTGTATTGCATTGTGATGGCGAAGGTTTTCATCGTAATCGCGAAATCAACGGACGCAGAACTTCTTCATCGATCTGACGCGGATCGGTCCGCGGCACGTCTCCCGTGAAATACTCGGGCCCCCAGACCCGGCCGTCGGAACACCAGCCTGAAATTGCGTTGTCGCCGAGGACGAGCGTTACCTCCGGAATCGACGAATCGCCGCTCTTGAGGTGCAGCAGCCCGCGCGAATCGAGCCAGGCGGCGCTGCCCTCGTTCCACTCGGCTTTCGAAAGCCGATAGCCCGCGCCGGGCCGCGATGCCGCCCCAAGGAATCGGGTCTCTTCGCGATTGGCCGGCGCCGGCTGCCGGATCCATTGCATCATGGGCCCATCAGGAGAATCTGCGTAGTGCGCAATTCCGAGTCGCTCCCCTTTTTCGGAAATCAGAATCAGCGTTTTGCCGCTGAAGCAGATTCCTCGGAAGCGGCTGCGGAAGTTCATACGAGTCAGTCCGGCCAGCAACGACCCGGTCAGCAGCGACTGTGCCTCGGTATTCGTCCGCGTGACTTCTCCGTGGTGCAGATCGATCAGCCACGATTCGCGATTGCCCCGCGAATCCGAGTGCCCCCTGTTCAGGACCACACGGCGCCCATCGCCCGAGATGGCGCCGAACGAATACGCGGCAATCGGCGGCAGCATGCGCTGCGTAAACGGCGACTGCTTCGGGGGCTTGTCGCGGCGGCCGGAAGTGCCCGTCACGTCTCCGAAGCAGCGGAACTCGCCCGACCGCGTGATTCCGACCGGCCCCTCGGTGTATTCGCTGTCGAACAGGCAGATCAACCGGTCTTGCGGCTCGTCGGGCGTGCGGTCGCAGATTTTTTCGAGGATGGCCGTGCTTCCGTCAAACGATAGCGCGTACCAGTTCTGCGGATCGTAAAAGAACCGGTCGCGATGCCAGCCGACGGCCGACGGAAGCGAAAGCGTTTGGACGGGTTCTCCCCCGCTGAGTGAAAAGACCTCGACGTGCTCTCGAAAGATGGCGAACAGCGCTCCGGCGTGTGCGGCGACCGCGCACGGCTTGTGATGGTTCAACAACAAGGACAGTACAGCGCACGTGCGGTCGCCCAGGTCGACACGCACCAGCGACAGCCCGCGCTGCGACAGCCGCCCGATGACAGCGTGCGACACGGGTTGGCCCGGTCGGAATTCGTGCCAGTGCATCCGCCCGGGGGGTATCGAATCCGTGAGCTGACGGCCGGCGAACCGGCTGTCCGACCAGTGCATCAGCCGCTGATCGTGCGTCAGGCACAGCACGTCTTTTCCCGGCTCGCCCCAGGCGCTCTGCGGATCGAACGCGTGCGAGAGGAGCAGCGGAAACCGCGGGAGCCCCAGGATGGCCGGCAGCGATACGTCTCGGAGCTTGTCGACAAACGGAGTGACGCGCGGAGTCGGTGCCAGGATTTTCTCGAGGTCATACCGCGCCTCGCGGAGCAGCTTCGTCCCCTGTTTTGAACGGCGCGACAAGCGCAGGCGGCCGCTGCGGTTCACGCTGATGACGTACAGCGGCTGTTCGACGGCGTCCAGCGCCTGACGAAATGCTTTGTCGGCGAGCACGTCTTCGCCTGTGATCAGCACCGCCTCGCTGGCGGGCTCGTCTTCCTGCGCCAGCCGCTCGAACGTGGGAAGAGCGGCGCCGGGATGCGCGGCAGCCTCCAGCGCCGCCAGGTGCGCTACCAGCCCACTGCGCGTCAGCAGGTCGACGTGGTCCAGGTTCGATTCGCGCGGCCGGTAGACGGCCAGCTCGTCGCGCGAGCGGCGCGTGCCGGCCAGCGCCAGGGCCGTTGAGGCGGCGAAGACCCGCGGCAGCCCCCACATCCGCAGTCCCGAGTCGATCAGCACCATCCGCCGCCGCGGCGGAACGTTCGGAGGAGCTTCGCGCCGCAGATACAGCGCCTCGTTCAGCGCCACGCGAACCGTGAACGTCAGGTCGTCGTGCGCCAGCTCGCTCACCAGCAGTCGATCGAGCGCCCCCCGGTTCGTGATGTCCGACACGCCCCCCAGCGGAAGGTCGTCGTGTTCCGAAACCGCGCGCGGCAGCGTGAGCGCGGCCATCAGTTGCCGCGCGAGGCGAATCATGCCCCCCAGCTCGGCGTCGTGTTCGAGGCTGTTGAGCAGCGCACTGAACGAATCGGGCTCGGGCAGCTCCGTGCCCGCGGCAACAGGGAGCTGTTCCATTCCGGTCGACTGCCGCAGCGCCACGCGCGCCGCATCGATCCGGCCGGCCCCTGCGGCGAGTGGGGCCAGGCGGAACAGCAGTTCGGGGACATAGTCGTCGTGCCGGTCGACGAGCATCTCTGCCCCGAAACCGCGCCGCAGCTCGCCGACAATGGCCGCGGCAGCCTCGGGTGTTTCCACGGCTTGGGCCGCCTCGAACACCAGGGCTGCCAGCTCGGCTTTGCGGGCCGGGGTGTCGCGGACGCCGCTCGGAAGGGCCGCAATCGAATCCAGCGTCGACACGACGTCTGCGTAGAGCTGGTCTTCCTGCCCGGCAATCCACGAAGCCGGCAGCACGTCGGCCGCGATCAGTTCGCGCCCGTCGGCCCGCTGGCCCGATCGGCAGGCTGCCAGGAACATCACCACCGCGTCCATCGGCGGCAGGCCGTGCGGCGCGAGGCGATCGAGCACGCGCTCAATCTCGGCCCGGAACGCGATCGACCCGCCGTCGCGCCAGGCGACGACCTGCCCGCCGTCCTGCCATTCCCAGAACGTCCCGGCATGCGGAGCCAGATACCTCCGCGCCAGCATGAATTCAAAGCCCATAACGTCATGGCTCCGACACTGATTCAGGCCAGCATTCCTCAGGCGAGAATGCAATGATCCGCGGAATCAAAAACGCGGGAACTAGTCCCGGAACGAACACGACCAATACGGCCGAGGCGGCAGCAAATCCAAGGCCATCGAGAATGCACCACGTCGTACCGGCGATCGTCACGATGGCGGAAATTGCGCCAAGCATGACGATCACGGCATAAGCGTGGTTTTCGAGGTTGTCGAGCGCCTGGCTGCGGCTGAGCGGCCGCGGTTCCGCGGCTCGACGCGCGAGATACGCAGCCACGCAGGATGGTGGCCAGGCGTGTGCACGGCGTGCGGTAGTCACTTCCGGATCAATCCACACGCGGATGCCTCGCAAGATTGCCGACACAGTCCCCGCGATGACAAGCAGCGCCGCGGCAGGCGTCATGAGCCATGGAATACACATCCATCCGAGAAGTTTCTTCACCTGATCGAGCCCCTGTTGGTCCATCCAGCCTTTCGGTGCGCTCAATTTCAGCCAGATTGATGTCACGACACAAATAATAAGAGTCACGATCGCGGCAATCGCAATGGTCTTTCCAATAGCCAGCGCCAGACAAAACCACGAACAGACAATACCGCGGTCTCTGGACGTGTCCCGTTGTCGCAGCCATTGTGCTGTGACGACGTCGTCCCAACCGAACTTGCAGCAAAAGACCGTCGTCGCGATTCCGGGCTGCGCGGTGACTTCAAACACCAGCCACGCCAGCACGCCCATGAGCGGCCAGACCGCATTCCGGAGCCATCGTGGCCCTTCGACGTCCCAGTCGGCGTCGTCGGCTTTGCGATCATCTTCTTTGTTCACGATCAAGTGTTCGAAACCAGGAAGGTAAGCAGGCAAAGGGCCGACGAATACACAACACGAATCCACGTTGCCGACATGATCATCCGCAGATTTCGCAGATTTCCGCAGATTTGGCGCAATTCCGGCGACTCTTCAATCTGCGTAAATCGGAGCAATCTGTGGATCAACATCCCTGCTCCACTTATCCGCGAGCATCCGCGTCATCCGCGGTCAAACTGTTCGTCTTGTTCGTTTGGCCATATATGGTTTCAAATCCTCATTTCTGCTCGCATGCGGCGGCCGTCTCGCGGATCGCGCAATGCGTGGCGCGCGCGAACTGGTCGCTGCGGATGTGATTCCAGCTTCCGTCGGTCGAGACCAGCGCCACGTCGTGCGGGCCCAGATTCCACGCCGCGTGCAAGAGCTCAGGTTCCACGGCAGGCGACCAGCCCCAACCGCATGGCGTGGCAATCCCCGCCCGTTCACAATGCCTCTCTCCCGGCAACGGCGGCAGAGGGTTGCCGTGGACGACGACTTTCCCGTCAGGCGAAGCCGCGAATCTCAGCTTTTCCAGGCGAACCTGCGGTGCGGTACCGCCATAAGCCGCCCAGTCCGCGATACTGGTCAAAAGCAGGTTGGCATCGCTTTCACCGTCGACGCGGACCAGTCGCAGCGGCGCCAGTTCCGGCGCGCCAGCGGCAAACGCCGCGGTCGGCAGCTCGACCCGCGCCCAGGTCTTGAGCTTCATCCACGGTCCCAATGGCAGGCGGCCCTTTGGCAATCGAGAGCCGGCCGGCAGCAGCTCGCCTTCCGGCAACACGTCGAAGCGGCATGCGCCCGGCAACTGCATCAGCATCGTGTGCAGACGCTCGTCATCTGAATCGCCACGGAGCCAGATCCCATCCGCCGATTCCAGGACCTCGATTCCCGGCTCCAGTCGCAAAACGGCCGTGGCCAGTGCAGCATCGGCAGGGACGCGGGCGGCCCACGGGCGGGTCATGTCTTGCCTCCGACCCGCGTCCACAAGTCAGCGACCTTCGATTCCAGAAACGACCGCTGCTGATGGTCCGGGACCCACGCACACCGCGACGACAGCACCCCCAACTGGTCTCGCAGAAAACTGCGCTCGTGATCGGGCAGTTGGCCGTCGTTCAGCCGTGTCGACATCCGGTCGAGATCGCGGGCCAGGCTCTCGGGGTCCGGCCCGGCGGCGCCCCGCGCGCGGGGATGGCTGGCGGATTTATTCGCTCCCTCGCCGCGCTCCAGGGCGTCGTGCACCAGCGATCGCAGCACTTCCACCTGCTCTTCGGTATCCCAGATGTGCCGTACGACCCACAGATCGGAAGGCTGCGCGTGCATCCGGCCGCACAGCAGAGCGCTCGCCCCGATGGCGCGCTGCAGCTTGACGGCCCGGCGGTCGGAAACGGAGATCCCCGCGTGCCGCAGCCGCTGCACCAGCTCTCCCAGCGGCCCGCGCACGGCCGACAGATCGACTTCCCGCAACAGACGCTGCAGCTCGGCGATCTCGGACACGGTCATGCCAGGCTGCGGCGGATCGATGCGCGATTCGAACTGCCAGCCGGCGACGAGCACGTTCTGCAACTGTTCGGTGGCCACATTGTCGCACCGCACCCGCAGCAGAAACCGGTCGAACAGGGCAGCCAGGGCGTCGTCTTCGGGAAGTCGGTTGCTCGCCCCCACGACCATCAGCACCGGAAGTTTTCGCGTTTCGCGGCCGCGCCGGAACCTACGCTCATTCAGCACCATCAACAGGCTGTTGAGGATGGCGCTGTTCGCGTTAAGCAGCTCATCCAGAAACACCAGTTCCGCTTCCGGCAGCATCCCTTCGGTGTTGGTGACCAGCTCGCCATCGCGGAGTTTGCGGATGTCGAACGGCCCGAACAGTTCGTTCGGCTCGGTGAAGCGCGTCAACAGGTAGTCGAACACCAGGCCCTCGATCCGCCGCGCCAGCTCCTGCACGACCGCGCTCTTGGCCGTTCCCGGCGGCCCCAGGAGAAACAGGTTTTCGCCGGCGACGAGCGCCACCCCCAAGAGGTCGATGATCTCGTCCTTGTCGATGAAACAGTTCTTGAGCGGCGTCAACACGCCGTCCGCGAGTTTCCTCGAAAGTGCCAGCCGGAGATCGGAGTTGGAAACGGTCATAAGTCGAATCTTGCGGGAGTCGGGCCTGCCGGTCGGCAATTATGACAGATTTGCGGTTGGCAGAAAAATGACCCGTGTCGCTGTCGAGACCCCTGCCGGTTCATCCGGCAGGGGTCGAGCCGTGCACGACCGATTTGTGCAACGATCCGTTGGACGACGACGAACCCTGACAATTACGCGTCGTCCACCGACACGAACCGCCGCTGCCGCGGATCGTTCGGGGCGACGTGCCAGATGGGGTCGACGCCGGCCGGCAAGGGTTCGGCACGAACGAAGAGCTTCGGCGGTGCGCCCGAAAAATAGAGTTCGAGCGCCGGGCACAGCCAGCAGTCCATTGACTGCCCGTCGATGGTTGCCCGATACCAGTTTCCCCCCAGAAGCTGATTGTCGTCTCTGCGGAGCCACGATAGCTCAACTTCGCAGTCGGCAAACGGCTGGTCGCTGAAGATCAACGTGAACCCGGCTGAAGCGTTCGGAATTTTCTTTTCTGTGACGACCCGGGTAATCATCTCGGAAGCGCCGCAGACAAACGCTTCCTGTTTCAATCCGGTCCGCTCGTCGTCAAAGACCCAGATCGGATCGATCAGGTAAGGGTAAATAATCAGAGGCGCAGGCATAGTGGTTTCTCGGACGAAAACTCTTCAGCACAATCGTTTAACCCGGCAGGCGGGACGACCTGCTCACGAACTTGGCGGAGAGACAGCCAGCCCCCGTTTCCGGTTCGGGCGCACGGGCACCAGTTCGTAAGTGAGCGCGCCGAGGAGCCCGCCACGCGGCACGGAATGGCAATCCAGACAATTCTTCGCGGCCCGCAGAGAGCCCACCATCCGAATACGTTCAGGCGTTTCGTCAATTGAAACGTCCTCGTCTGACCTCAGCCGTTCGAGCGATTGTCGCTCAAACTCATTCAGCGGGCGTGTGGGCGCGCCGCGCAGTTCGTCCATCTGGGGAAGGTCCTTCGACACATACGCCACCGGCGTTTCGTGCTTCAGCAGGCTGACCAGCTCCAGCCGAGCAACCTTCCAGGACGCCGGCGGCCCCCCCTCGGGCACAAGCGATTGAGGAACCTTCGTAAAACGGTGCGACTGAAACCCGGCCACATGCTCCCGGTCGCGCACGTAACCGATTCGGTCTGGGTCAAGAAAATCAGTAAATCCCGCCTCGTGCATGGCAAGCAATTGCTCTTGAGGGGGCTGGCGACGGACAGGTTCGCCTTGCTCCGAAAGGTCGTCCGGCGATTCGTACTCAGGATCGTAAGGATGGTCCGCAGTCTCCGGAATCGGAGGCGTCTCCGCCTGTGGCAGCTCAATTTCCCTTTCAGAAACAAAACCCGGCATCATCCGGGTCGGACCAAAACCCTGTGCAATTGCGAAGTCATCGCTCTTACGCGTATGCAATGCGGCCAGCATCGTCCGACGATTGTGCCGCCACGGTTGATTGGTTCGGGCTCGCTGTTCCTCGTGCATCGCCAGCCGTGCCTCAATTTCCGGACTCAGAGTCGCCGCGTGGGAGGCCGCTTCAACGCCAACACCTCGATTGACGGCGTTGGACTCGTAGGCCAGGCGGTCCGCGACCGATTCCAATGGATACCGCACTCGAAGCGCCGACAGTTCTTGAATCTTCGAAAATGCGGTGATCAGGAAGAACCCATAACTGGCAATCATTGCCGCGATCGACACCGGCAACACTGCCTTTGGCTTGCGCCGGAACACAATGCATCCGAAGATGAGGACGAAGCTCAGCGCCGACTGGAGCGCAACAGCCAGGAAGAAAAGACGACAGAGAAAAACCAGGACAATTGTGACGCCCGCGGCCAACAAACAGGCGCCGCCCATTCCCCAATAAGCGCTTCGTGCGCAGGCCCTGAAGGCCCAGATAAGCCCCAGGGACAGCACGCTGGAAAAAATGACAAGCCCCACAATTGGTCTCCGAAAGGGAAGACTCACACGGGGATCACGGCCTCACTGGCTCAATTGTCACTGTTGGCCGAATGCAAAGCAACTTGAGTGCCCAAACGGCGAGCCGGGAGGGTGCATCCGTTTTTCGGGCGTGGCAACCGACGTGCACGTGCACTTCACGACGCTCTCACACCGTCAACCTCCTTCGCCATTTCCGGCGACAACTCCGGAAACATGCCGATCGCCTTGCGGACCGCATCGCGCACGCGGGGGTCGCCCAACCGGCTGCGATCTTTACGTTCGAGGATCCGGTCGACATACACGGCCAAGAGGCACGGATCGCCGACCATTTCATCCACGTGCTGCGTCGACGCCTCAGGCATTCCCACCGACGACAGCGGCCAGAACGCGGCCAGCTCGTGCAGGTATTTGACAAGGGGATCGGCGCTGGCCACGTCGCGCGACAACCGCCACACGTCGGGCAAAAGCCGGAATAACACGTCGGCACTGTAATGATGCGCCGCCTGACGCCGTTCGGCCAGCAGAGATTTCAGTGCCGGAAGCGCCCGCTCGACTTCGAGCTCGCGATACACCTGGCACTGGCAGGCGCGATACATCACGACTGCCGACCAGCACGCCGTCTCGACAAGAAACTCTGGCGCCTCGCCAGGCAACGTCTGTCGGTAACCCGCCTCAAACTCAACGAGCGCCGACCGGGCCTCGGAAATTTCTTCATCCGAGATCGGCCCGTACTCAGGCACCCGCACCCGCCCATGCTCGAACAGCAGCGTCAGAAAGGATGGCAGGCTCATTTGCGTGATAATCTCGATCCCGACGCTCAGCCCGAAACCGCAACCAGGAAACAGGACGGCACAGAATTCTATCCGCGGATCACCCACAACCACTACAGAATATGAATGGCCCACGGATGGCGTGGCAAACCCACGGATCAGTACGAATTCAACCTGCGCTCTCAAGATTGCAAATCTATGACATTTTGTCTTATACTTGCTCGCGGCGGTCAATGGGCCTGACCGCCGACATGAATCTCCGTCCTGGTTCATAGATCGAGTTTCAATCGATGCACCGCATAATTTGAGGAACTCTGTGATTTCACGCCCCTTGATCTGGTTGACAATCCTGACTCTCTTGCCGGCCGCGGCTTCGGCCGGCGACTGGACACAGTTTCGCGGCCCGAGAGGCGACGGCCTCGTCGAGGAGGGTAAACTCCCCGAACGCTGGTCGGAACAATCGAACGTCGCCTGGAAAGTCGCGCTGCCGGGCCGCGGCTGGTCGCAGCCAATCGTCGCGGGGAACAAGATCTTCATCACGACCGCCGTCAGCGATCAGGAAGAAAAGCCGCGGCGGGGCGAAATGGGGATTACCCCCGGCGCCGCCGATTCGCGCCAGCACCTCTATCGCTGGAAGGTGCTGTGCCTGGCGGCTGACTCGGGCGACGTGGTCTGGGAAAAGACGGTGCACGAGGGGAAGCCGAAATTCGGCAAGCACCGCACGAATACGTATGCGTCGGAAACCCCCGCCACCGACGGAGAAGTCGTCGTCGCCTATTTCGGCATGACGGGGATCTGGTGTTTCGACCTGGAGGGCAACCAGAAGTGGACCAAAGACCTGGGCGCATTTCCCACGCAGGCCAACTGGGGAACTGGCAGCTCTCCAGTCATCCACGACAACGCCGTATTCGTGCAGTGCGACAACGAGAAGTCGTCGTTTCTTGTAGCGCTCGATAAGCGCACCGGCGACGAATTGTGGCGCAAACCGCGAGATGAAAAAACGAACTGGTCGACCCCCTACCTCTGGAAAAACAAAGTCCGCACCGAGCTCGTGGCTGCGGGAGGCAGGAAGATGCGCTCGTACGCACCCGATACGGGCGACCTGCTGTGGGAGATGGAGGGCAGTGGCCGGACTTCGCTGACGCCGGTGGGGAACGACGAAATGTTATACGTCGATTCGGTGGCGAGCTTTCAAGGCAGCCCCGGCCGGCTGGCGGCGATTCGCGCCGGGGCCGACGGCGACATTTCACTGAAGGGCAATGAGAAATCTAGCGACGCGGTCGCCTGGAGCATCATCCTGAACTCGTACCGCAATGCGTCTCCCCTGCTCTACGCCGACTGTCTGTATATGGTCGAGCAGCACCATGGTGTCATGCGATGTTACGACGCCCGCACGGGGAAAGTGAACTACCAGATGCGCCTGCCGGAAGCCACCGGCTGTAACGCGTCTCCCTGGGTGATGGGCAACCGCATTCATTTCCTGGATGAAGTCGGACTGACGGTGATCTTCACTCCGGGGCCCGAATTCCACCACATCGTCAGCAACAAGCTCGAAGACGAGATGTTCTGGGCCTCGGCGGCCGTGTCGGGAGACCGCCTGTTCCTGCGATCGATCCAACACCTGTACTGCATCCGGGACCCGGCGGTCGCCGCGCAGAAGTAACTCTCGGCCGCGACGGCGCCAACGTGCAGATCGCCGGCGCCGACGGATCGGTCTGCAACTTCGTGCCGTTGCAGGATGAGTGATCGTACGTGCTGATCGGTCGATCGCAAGATGCCAGACGTGGTTGACCGGGGGCTGGACCAACGGGAAGCGCCGACGAGTGGTGACCATGGATCATCCCATCCATAAACAATGATCATGAGTCGAGGAAGATACGCTTCGTCAACGGAGCCATTGGCCCATGGCCAACGCAACAATCCTGCTGACCGGCGCGACCGGGTTCATCGGCGGGGCGACACTCGCTCATTTGCTCGAGACTCGTCCGGATTGCCGGCTGTTGATCCTGGCGCGCGGCGATGACCCATCGGTAGCGGCACTGCGCGTGCAGCAGTCGCTGGGCCGGTTCGTCGATCTGAAGAGTATGGCGGGGCCGTTGCTGTCGTGCTGGGTCGTGCCTGGCGATTTGACCGATCCTGAGTGTCTGTCAGACGAGCGTCTCGGCGCGGCGGTACGACTGGGGGAACAGCCCGCCGGCGCCGCAGTGCAATCATCGATTCGCGATGCTCCATCAAGAGACGCCGATGCTGCCAGCATCTGCCACGGGGGGGATCCGCCGCGGCTGGACGACGTCACGCACGTCCTGCACCTGGCTTCGAATACGTCGTTCCGGTCGGTGCGCGGCGTCCGCCATACGAACATCCTGGGGACGCTCACGCTCGCACATCGGCTGCGGCGCGTGGCCGGACTGCAGCGGTTCCTGTTCGTCAGCACGGCATATCTGTGCGGCGACATTCGCAATTCGGTTGTCGCCGAAGACGATTCTCCTCAATATGGCCGCAAACACATCGTCGAATATACGAACTCGAAGGCCGAATGCGAATTGCTGCTGGCCAACACCGCGCCCGAACTGCCGCTCGTCGTCGCCCGGCCTTCGGTCGTCGTGGGGCACACGCAGTTCGGCTGCCTCCCGTCGGCCAGCCTGTTCTGGTTTTACCGTACGGTTGACCTCTTGCGCCGGTACACCCGCCCGCTCGACACGCGCGAAGACGTGGTGCCTGTCGATTACGTGGCCCGGGCACTCGTGTTCCTGCTGTTTCAGTCCGACTTGCGGCATCGCTGCTATCACATCTCAGCCGGCCACGGAAGCTGCGTCACCTGGCACGAGATTGTCCGAGTATTCGCCCAATGTTACGGCGATCGCCCGGAAAACCCGTGGAAGATTGTCGATTTCGCCACGATCGAGCGTGAACGCGACCGGCTGCGTCCGCTGCTGGGCCCGGGAGACGAAGACCACCTGCTGATGGCCCTGCGGCTCTATTTCCAGTTCTCGGCCCTCGACGTCGAGATCTTCGACAACTCGCGACTCCTGGCCGAGGGCATGCCCGCCCCCCCGAAATTCACCGATTATCTGCAGCTCTGCGCGACCCAACCGCCCGGTCGCAGTGTCTACGATCAGATGCGCGATGACGAATAGGGTCTCGGGAACTATTGCAGCGCACGAGACTGGCAGGTTGGAAAACCTGCCCTGTTTCAGGCGATGATC
>JACQFH010000292.1 GCA_016200145.1 Planctomycetia bacterium | reverse complement strand
GGCGCGCCGGGACCGCCCCCGGAGAGGACGCGTAAAAAAATCGCACCCTGGAAGGGTGCCAGAGCGATGCGAATTGTGGTGCAGTTTTCATCTAACGCAATCGAGCTTCGAGTAATCTCGCCGACGAATTGCCGAACAATTCTGCGACCCCTCCGGGGTCGACCCGCGGCAGAATCTGCAAACCGGGGGTGATCGTCCGCCTGAGGCGGACTCAACCCCCGGCTAATAGCTGTGACCCCTATCGGGGTCGGTCAAATCTCCGCAGCGACTCCTGAAAGGCAACGATCATGCGCATCCTGGGACTGCTCAAAGCCGACAGGCACGCCGAGGCGGGGACGCCACCCAGCCCGGAGCTGCTGGCGAAGATGGGGAAATTCATGGAAGAGATCGGCCGGGCCGGGGTGCTGGTGGCAACCGACGCGCTGCAACCCAGCTCGGCCGGCGCCCGTGTGCGGCTGGCGAATGGCCAACTCACCGTGACGGACGGCCCGTTCACCGAGTCCAAAGAGCTGGTCGCCTCGTACGCGATGTTCCAGGTCAAGTCGATGGCCGAGGCCATTGAATGGACGAGGCGCTTCCTGGAAGTGCTGGGCGAGGGGGAATGCGAACTGCGCCCGCTGTTCGAGGCGCCGGATTTCCCGCCTCAATAACTGAACGTCGTCTGCAGGTAGAGCAGCTCTCCGGTGCCGCGCGGCAAATTGGTGGCGACGAACGGGCCGTTCCAGAACCACAGGTAGCCGAGCTGCATCGAGAGATTCGGGCTGAAGTTGTAGGTGGCCACCAGGTCGATTTCTTCGCCCACGTGCCGGCCGGTGTTCGGCTTTCCCACCGGCTGACCGGCGATGTTGTAGAGCACGTCGCTGGGATTGGCCAGGTCGAACCAGTGATACTGGGATTGCACGGTCAACTGCTTGAGCGGTTTGACGGTGAACTTGCCGTTGATGTCACTGATGTTCTGGCGCGCGACGTTGTCGATCTGCCCCAGGTAGGCGTGGACGAGCCCGTATTGCTGCGCGAACGTATTGGACGTCCGCGACTGAAGATTGTTGCTGCCGGAGGCGTAGTCGTAGTAGAACCACAGATCGGGCTGCCAGGGGAGGCTGTTCCAGGTGAGACCGCCGCCGGCGACGACAAACCCGGCGACGACGTTGCGGCCGAAATCGTTGCCGAACTGGCCGCCCCCTTCGACCTCGCCATGCCAGGTGCGGACGGCCGTCTCGCCTTCCAGCACCGGGAAGTCGCGGAGCCAGCGCGTGGCCAGCGTGTGGCGATTGCCCCCGGTAAAGTTCTGGGCCATGAATTGCGTGTTCCAGTCCCATAGCCAGTACAGGTCGACCGTCTGGTTCTTGACCGCCTTGTACGCGAACCAGGCGCCGCTGAACGTGTGGTTCATGTTCGGCGAATCGAAGTGGTTTGCAAACAGCGAAACCGGGCCGTCGCCGGGCGTCGCCGTGTTGAGCGTGCGCGTGAACCACAGGTCGAAATCCCAGTCGGCCCCTTTGGTGAAGAATTTCAGCCCTTCGAAGTTACGGCGCGTGTTGGCCCAGTCGAGCGGCGAGACCAGGCGTTGCGAGCCGTACAGCAGCTCCTGCCGGCCGACGCGCATCCAGAGATCGCGTTCGCCGACCTGCAAAAATTTCAGGTCGAGAAACAGGTTTTGGAGATCCCAGCGGTTGACGTCGATGCCGAGGACGGGCAATGGATTATTGTCCATCGAGGCGTCGATCATTTCCGCGTAGACGCGAAACCAGTCGTCCACTTTGAGATCAACGTAATGCCGCCAGCGCCAAAGCTGGTAGTCGCCGCGCGCGGGTGCGCCGGGCCGCAGGCGATTGAACTCGTCCATCTGCCGGAGGCGGACTTCGCCCCCCGTGGAAAACAGGATCGGCACGTCGAGCGAGTCGAACGGGCCGTAATCGTCCAGTGGAATGTCCTTGAGGTTTTCCCCCAGCAGCCATTCGTGCTCGGGATCTTTCTTGTACGAGAAGTCGTTCTCGAACAGGTTGATCTTCCAGGGCTGGATGGGCTTTTTCGCCGCGGGTTTGGCGGGCGCGGCGGCCGGCTGCGCGTAATCCGAGCTTGCGGCGGCCGCGGGCGGCGCCGCTGCGGTTGCGGGCGTGGCGTATTCATTCCCAGCGGGCGCCTCGGCACTGCCTGGCGATTCGTTTGCGGATTCGATTTTCGCGTCGTCAGGGGCGGCGGCGGGTTCCCGGGCGCGCACCCGATTGGCGAATTGTCCATCAAACAGGCACGAGAGCAGCAGGACTGCGGTCAGAAATCGGGTAAGCATGGGCGGCCTTCGGGCGGCGCGGCGACGACAAGGTGGGCCCTCGGCGTGCAGGTGCGACGACCTGTCTGGGCGCGGTGCGGGGGGCGCGTCCCGGTGCGCGGTTGTGGCCGTCTTCATCGACCAGCCATCGCCGCAGAAGTCAGTCGCAAATTGCCGATCGCGCGGATTGTGCCGGTTTCAGCGATCGTGCGGCGGTTTGACCAGCACAATCGGAGTATCTTGCCATGCTTGACAATGCTTCGTATCCGAAATATCGTCACCCGCGAACGGTTGCAGCCAGACTGTTCGATTCTGCGGCTACGGCAGCCCCCGGCATTGCTCGTACGCGCGCGGGGGTTGCGAGACTTGATGGACCCCCCGGCATGAGCAGCACCGCTCCGACGACTCTCGACAACGCGCCCGATCCGAGCCAGGCCCCCGATCGCCGTTCGTTTTTCTCCCTTCTCGCGATGGGGCTGGGACTGACCGGCGGCTACGGCATGTTCGCCGCGCTGGCCGCGCGGTTTCTGTATCCATCCCGGCCCCCAGACCGGCGGTGGATGTATGTGACGGCGCTGCGCGACGTCGCCCAGGGCGGGGCCATTCTGTTTTCTGCACCGAACGGGCAGGCCATCTCGGTGACCCGCCTGGCGGACCGCGGCGAGGTGGATGATTTCATCGCCCTGTCGAGCATCTGTCCGCACCTGGGCTGCAAAGTGCACTGGGAATCGCAGAACAAGCGGTTTTTCTGCCCCTGTCACAATGGGGCCTTCGATGCCGAAGGCATCGCGACGGCCGGGCCGCCGTTCGACGCGCATCAGAACCTGGCGCGGTTTCCACTGAAGGTCGAGAACGGAAACCTGTTCATTGAAGTCCCGGTCGCCTGAATGATCATTTATTGCCGACCCGGGAACCGCAGAGTTCTGCCGCTATGAATGCCATCAGGCAATGGTTTCGTGAACGCTTGCCGATCTCGCCCGATCAGGTGTTCGAGGTGCTCGACGAACCTGTGCCGAACCACCTCAAGCGCTGGTGGTTCTGCCTGGGGGGCACGCCCGCGTACCTGTTTGTCGTGCAGATCGTGACGGGCATTCTGTTGGCGTTCTATTATCAGCCCGCGCAGACGACCGCGTATGAATCGGTGCGGTTCATCACGAACGAAGCCGCGTACGGCTGGTACTTCCGTGGCGTTCACAAGTGGGCCGCCACGCTGATGATCGCCGCCGTGGTGCTGCACCAGATGCGGGTCTACTTCACCGGGGCCTACCGCAAACCTCGGGAAATCAACTGGATGATCGGCGTGTGCCTGTTGCTGTGCACGCTGGGCATCGGGTTCACCGGCTACAGCCTCGTGTACGAACAGTTGAGCTACTGGGGGGCCACGGTGGCCGCCAACATCTGCGACACGATTCCCGTCGTGGGAGGGCTGGCCAAGCGGATGCTGCTGGCGGGGGAGACTTACAACTCAGAGACCGTGTCGCGGTTTTTCATTCTGCACGCCGCCGTGCTGC
This sequence comes from Planctomycetia bacterium, assembly GCA_016200145.1. Taxonomy (GTDB): domain Bacteria; phylum Planctomycetota; class Planctomycetia; order Planctomycetales; family Planctomycetaceae; genus JACQFH01. Next base: position 8,309 of record JACQFH010000292.1, on the reverse strand, counting down.
CGGCGACGATGATCTGCCTGCTGGCCATTCACATCGGGCTGATCCGCATGCAGGGCATCACCGAATTCCATTTCGAAGACGAGCCGCCGCAGAAACAAGCGCACTATCCGTTCTTTCCCGATCATTTCTACACCGAGCTGATCATGGGGCTCGTGCTGATGATCCTGCTGAGCGTACTGGCGACGGCGCTGCCGGCGACGATGGGGCCGCGGGCCGATCCGCTCGTCACCCCCGACGTGATCAAGCCCGAATGGTTTTTCTATGCGACGTTTCGCTGGCTCAAACTGTTTTCCGGCACGTTTGCCGTGCTGAGCATGGGCTTTGTGGTCTTCATCATGTTCGCCTGGCCGTTCATCGACGCCTGGATCCGCCGGCACACTCGCTTCGCCGAAGCCAGCGTCTGGATCGGAATCGTGGGCGCTTCGCTGATCATCGGACTGACCGTCTGGGAAGCCGCCGTACAACATTGACTGAGAACAATCTCGACACCGCCATCGACTGAGCAGATTCTATGACTCTCAAAATCAAGCAATACATCATCGGGTTCCTGGGCCTGGTCTTTCTGGCATCGCTCGTCTTCGTGCAATGGATGGAAGTCGCGCGGAAGCAGGCGGAAGTCGGCAAGGCCTCGGGGCACGTCGCGATCCCGGCCCGCTCGCGCACGTGCGTCGAATGCCACGGCAAGCAGTCGCCCGGAATCGTCGATCACTGGAAGGGGAGCACGCACGCCGAGAAGGGGGTCGGTTGCGTCGAATGCCACCTGGCCGACAAGGGCGACGTCGACGGATTCAGCCACTACGGCGAGCACATCGCCACGATCGTCACGCCCCGCGATTGCTCGAAGTGTCACGAGAAGGAATTCAACGAATTCGAGCACAGCCACCACGCCAAAGCGGGGAACATTCTGGCGTCGCTCGATAATTTTCTGGCCGAGACGGCCGAAGGCTCGCGGGTACCGTTCAATCCGCACTCGCCGACGCCGGGAAAGCCCATCGACCAGGTGAACGGCATGGCGAGCGCCGTCGTGGGATGCCAGCAGTGCCACGGAGGTAAGGTGGGCCTGAAAACGAAAGACGGCGGCATGGCCACGGTCGACGACTTCAAGCCGGGGCCCGACGGCAAGCCGACGGAGCTGGCCCTGCTCGACAAGCTCGTCCGCAACGACGAAGGCAAGCCCCTGTTCCATGCCGACACGTGGCCGAACACGGGCATCGGCCGGATCAACCTCGACGGCTCGCTTGGCTCGTGCTCGGCCTGCCACAGCCGGCACGACTTTTCTCCCCGCCGCGCGCGCCAGCCCGAGAATTGCGGCAAATGCCACCTGGGGCCCGACCACCCACAGAAGGAAATCTACGAGGAATCGAAACACGGCGTGGCCTTTCGCGATCTGCTGCAGCACATGAATCTCGATTCCAAAAAGTGGGTCCTGGGGGTCGACTATTCGCAGGCCCCCACCTGCGCGACGTGCCACATGTCGGCCCATTCCCGGAACAACGGCAAGGTGACGCACGATCCCGGCGAGCGCATCTCGTGGTCGAACCGGCCGCCGGTCAGCGCCGTCCTCGACACCGATGCCGAAGGAAAGATTGTGACCGCGACCGATCCCGCAGAGCGGCGGAAGCTCACGAAATTCTCGGCGGTCGAGAAGCGGAACAACATGAAGCAGGTCTGCCTGCACTGCCATACGCCCGATTACGTCGACGCGTTCTATCACCAGTATGACGACTTCGTGGCGCTGTACAACGAGAAATTCGGCAAGCCGGGGCAGGCCATCATGGCGGCGCTCAAATCAAACGGCCTCGTCACGAAGCAGGACTTCGATGAAGAAATCGAATGGACCTGGTTCTATCTCTGGCACCACGAAGGCCGCCGCGCACGGCACGGGGCCTCGATGATGGCCCCCGACTACGCCCACTGGCACGGCATGTTCGAGGTCGCCGAGAGGTTCTACATGAAGCTGATTCCCCAGGCCCGCGAGATCACGCGTCACGCCGCCGAGTCGGGAAAAGGCGACGCGGCCGAAGCCGTGAACGCGGTGATCGACGAAATCCTGGCCCGGCCGGAACACGCCTGGAGCGCCGTGAAACCCGACGACGGCAAGTAGGGTGGGTCGAGACGTGCGAGGCCCACTACGTCGCCGATGCAGGTGGGCCTCACTCCGTTCGACCCACCCTACGTCTGGCGTCGGGCATCACTGCACGCGTTAATAAACGTTCGAACGACGATTCGGCAGCGCGCTCAAATCCGGAATGACTTCCCGCGGGCGTGCAGGGCCTCGCGCAGGATTCGCATGGCGTTCGGGCCCATGCCGTGCAGCTCGAACAGGTCGGACTCTTTGACTCTGGTGAGCTGATCGAGGCTTTCATACCCGGCCCCCGCCAGCGCACGGAGTGCCGGCTGGGCGAGGCCGGACGGAAACCCCTGCTGGATGGACGCCGCCAGCTTGTTCGCCGCCTTCCGCTTTCGCGGGCTCGTCATCAGCGGGCACCGAAGGCGCTGAGCTTTGGTTTTGGCTTTGCGAACCATGTTTCGAAAGACGCGGTGGTGAAAGAAGGGATGAACGACAGGAAGATGTGGACAGGAAAATTGATTTTCAGCCTGCGGTTGCAAATCGGCCACGGCAGGCCGGACGACGATTTTCCTGTCCCCAATATTCCTGTCGTCCCTGCCGTCATCCGTGGCTGATTCTATTTCATGTTATTTATTCCAGGAACGGCCAGATGACGCCGCGGAGGAAGGGAGGGTGGAACAGGATCGGGGCCGGCAGGGCCAGCCAGGCGAGCACCCACACGTGAGACCACCCGCCCCAGGCGCTGACCGGTCGGCCTCTTTGTGCGAACGCGCGCTCGATCAGGACGAGCGCGGCGTGCAGCAGAAAATACGCGAATGGCAGGCCGAATCCGGCCAGCACGGGGACGCTGATCGCCAGCTCGTGCAGCAGGCCCGACGCGGCGAACGCGAGTGCCGTGGCGCCCTTGCGCCCGATGCGTTCCGACAGCGGCCGATAAATGCCCAGCGCCGTCATTTCGGAAAAGGCCAGGTTCCACCGTCGGCTCCAGAAATCCTCGAGCGATCGCGCCGCGAGCGGCGCGCGGAACAGCGGCCGCGCGTCCACTCCTGCCAGGCGCCAGAAACCGGCCAGCACGTTGAAAATTCCGAAGTGCAGGATCAGGCTCAACGCCGGCAGCAGGAGCAGCGTGCCAATCACGCGGGCCGCTGCGCTCGACAGAAACTGTCGGCCGTCGTTCCAGACGGAGCGGGCACCAATCGCCAGTGCGAAGCCGATGCCGCCGTACAGGCAGCCCCTGCCGACTAGCCGCCAGGCGCCGCTCTGTGCGCCGCGCCCGGCGTTGGCGAACGGCGCGGGGCGCATCCCAGGCCACAGCGCGGCGAAGCCCAGCCAGCCCCACGCAGAAAGAGGCGCGGCGCCTTCGCCCCGCGCCTCGACGCCGATCACGCCTTTCATTCCGTAGAGCAGCGCGGCGATGATCGCCAGCATCCGCAGCCCCGCCGGCTCCTCTGCACACAAGCGGTCGACGCCGGCCGTGGCACCCACCGTCACGAGCCAGGCCAGCAGGCGCGTGTAGCGCCGCGGCGGAAATCGCGTCAGAGCCAGCCCGGAAAGCAGCGTCCCCGCGATTACCAGGGCAACGTACGCCAGCGTTGCGGCATCTCGGGGCGCATAACCGTTCACGATCCGATCACTTTCAGGTTGACCAGCAGCGCGCCGGAGTAAACCGCCGACAGGTACACGAACAACCCAACCAGTGCGATCTCGGCCAGACGAACGTGCAATCCCTGCGGCGCGTCGCGACGGTCGAAGCAGAAGAACTGAATCAGCAGACGTCCCACCCAATACGCCGTGATGAATCCCGTCAGGCACGCGCTCAGCGGCGAGTGATCGAGCAGCCAGTCGGGCCGCAGCGACACGAGTCCGAATGACAAGTTCGTGCACCAGATGTAGGCCGCGTACGTCCAGAAAACCTGCCGGGTCAACGGCCGCAGTTTCGCCGTCTCGGCCCGCCAGCCGAGCACCCGCGGAATCGCCAGGCTGGCGACGATCAGGGCGAGTTGACCGATGCCGGCGGCGAAAACCAGTGTGGGCAAGTGGCGGATGACATGGCACTCCGTGTTGGCCGTACTGACAAAGTAACCGCAGGCGGACGGGCGAATTAACTCACGGCCAATCAAGCGCCAAGATTTACGCGGTCCTTTCGAATGAACCCACGGATGGCGTGGCAATCCCACGGATCACGGCAGGGAGGACAGGAAAATTGGGGACAGGAAAATCGCCGTCCGGCCTGTCGTGGCAAATTTGCAACCGCAGGCCGAAGACCAATTTTCCTGTCCACATTTTCCTGTCGTTCCTTCTGTGGTTCACTCCTGTTGAGACCGAACAAGCTTGGGAACCGACTATTTTGTTTCGTCAAATGATTTCGCGTCTTTCGTTTCTTTCGTGGTTCCTCACTCATCGATCACGCAAAGGGAGAACCACGAAAACGACGAAAGACACGAAAGGCATTTGATTTGGTTCCGGCCGAAGGCCGGGCTGTGTTTCATCCGTGGCTAATTCTTCGGCACGATGACGCCTTCATCGGGATCTTCCCGAATAATTCCAGGCTAAACGCCCCGATAGTCCGGCGCTGCATTGGCCCATAAGGTTGTGGTGCAGATTGTCGCCATTTCGTGGGCGCGATTCCTCGTCGGGGAGGAGACATCATGGACGCGGCAAGAGCGTTTCAAGTCATTGTGTTGAATCACGACGGCTCGTGGGACGTGCGCGCCAGCAATTTGACTCACGAAGCGGCCTCGGCGGTACATGCCTCGTTGCTGGGCGAACAGAATTACGCGCGAGTCATCATTATCGAAGATGGAGTCGGGGGCGGGGCAACTGGGCGGTCGTCTCCGCCGCAAAAGTAGGTGCGTAGGTCACGGCGATTGCGGGCCACTTTGGTCTTCATCATTGCCATGTTGATTCACCGGCTGATTGTGATGTCTGAAGATCGCGTGCTGGAAGAGCTGTGGAATCCGTCCGGCGAACACGAAGACGACGACGAGTGACACTGGCTGCGCTTCGGTCAGTTTGACCGGCTCGCAATCAGATCGTTGCACGGCGGCGGAATACCGGGGTATCATGACCTGCAACATCGCTCCAGCCGCTGGAGGGCTCGATCATGTCCCCGGTGTCACTTCGCATCGTCGCGTTTGTCGTGTCGGCTGCCGCATTTTTCGCCGCTTCGGGCGCGCGGGCCCAGTCGATCAGTGTGCAGACGCCGGTGTTTGGCGTCGGCATCGACGCCGACGGCGTGCTGACGTCCAAGACCTTCACCGATCCGTCGGGAAAGCTGCTGGCCGAGCGCCTGTTGGCGGCCAGAAGCTCGCAGCCGGGCGCATTGCGTGCCTGGTCGGACCTGCGCAAAGTGTCGCTCGTGCGGCTGGAACGGGCACTCGCCGAGATACTCGACGCGGGCGGGAAGCCCGACGACGTGCTGCTCCACCTGGCGGGTTTGCTGCGGGTGCAGTATGTGTTCTTCTACCCCGAGGAACGCGACATCGTGATTGCCGGGCCGGCGGAAGGCTGGGTCGAAGACCTGTCCGGACGTGCGGTGGGTCAGACTTCGGGGCGCCCGACGCTGCTGCTGGAAGATCTGGTTGTGGCGCTGCGAGCTTACCCGCCGGGCAGCCGCACGAAGCAGTACATCGGCTGCTCGATCGACCCGCGCCCTGAAGGGCTGGCGAACCTCTCGCGGTTCATCAAAACAATTCCCGCCGAAATTTCGGATGACCAGCGCGAGCCCGTGACCCTGCGGATCGCGCAGGGCATGCGCGACAGTATGGGCATGTCGAACGTTCGCGTGTTCGGTATGTCGAACAAGACGCATTTTGCCCAGGTCGTGGTCGAGGCGGACTACCGCATGAAGCTGATAGGAATCGGTCTCGAGCCTCCGCCGGTGAACATGGTGACGTTCATTTCCGCCCTGAGTTCTCCGAAGATGGCCACGATGCAGCGCTGGTGGTTCGTCCCGAATTACGAGTGCGTGAAAGTCTCGGAGGACCGCCTGGCGATGGAACTGGTGGGGCAGGGGGTCGAGCTGCTCACCGAAGACATGCTGCTGGGCGCAGACGGCAAGCTGACGGCCGCGGGCAAGTCGCCGAACAAGGCGAGCCAGCAGTTCACCACGTCATTTACGAAGAAGTACGCTGAGATCGCGGTCCGTTCCCCGGTCTTCGCGCAGCTTCGCAACATGATCGACCTGGCCGTGGCGGCTTCGTTCATCTGCCAGCAGGATTACTACGGTCAGGCCCGCTGGCGCCCGGAAGCTCTGACGGACGAGGCGCGATTTCCGGTTGAGACCTGCGGCGCGCCGAAGCAGGTGCCGTGCGTCGTCAACGCGGTATGGAAAGGCAACCGGCTGCTGGTGCCCGCCGGGGGCGTCGGGATTCATCCCGACAAGGCCCTGGAGCCGGGCAACGTGCAATCCGACCGCGACGGCAAGCTGCGCGACCGCCGCGAAAAGACCGGCGCCCGCTTGCCGGCTTCTTCCTGGTGGTGGGATTAATCGTGCCGGTAGCCGAACTCGCCAGAGTTCGGGAAACGCTGCCGGCTGCAATTACGCCGGTCCAACGAGCACCGACCTGATTCCCTGCGTGAGGACATCGTCGATGCCTGGGCCGCACCAGGCGACGCTGACTTCGTAGCCTCCTTGCGGATACGCCTCGGCCGTCGGGATGTACCACGGGCCGCCGTCGCCGTAGGCGGCGCAGGCCACAAAGCGGTCGGGCGCCATCTGCTGGGCCCGCAACTGGTACTCGATGAACGATTCGGCGGGAAAATGCACCAGTGACGTGCGGTTGATGTGCAAGGCGCTTAACGTGATCGGGATTTTCTTTTCGCAGCGCCGAATCCAACTCACGGTGTACGCGGGCCGATTGCGATTCGCCACCGACTGCGTCTTGTCTGCGATCTGGGCCAGGATCCTGCCGACGTCGTATTTCGGATCGGTTTGGGGGAGGACATCCTGCGTCGCCCAGCGGAGCGAAGTAACCGCTTCGCGCGCGAGGTTTTTTTCGGAGAGCACGATGCCGTCATAGATCCGCTGCGTCAGGACGAGGCGCGCCTCTTGACTGCCGTCGTTGTACTTCCCGGCGGCAATGTTGCCTCCGCAGCCGTTGAAATACAGGTGCAGGCACCCGGGCTCGTCCACCTGGCGCCGGCGGCGGGCCAGGCCGCAGAAATCGGCTGTGGCACGGCCGTCGCCGTAGTAGCTCATGGGGTGGCAGGCGTAATAATGACACGCTGCCAGTTTCCGATCGCCGTTGTAGAAGGCCACCGTTTTCAGATTCGGGTCGATCAGGCCTTCCGGCAATGCGTGGTGCTGCGGGTCTTTCGAGGCGCTGCCGCGCATGGCGATCAATTTGCCGTCGGGCCCCATAATCCGCCGGTTGCCCGCGACCTTTTCCACCTTGCCTTCGCCGTGGGCGATGTGTGTCACCGGCTGCGGGCTCTGGATCGCTTCGGCAACGGCGCGGCAGGCACCGGCCAGGCACTTTTCAAAGAAGACGAGGTCGAGCAGATGGGGCAGATTACCCAGTTTCGTAACGAGTTTCTCGGCCTCGATGCAGGCCATCGGCGCGTTGTGCTGGTGAACGCAATGCACGCTGACTCGATCAGGGGTCGTCCCGGCTGCTTCGGCGAGGGCTTTCCGCCAGGCGACATGCGCCTCGTTGAGTATGCCAGTCCAGTCGACGACGCAGACCACGATCGGAGGGCCAGCGCCAAGGAGCACAAACCCCAGCCCCTCCATCGGATCGTCGACCACTTCGATCGGTTTGATCCAGCCGCCACAGCAGCCGTGACCGATGGGGGGCGTGGCGTCGAACTTGAACGTCGCGATCTTGAGGTTTTTGGCGTCGGATTGCGGGGCTGCGCTGGCGGGCTGCAATTTCCACAGCGTGGCGGCCCCCAGGCCGGCAATGGCGGATTGCAGGAACGCACGGCGGTCGACGGATGACATCGGGGCTTTTCTCCTGCAATCGGAATTGCGCCGGGAACTTCCGGCATGTCGAGTTCCAGCCTGGCAGTTGTCAACTTAACGTCAGCGGATTCGGCAAGCAACGCCTGCGAAAGCCACCTTGACCGGTTGGCGCGGGAAGCCTACATTTCCCGACCTTTCCAGCCTGCCCGTGGGCGTCGTTAAAGGAACTGATCGCGATGCATGCCCTGAAATCGGCTGCCAAACGGCATCTGCCTCATTCCGTCGTCAACATTCTCCGCAAAGTCCATGCGGGGTTGTCGCAGCCGCAGCCGC
>JACQFH010000291.1 GCA_016200145.1 Planctomycetia bacterium | reverse complement strand
GTCGATCCCCAGGCCGATCAGGTGCGGGTGCTCGCGCTTCAGCCGCGCCATGTCAGCATAGCGGTTCCGCTGCGTGAAAAACGGGTCGACAGCGATCCCCTTGAGGAAGCCGAAGCCGTCTTCGTAACCGGGGGCCGAGATGTCTTTGTTCGACAGGGGATTTCCCCGTACGAGGTAATCAGCGAGCATCGATGCTCCGCCGCCGTTGCCGCCGACGGCGCCGCCGCGCTTGAGCACGGCGTGAAATTCCTTTTCGGCGACGCTGCCCTCGAATGCGTCAACCAGTCGCCACTGCCGGCCGCCGGTGAACCAAACGCCCCCCGCATTCTGCAACAGGGCGATCAGGGCCGGGTCGTCGGCCTCGGCTCGCGTGCGGGGATGCACGAAGTGCAGGTCTTTGGCGCCGGCTTCTTCGAGCCAGGCGATCGCGCGGGAATCGGCCGCAGGCCGCTCGCCGTTGGCGGTCGTCACGACGACGATCGGCGCGTCGGCGCCACCCGAGGCCTCGATGAACTTCTCGGCCGCTTCGTCGTGCACCTCGCCTCCGCCGGCGATCACGAGAGTGCCCTTGGAAATTTCAGGGTTTGACTTCTTGTCATCGAAGCGATAGCGGGGGTGCAGGCGTGCGTGGGCGGCGCGGTGCAGGGCCAGCAGATCGGCCTCCATACCCTCGACCAGAGTGCGCGTGATGGCCGGCTTGTCGCCGACCGGAGGCAGATAGACCACAACCCGCGATTCACCTTTGACGCTGAACTTGCGGCCGTGGACCAGCAGTACGGTGTTTTCATCGATGCCGATGCCGACCAGCTTCGGATACTCTGCCAGGGCGTGCAACAGGCGATCCTGCCTGTTGCGCTTGATGAAGTGCTGATCGACGAGCGTGCCGGGGAGGAAGCCGAAACCCAGCCCCAGTTCCGGGGGCTTGTTGCCGCCGACGATCATCAGTTGCGACATAATCGCCGCGCCGGCGGATGTGCCGCCGACGATCCCACCCCGTTTGAGAACGCCCTTGATGGCTTTCTCGGTGCGCGTGCCGAGGTAGGCGTCGGTCAGGCGCTGCTGGTGGCCTCCAATGAACCACACTCCGGTGGCCGATTCGAGCGGAGCGACGAACCGCGGGTCGTCGGCAAGGTGCCGGTCGCGGGTGTGATAGATTGTCACCTCGGCCGGACGCTGGCGTTTCCAGAACTCAAGCCGCGTGTCGACCTCGGCGGTATCCGCCGTTTCGCTGGCGGTGGTCACGATGACGATGTGAGCCCGAGTTCCTCCGGCGAGCTCTACAAAATGTGCGAGCGCCTCGTCGGGAATTTTGCCTCCGCCGCAGATGAAAAGGGTCCCCGAAACTGGTGTGGCAGGGCTCAGGGATTCGGCGGGCGGGGGTGGAACCTCTGCGCGGACCGGCGCGGCCGCTGTGAAAAACAGGGCCGATACCAGCAAGAGAGGGCAGCTTCGCGCCCGGAATGAAGATGTCGACAATGGTTTGGTCATCATGACGCCCAAAGGATCCTCCTGAAAGACCATGTCCCTCCATGCCTTGTTATTATACGTTGGCCACGGGCGGCGCGATGTGGCATCAACCTCTTTTTATATTATCGTGAATCCTAAGTCTATGTCTGGACTGATTTTTCTGCAATATCAGTCGCCACCCAGAGCAGATCGGTCAGATCCACATGTGCTTGCCTGGCAATGTGCAAAACTTGTTCCCTAGCAGTCGGGGAAGAGGCGAATCACCCTCGTCTCAGTTGATTCGTCGCAGGTCCGGTTATGCAAGCTCCGGGGAATTGAAGCCACGGCGCCGGAATACTAACCCGAAGCGCCAGCGACGGACGGCGTTGCCTCGGCCTCGCTGGAGCTTCGGATTGGTCTACTTGACGCCGATGCTGGCAGCATCGGCCACGGGGGCCGTGCCGTTTGACGACGGCGTCGCCGGCGGCTCGCCGGCAGTCCCGCTGGTTGCAATCGAGCCATTTGCAGCAAACTGGGCGATCGCAGCAGCGGCCTGAGCGCCGGCGCTGGCGATGTACTTCTGGATGAACTCCAGCGCTTCTTCAACCTGATCGGCCTGAACCAGAATCAGATCGCCCGTCTGCAGCGACGACAATCCCGACTCGATTGCGCGGAATTCACCCCGCGTTTCCAGAATCTCTCGGACCCGCACGGCCTTCGTGAGGCCCTGCCGCATGAGGGCGATCACCTCGCCGTCGGCGCGCCCGCGCGTGCACTTGTCCTCGTAGATAATGACCCGGTCAAAGCCGTTGCCGATGATTTCGGCCTGGCGGATGATGTCGGCGTCGCGGCGGTCTCCTGCGGCGGTGTAGACGACGCTGCGGCGGTCGTGAGGAAACCGGCTGATGGCGTCGATCAGAGCGATGAGGGCATCGGCGTTGTGGCCGTAATCGACGACAACCGTCGCCCCCGACAAGGTGAACAGGTTGAAACGGGCAGGGGTGCGCCGTGCATCGTTGACGAACGTCGCCAGCCCTGCGCGAACGACGTCGACCGGAATCCCGACTGTCCAGGCGGCCGCCACCGATGCGAGAACGTTTTCGACCTGGAACCCGATGCGGCCGCCTTCGGTCAGCGGGATCTGACTGAGGGGCGCGACGCGCGTTTCGCGCGGCCCCTCGGCCTTAACGACGGCGTCTCCCTGAACGAACACGGCACGGCCGCCTCGCGCGCGGTGCGCGGCGATCAGCGGATGGGCGGCGTCGCGGGCGAAGAACACGACCGAACCGGGGCAATAGGGCGCCATGGCGACCGTCATCGGATCGGCGGCATTGAGGACCGCGGCGCCTCCCGCAGCGACGTTTTCGACGATCGTGCGTTTCACCGCGGCAAGCTGTTCGGCCGTTTCGATGCCCCCCAGTCCGAGGTGGTCTCCTTCGCCGATATTGGTGACGACGGCCGCGTCGCAGACATCGAAGCCCAGCCCTTCGCGAAGCACGCCCCCGCGGGCCGTTTCGAGAACGGCGGCATCGACCTGCGGATTGAGCAGCACGGCCCGCGCGCTCTTGGGGCCGCTGCAGTCGCCCGTGTCGATCCGCCGGTCGTTCAGGAAGATGCCGTCGGTGCAGGTCATCCCCACGCGCTTGCCCCAGGTTCGCAGAATGTGGGCGATGAGGCGGGTGGTGGTGGTCTTGCCGTTGGTTCCCGTGACGGCGACGACGGGAATGCGCCCGATGTCTCCTTCGGGGAACATGGTGGCGACGATGGCCTCGCCGACACGCCGCGGAGTGCCGGCTGAAGGCTCGAGGTGCATCCGCAGCCCCGGGGCCGCATTGACTTCGACGATGACGCCCCCCTGTTTTTCGAGCGGAATGCTGACGTCGCAGCAGACGACGTCGACGCCGGCGATGTCGAGGCCCACGATCCGCGCCGCATCGACGGCACGGGCCGCCATGTCGGGGTGCACCTGATCGGTGACGTCGGTCGCCGTGCCCCCCGTGCTGAGGTTGGCGTTGCGCCGCAGCACGACCGTCGCTCCGGCGGCGGGAATCGATTCGGCCGTCAGCCCCTGTTCGCCAAGCACCGCCAGGCCGATCGCGTCGAGACGCAGTTTGCTCAGCGACGTGGCATGGTCTTCGCCGCGGCGCGGGTCGGCATTGACCTGCGCCACAAGCTGCTCGATCGTATGGACGCCGTCGCCGACGACAAGCGGCGGCTGGCGCCTGGCAGCGGCGACGACGGCATCGCCCACAACGAGCAACCGGTGATCGCAGCCGGGCGCAAACTTTTCGACCATGATCGACGAGCCTTCCTGCAGCGCCGCGTCGAAGGCGACCGCCACCTGCTCGCGGGTCGACAGGTTCACCGCCACGCCACGCCCCTGGTTTCCGTATTGCGGCTTGACGACGACGGGCAGGCCGATTTCACAGGCCACCGCCCACGCTTCGTCGACGTCGCGGACGGGCCTGCCTTCAGGAACGGGGACGCCGACCGACTTCAGCAGATTTTTCGTCAGCTCTTTATCCTGGGCGATCGATTCGCCGATGGCGCTGGTGCGGTCGGTTTCCGCCGCCAGAATGCGGTGCTGTTTCGATCCCCAGCCGAACTGAACCAGGCTCCCCGTGTTGAGCCGGCGAAAGGGAATGCCCCGGACTTCCGCGGCCCTGACGATCGACCCGGTGCTCGGCCCAAGGCGAATCTGCTGATCGAGGGAGCGGAGTTTCTGAACGGCGGCCGGGACATCGAACGACCGGGCATGGATGGCCGCGTCGATGAGCGAACGGGCGATTTCGAACGCCGAACGCGCCACGTCTTCTTCATGGTATTCGACGACCACCTTAAACACGCCGGGCTCGCCGGCCGGCGACGTCTTGCAGAACACGACGGGCACGCCCGCTTCGTGGTGCAGCGCGAAGGCGACTTTTTCGAGGACGTGGGCGAGCGTGAGCGAGCCCACGGCTTCGGGCTTGTCGGCGGTCTGCGGCTGGGCCTGATAAACCGCCGGCAACCAGGTTCGCAGGCGCGATTCGAAACCCGGGATCTCCCGCACGGGGAACTTCATCTCCCCCAGATCGACCGAGACTTCGAGCGCCGTGCACCTTGTCCAGATATTGGGCCCGCGCAGGGCACGAATATTCCTGAACTCCATGGCAAATTCCTTAATGACTGTCAGTACCCTGGAAGCAGCCGCTTGCCGCGGCGGCTTCGGGCCCGGCTAGAGACCGGATGATGTCCAGCGTGGGTTGAATGTCTTCGTCTTCCGGCTGAATCACGAGCAGTTCTCCGGCGCCGGCGGTCGCCAGCGCGGTTTCGATCGCCTGCCGGTGATCGGGCGTCTCGACGATCTCGACGACCCGCTTGCCGCCGGCCAGGCCCCGCCTGAACAGGGCGGCCAGCGCTCCCGCGGCCCGATCAGAGGCCGCATAGTCTTCGTACAGCACCACGCGGTCGAACGCCGCGCCGAGCTGCTCTCCCTGACGGATGATGTCTGCATCACGGCGCCCGTCGCCGGCCGAGTAGACGATCGACCGCCGCTCGTTCGGAAAGTGATCGAGCGCCACGCACAGCGCGCTCAGGGCCGACGTGTTGTGCGAATCGTCGATCACCACCGTCACGCCGCGAATGTCAACCAGGTTGAAGCGGCCGGGCGAATCGAACAGGTCGGGGCGGATCGATTCCAGCGACTCGCGAATTGTTTCGTGCGGCACATCGAGCGCCCAGGCGGCACCTGCGGCAGCCAGAACGTTTTCGATCTGAAAGGGGACTCGCCCGCCAAACGTGAGGGGAATGTTGGCCAGGGGCATCAAGCGCGTTTCCGCCGGGCCCTCGGCCAGCATGACGTCGCCCCCGCGCACGAACAACGCCCGTTTGCCCTGCGCCCGGTGATCGCGAATGACCTGATGTTCGCCGTCGATCGCGAAGAACGTCACGCTGCCGGCGCACAGCGGCGCCATGTCGGCGACGAGCGGCTCGTCGGCCTTGAGGACAGCGGTGCCTGTGGGCAGCACGACGTCGACCGGGCTGCGCTTGACTGTGAACATCTGCTCGGGAGTATCGATGTACGCCATTCCCAGATGATCGGCCTCGGCAATGTTGGTGACCACGGCGACGTCGCAGCGGTCGAACCCCAGTCCCTCCCGCAGAATTCCGCCGCGACCGGCTTCGAACACGCCGGCCTCGACCTGCGGATTGAGCAGCACCTTGCGTGCGCTGCGGGGGCCAGAGCAGTCGCCCCCTTCGATCGTCCGGCCGTCGACGAAAATTCCGTCGGTGCAGACGGTACCGACCACGCGTCCGGTTCTGCGCAGGATGTGCGAGACGATGCGGGTGACCGTCGTCTTTCCGTTGGTCCCCGTGACGCACACGATCGGGATGCGGCCGTTCTGCCCCGGCGCGAACAGGCTGTCGACGATCGCTTCCCCCACCGGCTGGGCCGTGCCCACCGAGGGGCGCAGGTGCATGAGCAGCCCCGGCCCGGCATTCACCTCGACGACCACGCCCCCCTGCGACTCCAGCGGGCGCGAAATATTCTCGACGACGACGTCGAGGCCGGCGATGTCGAGGCCGACGATTTGCGCAGCGAGAACGGCGTGCGCGGCGACGCTCGGATGAACCTTTTCGGTCACGTCGATCGACAGGTTGTCGTTGCGCTGCACGAGCACCGCAACCCCGTCGGGCGGGACCGCATCGACGGTGTACCCCTGCCGTTCGATCTGCATGAGCGTGATGGCGTCGAACTCGACCAAACTTAAGGGGAACGCCTCTCCCTCGCCGCGGCGCGGGTCAGAATTCAGTTGTTCGGCGACGAGCTGCTTCACCGTACGGACGCCGTCGCCGACGATCGTGGCGGCCTCGCCACAAGCCGCGGCGATCAGCCGATTTCCCACGACGAGCAGCCGGTGTTCGTTGCCCGGCGCGAACCGTTCGACGATGACGCCGCTGCCTTCGTTGCAGGCGAAGTTGTACGCCGACTCGATCTGCGACCGGGTCGTCAGATTGGTGAAGACGCCCCTGGCGTGGTTGGCGTCGCGGGGCTTGACGACCACAGGCACGCCGACTTCCTCGGCGGCCGCCCAGGCGTCTTCGGCATCGGTGACGAGGCGACCCTCGGGAACGGGAATGCCGCCGGCGCGGAGCATCGTTTTCGTCAACTCTTTGTCCTGGGCGATCGATTCGGCAATGGCGCTGGTGCGATCGGTTTCGGCCGTCCAGATGCGGCGCTGCCGGGCCCCCTGGCCGAGCTGCACCAGGCTGCCAGCGTTCAAGCGCCGCGCCGGGATGCCGCGGTTCTCTGCGGCCTTGACGATGGCGGCCGTGCTGGGGCCCAAACACACGCGGTCGCCCAGCTCCTGCAGTCGGGCGACTTCGGCCTGCACATCGTAGGGACGGTCGTGAATCGCCGCGAGGATCAGCTCGCGGCCCGCCAGCAGAGAGGCCCGAGCGAGCTGCTCGTCGCGATAGCGCATGACGACCTTGTAGACGCCTTCTTCCGAGGTCTCGCGGGCCTTGCCGAAACCGACGGGCGTTCCCGCCAGCGTCTGCAGCTCGATGGCCACGTGTTCCAGAATGTGCGCCGGGTAGGTGCCGTCGTGCAGCCGCTTGAAAAACCCGCCGTGCTCGCCCACGCTGCAGCGGTGCTCGACCATCGTCGGCAGCCAGGCGATGAGGCGGTCGGTGAAGCCGGGCAGCGAATCGGAAGGAGAATCCTTCAAATCCTGCAAGTCGACCCAGGCTTCAAGCACGGGGTAGCGCGACCAGATATTCGGTCCGCGGAGCGTCAGTATCTTACGGATTTGCATAACGTGCGCTGCCGGGCGCGACACGCAGGCGGGATTCTTGTGGCGGGCTGGGCGAAGTCCAACTTCGCGAACGGTTGCCGATTTGCTGCACCCTACATGCCCGCCGATTTCCGGAACCGCATTCCCGAGCGGTTCCGTCGCGCCGTTGAATCGCAACTCGAAGCGGCAGAGTCGGTTGTGGCGTTCTGCATGGCTGATCTCGATGATCGGCTGCAATTTGCAGAAAGTCTGGTGGCGCTGACTTCGCAGCGTCTGCTGCTGGTTCGCGAAGCACAGCCGAAACAGGCTGCAGGGTCGGAAGAGGGAAGCCCGAGCGAGTGTGCCGCCCAGGCGTGGCCCCTGACTTCGATTACTTTTCTGTCAGCTCGCGATCACGGCGGGCTTGGACACTTCGAAGCGCTGGGAAACGACGCGCGGCTGGCGAGTGTCTACTACACCGTCGGACAGGCCGGCGGCGTGCGCGAACTGGTCGAGACGTTTGACGATGTTAAGAGTGGAAGGCGCCGCGCCATCGGGGACGCGCTGGCGATTTCGGAACCCGAAATCCCCGAGGCCGAGGCCCATCCCGAGCGGGCGCACATCGGCGCGCTGTTTCGCCTGCTGCGCTTCGCCCGGAATCGGATCGGCGTAATTCTTCTCGGCGGCCTGCTGACGCTGGCGACGACGGGCGCGGGGCTCGTTCCCCAGGCCCTTTGGGAGCCTCTGGTCGACGACGTCCTCAAGCCGTACGACGGCGAGATCGACGACATCCGTTCGAAATTGAAGAAGGGCGAGATCACCGAAGCTGAGGCCGAGCAGGAGCGGACCCTCCTTCAAACGAAATCGCGGCCGAATTTCGATCTCGTGCAGCGGTACTTACTGTTCATGGTCGCGGCGATCATCGTCGCGTGGGGTTTGGGCTGGTGGCAGGGCTGGGTCATGGCCTGGCTGAGCGAGCGGATCAGCGCGGATCTGCGCAACACGACGTATCAGCACTTACAGCGGCTCTCGCTCGACTTTTTCTCGGCGAAACGGACGGGGGACCTGGTCGCCAGGATCAGCAGCGATACCGATCGCATCTGCAGTTTCCTGTCCGACAGCCTGATGGATTTCGTGACCGACGTGCTGACGATTGTGGGGACCGTCGGCTATCTGTTCTACAGGGCTCCGCCCCTGGCCGCGGCTACGATTTGCACATTTCCCGTGATCGCCTGGATGACGTTTCGCATTCGCGACAGCTTGACTCACGGATTTCTATTCGCCAGCCGCGCCTGGGCCGACATGACGAGCGTCCTGGCCGACACGATTCCCGGCATCCGGGTGGTGAAGGCCTTCGCGCAGGAAAGCCGCGAGGTGGATCGATTCCGCGGCGCCAACGACCGGATCATGGGTGCCAACGACCGCGTCAATCGCGTCTGGACATTTTTCTGGCCCATGGTCGCCATGCTTAACCAGATCGGCCTCCTCGTCGTGCTGGCAGTGACGTCGTGGGGAGTCTATCACCGCGGTGTTTTGGGGGCCGGCATTTCGCTCGGGATGCTGGTGATGGCGATGGGTTACATCAACAAAATCTACGCGCGACTCGAGTCGATGAGTCGCATGACAACGATCACGCAGCGCGCCGCGGCCAGCGCGCAGCGCCTGTTCGAGATTCTCGACCGCGTTCCCAGCGTGCCCGAGCCGGCACGCCCCGTCGACCCGGGGCCGATTCGGGGCGCCGTCGAGCTCAAGGACATCAGCTTCCGGTACGGCAATCGCCAGATTATCGATGCCGTGTCGCTCAAGATTCAGCCTGGCGAGATGATCGGCCTGGTGGGCACGACCGGCGCCGGCAAAAGCACGC
>JACQFH010000334.1 GCA_016200145.1 Planctomycetia bacterium | reverse complement strand
CGACATGAGCATGATGTCGACTAACCCTGAGCGGGTGATCTGGCGGATCTGCTCGCGGTATTCGGCGAGGGTGCGGAACCGCAACTCGCCGTCGTGCCGTTCGGGCGAGACCCCCGGCGCGCCGACTCCGAACGCCATGTCGGCGTCCTTGGCGTCGGCGAGAATGAATTCGCGGCAGCCGGACGGATCGGCATGGATCGCGCTCAGCTTGCGGTCGAGGGATTTTTGCATGGTTGGTCGGTCAGACCCGATGGGGCATCACGTCGAAACTTCGTGCCGGTCAATCCGGCGGCTTTTTCTCTATGGAATCTGATTTGGGCATTCGCGGCGTCTTTCGAACATGACGCTTGAAGAATTTCGTTGCCGTTTCCTTTGACACGGAGCCATCGGCCACCCCCCACGTCAATTTTTCAACCGAGGCCTTGTCGGCAGTGATCATTCGTCCGTTCAGATAAAGGAATTGAATGGCCGTTGCGAGTGCACATCGCTTATTGCCGTCGACGAACGGATGATTCTTGCAGATGTGGAACAGATAAGCCGCAGCCATGGCTGGCAATCCCGTGTGAAAGAATTCTCCGCCGAACGAAGATTTCGGCACGGCGAGGGCCGAGTCAAGGAGGTTTTGATCTCGCAGTCCTGCTGGTCCGCCATATTCATCCAGGACGCGCTGATGGATCGCCAGCACCCGTTCAAGCGTCAGGAATACAATGGAGTCATCGCTCATGCCAAACGCTTCAAGACGTCGCCCCAATCGTTAATGACCCGATCGAGGGACTCGTTGAACTCGGCGTCGCTGATCGCGCGAGGATTGAGCGGTGTGACCACCAGCGATCCGTTGGTGACCGTCAGGTTGACTGCATCCCCTTCGTGAATTCCGAGCAGTTCGAGGATTGGTTTGTCCAACAGCAATGCCGTGCTGTTTCCAACTTTTCGCAAGTGTTTCGTCATCGTACTTTCCTCCGTTAGTACAATGTTATGCCATGCATTGGAGGCCGTCAATGCAAATGCAGCAAGGCCCATTACAACACTTTGGCAATCGTTTCCTTCAGGACGCCAGCGGAGTTCTGAAGGGCGATTTTTTCTTTGGGCCAGAGGTCGATTTCGATCGTGCCGACGACTCCCTTGCGGCCGACGACGGTCGGGACCGAGATCGCCACGTCGCGCAGGCCGTAGGCGCCCGATTGCAGCGACGAGACCGGCAGGATCCGCCGCTGGTCGAGGGCCATGGCGTGAACGACGTCGGCGATCGAAACGCCCACGGCGAAGCCCGCGCCCCCTTTCTTCTTGATCACTTCGGCGCCGCTGCCGCGCGTACGTTTTTCGACCTCGGCGACGAGCACCGGCGTGACGCCGGGATATTTTTCCAGGGGGAGACCTGCAATCTGGGCGTTCGACCAGATCGGCACCATGCTGTCGCCGTGCTCGCCGAGGATCGTCACGGCGACCTGCGTCGGAGGCACATCGAGCCGCTGGGCGAGCATGCTGCGCAGCCGGGTCGTATCGAGAACGGTCCCCAGGCCGATCACCTGCGAAGGGGGCAGGCCCAACTCGCGGATTGCCAGGTACGTCAGCACGTCGACCGGGTTCGAGACGACGAAGCAGATGGCGTCTTTCTTGAGGCCGGCCTTTTTGACGTCAGCCAGAATGTTGCGGAACAGGGCCACGTTGCGGTTAATGAGATCGAGCCGGCTTTCGTCGGGCTTGCGGCGGAGGCCCGCCGTGATGACGACCACGTCGCTGTCGGCGGCCGCAGAGGTGGGGGCGGCGGTGATCTTCTGATCGGCCACGAGGCTGGCGCCGTGCAGCAGGTCGAGCGCCTGGCCTTCGCACAGGTCCTGATTGACGTCGATGAGCGTGATCTCGCGAACGATCTTGCCGGCCTGCAAGGCAAAGCCGGCGCACGAACCGACGAGTCCCCCGCCGCCGATGATGCTGACTTTCATAGTTTCTTATCTCCTCGTTCCCACGCTCTGCGTTCCCACGCGGAGCGTGGGAACGAGTTGTTTGAGTTATTTACCAAGGGCAGCAACGACTTGTTCGGTGATCATTTTGACAAGCGATTCCATATCGGTTCCGGCGGGGATCGTCATGCTCGACGGCGTGTGCAGGTATCCCGGAAACGACGGCGGCGCGTCGAACGCCTTCGGTTCGGGGAGCGATTCTTTGTATCCGTCGCGGAACGCCGTGTTGCCGCACAGGTCGCAGTCTTCGACGTGGAACCGCGGGTCGTCGAATCCCAGCCGCTTTTTCAGGTCGAGCAGCTCGCGTGACTTCTGTTCGTCGAGATAGGTGATGCCGCCGATCTGCCGGGCCAGAATCAGAATCCGGCAGTAGGCGTCGACGATCTCAGTTTTCCAGTAGGCTTCTTCCAGCTCCTTGCCGAAGCTCACCGTGCCGTGGTTGGTGAGAATGATGCAGTTCGTTCCCGGCTTGAGGAACGGAAGTACCGTGTCGGCGAACTGCTGGCCGCCCGGCGTTTCGTACGGGGCGAAGGGAATTTCGCCGAGGAAGACTTCGATCTCGGGGAGCACGCATTGCGGAATCGGCTCTCGGGCGACACCGAACGCCGTGGCGTGCGGCGGGTGGCAGTGGACCACGGCCCGCACGTCGGAACGGGCCCGCATGATCGCCAGGTGCAGCAGAATCTCGCTCGTTCGCTTGCGCTTGCCGGCGAGCTGCTTGCCGTGCAGGTCGACGGCGCAGATGTCGTCTGGCGTCATGAAGCCTTTGCAGATCATTGTGGGGCTGCACAGAACTTCGTTTTCGCCGACGCGGTACGAGATATTGCCGTCGTTGGCGGCGGCGAAGCCCTTGGAGTAGACGCGCCTGCCGATTTCGCAGATCTGCTCTTTGACCTTTCGGTCGTTGATCCCGGAGTTCCAGTTGTTCGCCATGGTGTCATTTCCCTTTTGCCCGGCCGACGGCCGGCGCTGTTCAAACAGTTTTAGAGTTGTTCGAATTCGATCGAGTCGAGGATGGCGGCGTTGTAGCCGTCGATTGGTTTCGTGTGCGGATGAAATGGCGCTGCCGCTTCGGCCCCTTCGCTGACGGCGATACGCGATCCGCCGCCTGCGCCGAGCTCGTCGAACACGACGAACGGTTCGCCGCGGCCGGCGCGCTTGCCGGCCAGCCCCGCGAGCGTCAGCGGGACGGCCACCAGCCAGGTCGCCCCCTGAACGGAGGGGTGACACTTGCTGAGGGTGACGGTTCCGATGGTTTCGGCGATACGCATGAGAGGCAGAGTCGAAGAGGTCGAAAAGTCAAAAAGTCGAAAAAACGGCTTTCAGGATTGATTTGAGGTCGTAGAGGCTCTTGTTCGTTGCGTCGAGGGCGAGCAGGTTGGGCTTAAGGTGTCGGCGGACGCGGTCGGCGGACGCGGAGTCAGCGATGGCCGCGGCACGGACGCGGTCGTTGCGGTTCGCGAGGCAGGCCACGAGTTCGGGTTGATCGGAGAAGACGATGATTTGTGCGGCGTCGGCCCGGCACAGGGCGCTGGTCGCCTGGGCCGCCGCTTCGGTTGGCGTGCCGACCAGGCGACGATCGCAGACGATTCCTGCGGACAGATCGTCGAGGGCGGCGGCAATTTGCGGTGCGGGCGTAACGACAATCGCCTGCCAGCGGATCGCTGCCGACGAGGCCGGCGTCGCGCTTTCGCGGACGATGCGAATTCCATGTTCTCTGAGGAAATCGCGGGCTGACGGGGTCAGCAAGGCCTTCGATCCGATACGGATCGTCGCCGCGCTGTTTGTCGTTCCGGCGAGCAGTTCGCGAGTGATCACGGCGCCGGCAACATGCGGAACAAGCACGGCGGCAGGCGCGTTAAGGGCCGCCGGCCGATCGGTCGCCGGCGCAGGGCCCGAGCGCGTCGCGTCGAGGTGTTCCACGACGCGTTGCACGATCAGTTCGACTTGTTCCGGCGTGAAGTTCATGAATCGGGGATGCCAATCACGGCCCAGCGGATCGGCGTGTTGTCCTTCTTGACGAGCTCGCGGACGGCGGCGCCGTCGGTCGTGAGCATGACGGTGTCACCCATGCGGCTGCCCAGGCTGTCGATGGCCAGTTGTGGATCGCCATCGGCGCCGCCGCGTGCATCGAGCGGCTGCACGAGCAGCAGTCGAAACCCGGCCAGCGTTTCATGCTTGACCGTGGCAGTGGCGCGTCCGACGACTTTGGCGAGCTGCATGAAGGGGATTTCGGAATTTGAAATTCGGATTTCGGAATTAATTAGATGACGCGGAGGTCATCGACCAGGGTGCAGCGGCGCTGGCGGGTGAAGGTGAGGGGGCTGGTGACTCCTGCGCCTGTCGGTGTGGCGATGCTGTATGACAGGTATCCCTCGCCCCCCAGCCCGAGGCCCGCCATGCTCGGGCCGTTCTTGATGAACAGGGTCGTATCCATTTCGCGCCCCATGATGGTCATGTTGCGCACATTGCGCGAGTGGATGATCGCCGTATGGCGGAAGTTGTGTTCGTGCTTTTTCGCCAGCTCCAGGCCCTGTCGGAAATCGCGAACGCGTACGAAAGGGACGAACGGCATCATCTGCTCTTCGCTGACGTATGGGCTCGATTCGTCGGTCTCGCCGTACAGGATTTGCGTGCTCGCAGGAACGCGCACTCCGATCAGCGCGGCCAGTGCCGTGGCGTCTTTACCGATCAGGTCGCGATTCAGCATCGGGTGATCCTTGCCAGGTTTGAATGCCAGCGAGGTGAGCTGCTCGACTTCGCGCGACGTGAGCAAGTGGCCCCCGTGGCGGCCAACCGCGTCCATCAGCTTGGAGAAGATCGCCTCGACGGCGAAGACTTCCTTTTCGCCGATGCACAGCAGATTGTTGTCGTACGCGGCGCCGGTGACGATCGACTTGGCGGCGTTGTCGGCACAGGCCGATTCATCGACGACGACCGGCGGATTTCCGGGGCCGGCGACGACGGCTCGCTTGCGGCTCTCGAGGGCCGCGCGGGCCACGGCCGGCCCGCCCGTCACGCACAGGATTCGCACTCCGCGGTGCGAGAAGATCTCGGCGGCCGTTTCCAGAGTGGGCTGCTCGACGATGGTGATCAGGTTTTCGAGGCCGGTGGCTTCGAAAATGGCCTTGTTGAACCGCCGCACTCCTTCGGCGGCGATGCGGGCCCCGCCTGGGTGCGCATTAAAGACAATGGTGTTCCCGCCGGCAATCATGCTGATGACGTTGCCGGCCACCGTCGGCAGCGAATGTGTGACGGGGGTGATCGCCCCGATCACGCCGAACGGGGCGTATTCAGTGAGCGTCAGGCCGTTGTCACCCGAGACGCAGTCGGTCTTCATGAACTCGACGCCGGGAACGAGCTTGACGATCTGCAGCTTTTCGATTTTGTGGTCGAGACGGCCGATCTTGGTCTCTTCGAGTTCGGCCCGGCCCAGTTCTTCGGCCTGCTGCTCGGTGATCTTACGGACGCAGTTGATGGCCTTGCGGCGATCTTCAAGTCCGCGATCGGAAAGCTGGCGGAAACCTTCCGTCGCCGCTTCTACCGCCTGGTCGACAGTTTTAAAAATGCCACAGGCGCCGTCGCGCGAGCGGCCCGATGTGGCCACGTAGGGATTGCGTCCCAACTGGGAGAGCACTTCGCTGACAACTTGTCGAATCGCTGCTTCGGTGGCTTGCATGGGTGGGTCTCGCTGGGTGACGGACGTGTTTGTATTAATCTCGTTCCCACGCTCTGCGTGGGAACGCACGTTGCGACGCTCTGCGTCGCGTAGTGAGTTCTCGCGCTACTTGTTCGTGTTAAACACTGTTTTTGCTCCGACCTGCACCTGGTCGACGATACCAATGATGGCGGCGTCAACTGGCAGCGCTTTCGTTTCCGGGGTGTAGCGCGCGCTAGAGCCCTGCACACACAGCACGACTTCCCCCTCGCCTGCGCCGACGGTATCGACGACGACGAACGAGCGCCCCGTGGGCTTCAGGCTGCTCTGGTCCTGCTCGTCGACGCGCAACGGTTCGACGAGCAGCAGTTTCTGCCCGACCATCGAGGGGACCTTTTGAGTCGAAACCAGACTGCCCGTGATTCTTGCCAAAAACATCAGACTATTCCTTTCACGGCCTCGACCGCCTGTCGGGCGACGACGATCTCTTCGTTCGTCGGCACCACCCAGATTTGCGTCTTGCCGGCGGCCGACGAGATACGCGCCTCGCCTTTGGCCGACTGGTTCAGCGATTCATCGAGCACGATGCCGGCCCATTCCATCCCGGCGCACACGCCGCTGCGGACGAGCCGGCTGTTCTCGCCGATCCCGCCGCTGAAAACGATGGCGTCGGCCCCACCCAGAATCGTCAGATAGGCTCCCAGGTACTGGCGGATCGATGAAATGAAAACATCGAGTGCCAGTTTCGCCCGGGCGTGCCCCTGGGCCGCTGCCTGTTCTAGATCGCGTACATCCTGGCTCAAACCGCTCAGGCCCAGCAGGCCGCTTTGGCTGGATAATTCCTGGAGAATCTGTTCGAGGCTCTTGCCGGTCGCCCGCATCAGCACGGGGAGGGCAAACGGATCGAAATCGCCGACACGATTGTTGTGGGGCAGGCCCGACTGGGGACTCATGCCCAGCGTATTCGCCAGCGAACGCCCGCCGCTGATGGCACACAGGGAATTGCTGCCCCCCAGGTGGCAGGTGATGAGTCGCAGGTCGTTTTTGCCGAGAAGCTGCGCCATCCGCGTTGCCAGGTAGCGATGGCTCGCGCCGTGATAGCCCCAGCGGCAGACTTCGTAATCGGCCTTCCACTCATAAGGAACGGCGTAACACCGATTGGCGTCGGGAATCGTCTCGTGAAAAGCCGTTTCCAGCGCGGCCACGAGCGGAATTTGCGGAAAGGCAGATCGCAGTTGCCGCATCGCCCGGGCATACATCGGATTGTGCGCCGGCGCGATGTCCGAAAGCTCTTCCATCTTTTTCAACAAGGGCTCGTCGACGATGCGCACTCCCGAGAGTTTTCCGGCAAACACCGCCTTGAAGCCGATCCCCGAGACCTCATCAGCGGATTTCAGGCATCCCCATTCCGGGTGCATCAACTGATCGAGGCAGATGCGGACGGCGGCGGCGTGATCGGGGACGGGCTGATTCGATTCTTCGCGCCGCCCGCCGATTTCGACAAAACACGCACTGGCGGCCTGGCCGATGCGGTCGATTCCGCCGCGGGCCAGTTGCGTCTCTTGAGGAAGATCGAACAGGCGATACTTGAAGCTCGTCGAGCCCAAATTCGCGACAAGGATTTTCATATTCTGCGATCCGTGCGGAACCCGACTGCGGCCGGCTGCCGAAGGCGCGAAGAAGTACCCACTGGTTGCCGACGACTGCCCGCCGCCGGTTACTTCTTGAAAAAAGCCTCGAGCACTCCCTTTTCCGGTCGGGCGATTACGTGAGCGCTCACCAGCTCGCCGACCTGCTTGGCGACCTGGGCGCCCGCATCGACCGCCGCGCGGACCGAGCCGACGTCTCCGCGGACGACCGTCGTCACGTACGCCCCGCCGATCTGAACCTGTCCGACGAGCGAAATGTTCGCCGCCTTGAGCATGGCGTCGGCCGCTTCGATCTGGGCGACGAGCCCTTTCGTTTCAATCAATCCAATGGCTTCGTTCATGATGCAGTTTGCCGTTTCTAAAGTTTGAAAGATGTGTCGAAACTTACTTGTTAAGCCGCGGGGCTTGCCCCGCGCGTGTCGAGTAAAACAAGAAACGCGCACCGCAAGCGGAGCGGCTAAACGGGGGTCAGCCCGCGGCGCCGCTGGTTTTTCCGGACTTCGGGAGCACGGACGCGAGCTCTTCGTGCGGCCGGGGAATCACCTGCACGCTGACGACTTCGCCGATCTTGCTGGCGGCGCTCGCCCCCGCGTCGACGGCCGCCTTGACGGCGGCCACGTCGCCCACGACGAACACCGTCACCAGCCCGCTGCCGACTTTTTCCCAGCCGACGAGCTGCACGTTGGCCGCCTTCAGCATCGCATCCGACGCTTCGATCAACGCGACGAGGCCTTTCGTCTCGACCATACCCAACGCTTCCATAACCTTTGCCATGATGGACGTCTCCAGGAAAAGAAGTTGCGAAACTCTTGGTTACCAATCCGAATTCACGATCACTTGTGTTTGCAGGCGCACGATTCGGCCTTTTGCAGCTCGACGCGGCTGGCGCGTTCCAGGTTGGCCGCGTTGCCCTCGTCGGTATCGAGGTGCACCTCGAGCTTGATTCTCTCTCCGGCGCGAACGACGAGGCCTTCGTAGACGGTCGTGCAACCGGGCGATTCGATCCGCAGATTCATGCGGTCACCGTCGTGCACGCCGTAGTATTCGAGGTCGGCCGGGCCCATGTGGACGTGGCGCTCGGCGCGGATGACTCCTTCCGCCAGCTCGACGACCCCTTTCGGGCCGACGAGAACGCATCCCGGCGTCCCCTTGATGTTGCCGCTGATTCGCACAGGCAGGTCGATCCCCAGCGAAATGCCGTCGGTGAAGGCCAGTTCGACTTGCGTGGCGCCGCGGCACGGCCCCAGCACGCGCACGTCGGGCAGCATGCGGCGCCGTGGTCCCACGACGGCGACAGTCTGTTTCGCGGCGAAAAAGCCCGTCTGATAGAGGTCTTTCTGAACTTCGAGCTGGGCGCCCTTGCCGAACAGAGTTTCCAGATGCGCTTGCGACAAATGGACGTGTCGGGCCGAGATGTTCACCAGCAGCGGATTGGGTTTCGGGCGCAGACCGCCGCGAGCCGCGTCGAAGTGTTTGAGCAGCACGTCGCGGACGACGCGTTCGACGTCACCGCGAGAATAGCCTGCAAGCGTGGTAGATTGCGACATGCTGTCAAACCTCGGCGATCGTGAGCGCAATCCCTGCGTTCGTGAGAAGGTCCTTCCATTCCCCTGTGATTCCAGAATCGGCGACGACCCGGTGCACTCGATCGAGCCCGCACAGGTGAGCCAGCGCCCGATGCCCGAATTTGCTGTTGTCGGTCACCACGATCACTTCCTCGGCGGCGGCGAGCATGGCCCGTTCGGTATCGGCCAGCAGCGAATTGCTGTTGTACAGCCCCTGTTCGGTGATGCCCCCCACGCTCATAAACAACCGCCGCACGTGAATGTTTG
>JACQFH010000284.1 GCA_016200145.1 Planctomycetia bacterium | reverse complement strand
GCCTGGCGGACGGCGTCGAGGCACTCGGCATCGCGCCGGTCTTCGTTCTTCAGTGTCTGGATCAGCACGATCCAGGGACGGGGATTGTCAGGTTCGAGTTCGGTCCAGTCGCGGGCGCAGGAAATCACTTCATCGGTCGCGCCCCACATCCGGGCGATCTCAATCAGCAGCTCCAGTGCAGAGCCAGAGTCTCGATTGCCACGCCGCCGCACCGCTTCAAGCGAGGCGATTCCCTCTCGTTCGCGGCCCGCCGCGAGAGCCGTGCGGCCAAAATCGAGCAGCAGGTCCGTACGGCAGGACTCTTTGTCGGCGGCTGCAAACTGCACCGCCGCCTCGTCCCAGGCCCCCCGCTCGAGCAAGAGCTGGCACAGAGCGATCTCGGCATCGGGGAAGTGTCCACCCGAGGCCCTGGTCGCCTCGCGCAGCAGGCGCTCGGCCGTCGCGCCGTCGCGGGGACCGGCCGCCAGTCCGCGTTCGAACAGTTTCTGCGGGCTGGGGCGCGTCGCCAGCCAGATCGCGGCGCCCGCCAGCGCGATCGTGAGAACCGCGAGGCCCGCCAGACGGCTGCGCTGTGAATGTCGGCTCATCGGATCTCTTTTTCAGCCGCCACACCGCGACCTTCAATCAAAACGTGCGTCCGGCGGACTGCCAGTCCGCGAAACACTTCCCGCGAGCGCCCCGGCCAATCGACCGTCACGTCGACCGTCTCTGCGTCTGTGGCGGCCGGAAAGACAATCCGCGAATCCGATTGCGAGAAATAGCCTCCGCCGCGCACGGCGAACCGCACCAGCCGGCGTCCCTCGAATTCGGCCGACGCGCGGGCACCGGTGGCCTCGGGCTCGCCTAGCCGGGCACGCAGCGCGACGCGCACAAAATTCGCCGGCGGAAAACGGTTGCGCAGGATTCTTACCGGCTCATTGACCGGCACAGCGACCAGGTCGGGCGCTCCGTCGTCGTCCAGATCGCCCACGGCGCTGCCGCGCCCCGAGTACGCCTCGCGGAAAAACGTGCCGCCGCGCTGCGAGACGTTTTCGAACCGGCGCCCCGCGACGTTGCGCATCAGGTGCGGCTGCTGCTTAAAGGACGACTGGGCAATACGGTAGATCGGATTTCCGTTGAAAACGAAAAGATCGAGCCAGCCGTCGCCGTCGAAATCGACGAATGACGTCCCGAATCCGGAACGGATGCGCGACATGCCGGAAAGACCGACGGCCGCCGTCGCATGCATGAATTGCCCGTCGCCGACGCTCCTGTACAGCGAGTGGTCTTCGTTTTCGAAATTCGTGACGAACAGATCGGGAAGTCCGTTGCCGTCGAAATCGCCCACGTCGACGCCCATGCTCCCTTCGGGGCGTCCCCATTCGCTCAGGGCCACGCCGGACGCAGCGGCGTTTTCTTTCCAGGGGAGGTCGGGGCCGCCCAGGTAGAGCTGGTTGGGGGTCTCGTCGCTGGCGACGTAGAAGTCGACCCAGCCGTCGCTGTCGAGGTCGGCGGCCACCACCCCCAGGCCGCGCACTTCGCCCCGGATGCCGACGCGATCCGTCCAGTCCTCAAATCGCCCGTCGCCCCCGTTTTGGAAAAACCGGCACGTCGTTCCCGGGTAGGCCGATGGCCCGCACAAGTCGCGGACGCCGGCGGGGCTGTAACAGGCGACGTCGCGCTCCGGCGTCCATTCGTTATAGCGCGCCAGAAACAGATCGGGAAAACCGTCGCGGTCGACGTCGGCGAAGGCGGCCGCCGTTCCCCAGCCGCGCGCCGGCAGCACGTCGTCCGCGGCCTCGGCGAACGTTCCATCCCCGAGGTTGCGGTACAGCCGGCTGCGGCCGTAACAGCACACGAAGAGATCGGGAAAACCGTCGACGTTGAAATCGACGACGGCGCATCCTTGTGAATAATCCGGCGGAACCGTGAGTCCGGCGGCGCGGGCCACATCGACAAATTGCCAATCGCCGTCGTTGCGCTGCAGGGATGAAGGCAGGCCGGCGATGGTGCCCGCCGGATTGGCGGAAATCGTTCCGCCCCCCGTCACGAACAAATCGAGGTCGCCGTCGCCGTCGAAATCAACCAGCGCCGCTCCGCCGCCGAAGCTCTCGATCAAGAAATACTTCCCGGCCTCGCGGCCGTTCTGATAAGCGAAACGGACGCCGGTGCGTTCGGTCACGTCTTCGAACCAGTCGTCGGCCTGCAGTTCCCGATCAGCCTGCAGCAATTCGGGCGAATCGCTCTTCGGGATGTTCCTGGGGTGCTCTTTTGCCGCCACCGGCCTTGCTGATTGTCCTGCTGGAGTGTCGCGATTCGAATCGCACCCGTAGAGCGCCAGCGCGAAAAGCCCGAGCAGCAGGCCGATTTGATCCCTCGACCACTGCCGTGCATCGTGGCTGCGAGAGTACGTCACGTCAAATCGAAGATCCGGCGTAGAACCGGCCCGGGGAAGAAGGGGATGAGCGCTGCATAAGCTCTGCCGGGCGAGTATAGCAGCGCGTTGAAGTCGCCGACACACGCCTTGCCGGTGTATCATGAAATCATCTCCCGTTCCGAGTGCCCCATCACACAAGGAGCTCATCATGCCTGCGACCCGTCGACTGGGTTTGCCCGCCATTGTGCTGGTCAGTTTAGCCCTGATTGCGATCACCATCTCTACTGGCCGGGTGGCCCAGTCGTATCCCGATGCCGAGAAGGGCGCCGTCAAATGGGAATACAACACGGCCACCGTCGAAGCGGGCGAGCTGCAAGTCAAACTCGCCGAGTTCGGAACCAACGGCTGGGAAGTCTTTTCGGTCCATCACGCCACGCAGGTTCTCGAACAGGACCAGGGCCCGAAGACGCGCCTCGTCGTCGAGAAATTCCAGATCACCGGCCGCAAACCGGCAACGCGTCAATGACGAACACAGCGACGCCAGGCGCTCGCAATTACTTCATGCCGAACCGCCGGACGATTTCATCCGGCAATTCGTAGCCGATTCCCGGCTTCTCGGGGAGCGCGATGGCGCCATTGTTCACCGGGAACCCGGCGGCTTGCAATTCACGCCGCAGCGGCGAGTCGAACACTTCCGCGGGCGCGAATTCGAGGTACGGAGTGATCGGCGAATACGCCGCCAGGTGGACCGTCGCGGCACCCAGAATCTGCGTCGACCAGTTGCCCGGGCACACCTGCGCCCCGCGGGCTCGGGCCAGCTCGACGATCCGTTTGGCTTCGGTCAGGCCCCCGCAGGTGGTCATATACGGTTGAACCACGCTCACGCCGCCGCGGTCGATCATGTCGACAAATTCCCAGCGGGTCACGCCGTGTTCCCCCATCGCCAGCGGGATCGAAGTCTGCGCGGCCAGGCGCGCGTAGGGTTCGGGCGAATCGACGGGAAACGGCGTTTCGAAGAAAAAGATTTCGAGCGCCTCCAGATCGCGGCACACGCGCACGGCGGTCGGAACGTCGTTGAACAGATAACCGACGTCGACCATCAATGTGCGGGCCGGCCCCAGCGCGCGTCGCGCGCGGCGGGCCAACTCGACGACGTCGCGGGCCGACGAGATCATCGGCTCGACCTTGAAGGCCCGATATCCCAGCGCGGCCAATTGTTCGATGCGCGCCACCTGCTGCGAGAACATCGCCTCGCCTCCCCACACGTCGGAGACGATCGTGCAGTAGGGAATGATCGAAACGGGCAAGGATTCTCGCGGTGTCTGAAACGGGCCGCGCTGCACGCCTCCCAGCAAGCGCCAGACGGGCTGGCCCAGTTGCTGGCCGTACAGGTCCCAGCAGGCGACGTCGAGCGCCCCCAGTATGATGATTTCCCACCCCCGGCGATTGGTGTGCAGAATGGCGTCCCAGACCAGTTGCCAGAGGCGTTCGGGGTGAGTGATTTCCTGCCCCAGCAGCAGGCGGCCGAAATGCGTCTCCGGCCCGCCGACCGTCGCCTGCACGACTCCCGGAGGCACACGAAACACTTCCGAGAATCCGAAGCGCCCGTCGTCGGTGTGGATACGAAGACAGGCCAGCGGCTCGACGCCCCCCTGATCAGGATCGACCTGCGGGCCATCGCCGATGACGAATGTTTCCAGCCGGACGATTTTCATGCGTGTGGCGTTTGAGATCAGGCGTAAGGATGCGAACGTGTCACCGCCACCCTAGCCAAATGAGAAACGCGGTGCAATTGGCGCGCAGCTGTAACGACGCACCCCGTTCAGAGATCGTCTCACTTTCAGGATCGCCCGCGACGACAATCCTGTCCCCCTCTCCCCTCGCGGGAGAGGGGTTAGGGGTGAGGGGGCGGATTTGGAACGGTAGTCCCAGTTTCATAGACCAGCCGACCTGCCTGTTCCCACGCCGTCAACTGATCGCAAACTGCTCCGTAGTCGCCGTCTGGTTCGACATCGACGGCATACAACCGATCGTTGCAATTCTCATGAAACGCTCGCCATTCGTGAAGTGACCGGAGCATTTCCAAACGCCCCTCTTCATTCACGTCGGCCGAGAAGAGCACCCGAAGCGTCTTGTGCCCACTACGGTGCACCACTTCAATAATGCGAGGCTTCTCGCCCTGCTTGTCTGGCATCGCTCGGACTACATCGTAGAAATGCAGGTCAAAGGCGTACCACGGTGAGTTGCGCAGTTCGTAGAGGTCATTGCCGAGCGGCTTGGCCCAGAACGACTCCGAGCCAAACGCGGCGTCGCGCAGTTCAACAAACACCTTCACCAGTCCCTCGGACTCGCGGCAATCGTTTGGCATTCGCTCAAGAATACCGCCTGGCGGAAGGACGGTGAATCCCAGTCATTCCCGTGCCGGTTCCGAGCGGGTCTTTCCGACAATCTGAAGGCCGGGTACGATTCCGGCATGTCGTTCCTCCTTCCCGCCCTGGCCGTCGCTTTCGCCGCGTTCTGCGTCTGGCTGACGGTGCGGATCGTCAATCGGAAAGAGCGGTGGGCGAAGTGGACGCTGGCGGCGGTGGTCGGGCTGCCGGTGCTGTATGTCGCGAGCTTCGGGCCGGCGTGCTGGATGTGCGACCGAGACGTGCTGTCGGAGCGTTTTGTGCTGTGGGCGTATTCACCGCTGGCAAAGGCAACCATCGACGATTACTTTCCACCGTCCATTTACATTTGGTACGGTGAGTTGTTTTCGCCGCAGTATGGCTTGGTG
Organism: Planctomycetia bacterium; assembly: GCA_016200145.1. Lineage (GTDB taxonomy): Bacteria > Planctomycetota > Planctomycetia > Planctomycetales > Planctomycetaceae > JACQFH01. The sequence continues at coordinate 32,931 of JACQFH010000284.1, read as the reverse complement.
CCAAACAGCATTTGGGCACCCGGTGCCCTCGATCCCCGACGAGCGATTACTAAGTTATTGGAAGCCGAATATGACCGGCGAGCAGAACGCTAAATCCGGCCTTTCCCTGATCTGCCACTTACGTCGCCATCGCAGATATTCCGCCCGCGATTCCTTGCGCTAGACCCATCATGAATGAACGCGAAGTTCACCTGAACGTCGGTGGCTCTCACGAAGCGGCGCGAGAGGTCGATCCGCAGACGCCGTTTCGGATCCTGGTCTGCGGCGATTTCAGCGGACGGGGAAACCGCGGTCTGAAGCGCACCGACCGTGAGCTGAGCGCGCTGAAACCCGTCTCCATCGATCGCGACAATTTCGAAGAAGCGCTGGCCCAGCACGACGTGCGGCTCGAAAGGCTCTTTTCCGGGAGTGACGGCGCGCCGGTCTCGGTCGACGTCAAAGAGTTCGACGACTTTCATCCCGACCGGCTGTTCGACCGCGTGGAAATTTTCGAATCGCTGCGAGGTCTGCGGCGGCGACTGCTCAACCGGGGGACGTTCGATCAGGCTGCCGACGAAGTGCGCGGCTGGACTGCCGCGCCGCCGCAAGCCCCGGCCCAGCCGCCTCCTGCGCCGGCCGCCGCCAACGCGCTCGAGAACCTGTTCGAAGACACGGGCCTTGTGCCGCGCGAGGCGGGGCCCGAATGGAACCGTTTCATCCGCGACACGGTCTCGTCGTACGTCGTGCCGGGAGCCGATCCGCGGCAGGACGAATACGTAGCGTGCGTGGACGCGGCCATCAGCCAGTCGATGCGGGCCATTCTCCACGACCCGGATTTTCAGCGGGTCGAGGCCGCCTGGCGCGGCGTGTCGCTGCTCGTCCATCGTCTCGAGACCGATTCCAGCCTGCAGCTTTTTCTACTCGACCTGTCACGGCACGAACTGGCCGCCGGGCTGGCCGGGGACGATGTTTCGGACAGCGCCCTGTACAAGCTGATTGTCGAGAAAACAGTCGGTACTCCCGGCGCGAAGCCGTGGAGCGCGCTGGTCGGAAACTTCGTGTTTGGTCCCAGTGATGCCGATGCACAGTTGCTCGGCCGGCTGGCGAAGCTGGCTGCGGATGCCGGTGCGCCGTGGCTGGCCGCCGCCCACGGCTCGATCGTGGGCTGCCCCGACCCGCGCCAGACTCCCGAGTTCGACGACTGGCAGGCGCCCGCCGCAGCGTGGCAGGAACGTTGCGCATGCCATATGGTCCGCGGACGAGCCCGCTCAAGTCCTTCAAATTCGACGAGCTGGCGCGCGACGGACGCCACGAAGACCTGTTGTGGGGCAACGGCGGGTTTCTGAGCGCGCTTGCGCTGGGCGAATCGTTTGCGGAATCGGGCTGGGAGCTGCGCGCCGATCGGGGGCGCGAATTTTCAGGCATGCCCTGGTTTGCCGCGGCGGACGGCGGCGACGAAATGCAGCCCTCGGCCGAGCTATGGCTCCGCGACCGCGGCGCCGAACGGGTCGCGTCTCTGGGATTGACGCCCCTCTTTTCCGTGCAGGGCGCCGACGCCGTGCAGCTCGGCGGCCTGGTCGGGCTGACCGGAAAGCCGCTCGTTGGGCGATGGAATTAACTTAAGCTGCGCCATCTTGCGAGCCGGGGACGTGAGTCCCCGGGTGGGTGTCCAGTCAACAACGCACGCACCCGGGGACTTACGTCCCCGGCTCACAGACTTACGCTGTGCGCGGAACCGCCCAGTGTCCTTCGCGGTACTTGCGTCCCAGGAGCTGGTTGGCTTCGGAATCGTTGGTGATCTGTTCGCGCTCCGGATCGAACTGCAGCACTCGGCCGACGCGGGCCGCGATGTTCGCCAGGTGCACCAGCGACGCCGACAGGAAGCCCGCCTTGACGTCGGCGTTAAGCTGCTTCTGCTGGCCGCGGATACAGTCGAAGAAATTCTGGTGGTGCGCCACGAGGTCGGCGCCGCCGGTCTTCTCGGCGATCAGCTTGTTCCGCGGGCCGTACAGCTTCCAGCCAACGCTGTGACCGACAATCGCCATGCCGTTCGTTCCGTAGAACGCCGCGCCGTTCTCGTAGCCTTCCTGCACGTACGGCGACCAGATCCGCTGCTCAAAGATGAACTGCTTCTTGGCAGACTTGCCAGGAATTGGATATTCGAAGACGGCATATTGCGTGTCGGGGAACTGCTGGTCGTCGTCGAAAAAGTCTTTTCCCCCCAGGCAGGCGACGGTGGAGGGATGCGTTTCGACGCCCAGGCCCCACGCGGCGACGTCGATGTCGTGGACACCGTCGTTGCCGATGTCGCCGCAGCCGAAGTCGTACCACCAGCGCCACACGCCGTGCAGCAGGTTGGTGCGATAGCCCACGGGAACGGCGGGCCCGATCCAGGCGTCGAAATCGAGATTGGGCGGGGGATTGCTCGTCTGAGTCTTGCCGATCGACCGTCTGAGCTGGCTGTTCCAGGCCTTCGCGACGAGCACGTCGCCGATCTCGCCCGAGCGAACCCGCTCGATGGCTTCCCGCACGACAGCCGTGCTGCGGCTCTGCGTGCCGACCTGCAGCAACTTTCCTGAACGGCGGACCGCCTCGACCATGGCCCGCCCCTCGCGGACATTGTGGCAGCACGGCTTTTCGACATAGACGTGCTTGCCCGCGTCGAGCGCCAGCACCGCAGCAGGCGCGTGCCAGTGGTCGGGCGTGGCGATGAACACGGCGTCGACCGTCTTGTCGTCCAGCACCTGCCGCATGTCTTTCACCGCTTTGGGGGCCGTGCCCGAGCGCATCTCGACTTCTTTCGCCGCCGCATCGAGACGCGTGGAATCGACGTCGCAGACCCAGGCGATTTTCACGTCTTTGCGGGTCGCGAGATTGCGGACGTGATTCATCCCCATGCCGCCGGGGCCGATCACCCCCAGCACCAGCGGATCGCTCGCCGCGGCCTGCGCCGTGCTCGCCCCCACCGTCCAAACCGCGGCCCCCAGACCGGCCTGCACCAAAAACTCGCGTCGATTATTGGCGTCCATGAGCGTCTCCCGGTTGAAGTACCTCAATCTGGTTATTCGAATGGTTGCGGGACGATGATCCTGTCCGTTTGCAATTGACGTTACCCGGCCATTCGCGTTCAGGCAAGTCGCGCAACGCCAGTGGCTCGAGGCTGCAGACCTGAGGCTTGACGTTCGCAACTTGTGTCCTCAAGCCTCAAGTCTCAAGCCTCAGGAATAATGACGAAGTGGCGATTCTCGCCACGTTCACGATACACTGCGCACAACACGACCGTGCGAAGGCCCCAGGAACGAATTACATGACCCAGCCCACTTCCCCGCAGGACGATGCCGAACTCACCCGGTTGCTTTCGGCGATCTATGCGGGCGATACGCCGGGGGTGGCACAAATCCTGGCGCAGAAACCCGAGCTGGCTCGGGCGGCAAGCGCCGACGGGCAGACGCCGCTGCACGCCGCTGCACAGTGCAACGATCCGACGCTCGGAGCACTGCTCCTGGCCCAGGGGGCCGATGCGGAAGCGAAGTTCGGCGCATCGGGACACACGGCCCTGTCGTGGGCGGTGACGTGCCATGCCATGGAATTCGCCCGCGCGCTCGTGCGCCTGGGGGTGAAGCCCGACCTGTTTTGTGCCGCCGGCATCGGGTCGCTGGAGCACGTCCAGGCCTGTTTCGACGACGCCGGAAAACTTGTCGCCGGCGCGTCGCGCACCGGCAGCAGCCGGTTCGCCGCCGATGGCACGCGGCTGCCGTGCCCGCCCTGGTCCGCGACCGAGAAAATTTCGGATGCACTCTCCATTGCCTGCCGGACGGGCCAGACCGAAGTCGTGCGTTTCCTGCTGACCAAGCAGCCCGATCTGTCGTTCCGTGCCTATCAGGGGGGCACTGCGCTGCACTGGGCGTATTTCGGCGGCTCGCGCGAGGCGATCGAATTGCTCGAGCGGGCCGGCGCCGATGCAGCCGCACGCGACGACGTGTTGCACTGCACGCCGCGGGCGTTCGGCATTTGCGTCGCCGCCAACTCGGGATTTCCCAATCTGGTTCAGCAACGCCTTGCTGAAGATCCTGCGCTCGTCAATTTCTACGACGGGCAGACGACGCCGCTGCACGCGGCCGCGCGGGGTGGCAACCTGGAGGTGGTGCGGATGCTGCTCGACGCCGGGGCCGATCCTGCCCTGCGCGACGCCGACGGCAAGACCGCCCTGGAGGTTGCGACGGAAGCCGGTCATGTGTGGGTCGTCGAAATGCTGCGGGGGGCCGAGGGGGGATGACAGACGCAGACAAGGAGAGAGGGAGAGGGCGAGACAGGGAGAAAAACGGAGCGAGGATGGATGATGGAAGATGGAGGATGGCGACGGACGGGAATCAAATCCCGCCATCTTCGATCCTCCATCTTCCATCCTCCTTGATTGAAAGGGCGCGTCGTATGAAGCGGATCTTATTGTGGCTTGTCTGTGTGATCTGCGGCGCCGCGGCAGGGTGCAGCAGCGAGCCGGGGTCGGTCGAAAAGGCCTCGCTGGAAAGACCGGTCTCCAGCGACAAATCGAGCGCCGACGAGGTCCCCCCGCAGTCGGAGCCGCCGCTCGAGGAACCCGAAACACCGGCTGCGAACGAGCTAAAGCTCTCGGACAGCGGAATCACATTCGTCGTTCCCGAAAGCTGGAAGCGGGTCAAGCCGGACACGAACATCATCGAGGCCGAGTTCGAGCTGCCGCGAATGGAAGACGACGAATACGACGGCCGCCTGACCCTCATGTCGTCGCTGGGGAATCGGGAAGAAATGATCTCAAGACGCACTGCCGAATTCAAATTCGAGCCCGGTGAAACGCCAACGCAGGAAACGCTATCGATCGGCGGCATCGATGCGACAATCGTCGATCTGCGAGGCGAATGGAAAGGGCCCGATTTCCGGGCGCCGAGCTCTCGGGGCGAGGGATATCCACGTCCGGGATATCGAATGCTGTACGTTGTCGTCCCGTTCGGCGAGAACAGCTCGTTCTTTGCCAAGCTCACCGGCCCCCGCGCGACGATCGCGGCGCACGAAGACGAATTCCGCGAGTTCCTGAAGTCGGCGAAGATCTCGCGGTAGGCGCGAGGCACGGACCGCCTGAAGACGGTATTACGAACCGTGGGATAGGCTTCCAGCCTGTCATACTTTCGCGCGGATTCACAGGCTGGAAGCCTATGCCACGGTGTTTTTCAACAGGCGGCTAGGCCAGCATCTCGGGGACGATGTCGGCGCTTTCGGGGACGACAGGAATCAGCGAACCGCCGCGGTCGGGGATGCGGGTGTGCGGGTCGATCCCCAGCAGGTGATACATCGTCGCCAGGATGTCTTTGGGCGACACGGGCCGGTCGATGGGAGTGCCCGCTTCGCGATCGGTCGCACCCACGACCTTTCCCTTCGCCATGCCGCCGCCGGCGAACGCCAGCGAGTAGGCCAGCGACCAGTGGTCGCGACCACCCCCCTTGGCGCTGTTCAGCTTCGGGGTGCGACCGTGGTCGCTCAGCACGACGACCAGCGTTTCATCGAGCAGGCCGCGCTGTTCCAGGTCGAGGATCAGCCCCGAAAACGCCTTGTCGAACGGCGGCAGAAGCTGGTCGACCATGCGCGGGTAATGGTTCCAGTGCGTGTCCCAGGCATCTCCGGCCAGGCCGTATTCGTCCCAGAACACGCTCACCAGGCGCGTCCCCGCTTCAATCATCCGCCGCGCGGCCAGGCACCCCTGCCCGAACAGCGTCATGCCGTACAGGTCGCGCGTCGCCAAAGGCTCTCTGCGGACGTCGAGCGCCTCAGCGACGCGGGGCGAGGTGATCATCGAAAACGCCAGGTCCTGATACCGCGACAGCGAACGGCCGTCGACCGTCGCTTCAAGCTCGCGTCTCGTCTCGTCGAACTGCCCGAGCAGCGAGCGGCGGCGGTTGAGCCGGTCGATCGAAATGTCGGGCAGAGGCGTGGTCGACGAGAACCGGAAGTGACTGTCGCGATCGCACCCGACGTACGGATCGGGCACGTCGTAATTCATGTCGCGCAGCGTCTTCCGCACGGTGCCGGTCGATTTGCCGAGGTATTCGGTCCACGTCGGGTTGTACGTCGAGCCCAGAAACGCGGCGTACGGACCCGCACGCGGCACTTCGCCCACGCGCTCGCTGCTGAACGGGAAGGGCAGCGCCACGTTCTGCGGAATATCCGTGGGGCGGCCGGCTGTCATGTTGCGTTCGAGATACTGCACCACCGACCCGAAGTAGGGGTGGTGCCTCACGTCGTAGGGTGCCAACTCCATCGCCACGTCGATGGCCGGGATCCCTGTGGTCGCGAAGGCCACGCCATGAATCGGGTAGGGGTGCGTCACCGAGCGGACGACCGTGATGCGGTCGGTCATCCCGGCGATATGCGGCAGGTGCTCGCAGACGTCCAGCCCCGGCAGCACCGACGGAATCGGCTTCATCGTCCCGCGGATTTCCACGGGAGCGTCGGGCTTCATGTCGAACGTTTCGAGCTGGCTGGGGGCCCCGTACAGATAGAGCAAAATGCAGTGCTTGGCCTTGCCGAAATTGGCCGCGGCACGTCCCTCTGCAGGGTTCGCGCGGGCCGCCGAGTTCAGCCCCAGGAGTTGTTCCAAGCCGAGCCCGCAGGCCCCTAAACCGCCGACCTGCAACAGGTCGCGGCGGGTCAGCCCGTCGCACAACGTCTTCTTGGAACTCAAGATACGGAGCATCAGCATCCTTCCAGGACGATACGGAAGCGCTCACCGATATGTTAATGGAGATTATCGGCAGCCGCAAGCCGTTCCCGCGCGTTGAATTAGCACGTGCAGTGCCCGGGGCACTTTTGCGCTGGCGGGTCGGGGTGGGGCGCTGTCCCACGCGTTGAAAGCCTTGCGTTGCGGCGTTAGAGTGGAATCGTCTCTAACAGGGGTTGCCGCTTGCCCGAAACGATGACCGATCCAGCGCCGACAACCACGCTGACTGCCGTGCCACCCGACCCGGCAGAGGCCGCGAATGCAGCGCGCCCCGCAGGCCTCGAAACCGACGAATTGCCCCCCAGCCTGGCCGCCTACCGGATGGAGTACCGGTCGAACGTTATCGGCCGGTATTACAACGGTTTCGCCCACCTGGCGTTCGTGGTGGCGGGTTCGTCGGCCGTGATCGTCCTGGCGCTGTCACAGGTGAGCAATCCGACGTGGCTCGACTGGCTCTGCGTTCCCGTCACGTTCGTGCTGGCGAATTTCGTCGAGTACTTCGGCCACCGCGGCCCGATGCACAAGCACGTTCACCGGTTGGGGCTGATGTTCCATCGCCACACGCACGAGCATCACCGGTTCTTTACCGACGAATGGATGACGTGCCGGTCGCAGCGAGATTTCAAGATCGTGCTGTTCCCGGCGATCATGCTGCTGTTCTACTTGGGGATCGTCGCCTTCCCGATCGGGCTGGGACTGTACCTGTTCCATACCCGGAATACGGCGTGCTTCTACGTGGCGACTGCGACGTTCTATTTCATGTCGTACGAGGTGCTGCACTTCTGTTATCACCTTGACGAGAGTTCATTCGTCGCCCGACTGCCGGTGATCCGTGCCCTGCGTGCCCACCACCGCATGCACCACCGGCACTCGCTGATGTCGAAGTACAATTTCAACATCACCTGGCCGATCGCCGACTTCTTCTTCGGGACCATCTATCGCGAAGGCCGGCCGGACGGAAAATAACCTGCACGCGTAGGACCGGCGCTGGAGGTTTACATGGGTGGTCCGACCGAGTGCTTTGCACCGATTGGGTCGCCCGATCCGTGTGGCGTCTCCAGAACGCGCGACTCAGGAGTTACTCGACATGCACCGCCGTGATTGGCTGAAATCAACGATGTTTGGTTCGGTGGCCGCAAGCCTGCCGTGGGTCTCCGGTGGCGCCTGTGCGGGGCAGGACAAATCGGCCTCGATCGCCGAAGAAGCCGCGCGCGGCACTCCGCCGCTGCGGATCACCGACGTTAAAACGTTTCTCACCGCGCCGGCCAACATCCGGCTGGTCGTCGTCAAGGTGATCACGAATGAGCCCGGCCTCTACGGCCTCGGTTGCGCCACGTTCACGCAGCGGGCGCGGGCCGTCGAAACGGCAGTCGAAAAGTTCCTCAAGCCCTTCCTGCTCGGCAAAGACGCCACACGCATCGACGACATCTGGCAATCGTCGTTCGTCAGCTCGTATTGGCGCAACGGACCCGTGCTGGGCAACGCCCTGTCGGGAGTCGACATGGCGCTGTGGGACATTCTCGGCAAGCGCGCGAAAATGCCGCTGTACCAGTTGCTGGGGGGCAAGTGCCGCGAAGCCGTCGATACCTACCGACACGCTTCGGGCAAGACCTTTCAGGACGTCGAAGACGCGGTTCGCAAGTACCAGGCCGAGGGCTACCGGCACATCCGCATTCAATGCTCGGTCCCCGGCATGGCCACGTATGGAACCGGAGGCGCGACCGGCGCCGGCGACAAGACCCCCTCGAACCGCGCGGTCGACGTCTGGGAACCGGGCCCCTACGCCCGGCTCGTGCCGAATCTGTTCGAGCACGTCCGCAACAAGCTCGGCGACGTCGTCGAACTGCTGCACGACATCCACGAGCGCGTGCCGCCGATCCTGGCGATGCAGCTCGTCAAAGACGTCGAGAAATTCAAGCCGTACTTCATGGAAGACCCGTTCTCGCCCGAAGACGTGGGCTATTTCCGCACCTTGAGGCAGCAGACGAGCACGCCCCTGGCGATGGGCGAACTGTTCAACAATCCGAATGAATTCGTGCCGCTGATCGCCGAGCGGCTGATCGATTTCATCCGCATCCACATTTCGCAGGTGGGGGGGCTGACGATGGCCCGCAAAATCGCCGCGTTCTGCGAGTTTTTCGCGGTTCGCACCGCCTGGCACGGTCCGGGCGATGTGTCGCCCGTCGGCCACGCCTGCAACGTGCACCTCGACCTCGCGGTCCCCAACTTCGGGATCCAGGAAGCGAGGCTGTTCAATCAGGCCGAGCAGGACGTGTTCCCCGGCTGCCCCGAGCTCAAGGGGGGCTATTACTACGCCAGCGACAAACCGGGGTTCGGCATCGACCTGGATGAAAAACTGGCCGCGAAGTTCCCCGTCGCCGACGATCCGCCGTTCGACCTGCGCTGGGGCACGCTCCGCCGTCGCGATGGGACGATCGTCAAGCCGTAGATCGCGTCAGGCTGGAAAGCCTGACCTACTTCGAGGGAAACCACCATGCCGCTGAAACTGGGAATGCTGGGGATGTGGCACACACATGCCGACGGCGTCGTCCGGCGGGTCGCCGAGCATCCCGACGAATTCACGCTGGTCGGATTCCACGATTCCGACCCGCAGGTCGTCGCCGCGCAGAGCAAGCGCTGGGAAGGCGCGATCCCGAATTACCGCGTCTTCGACACCGCAGATGAATTGCTGCGCCAGCCTCTCGACGGAATCGTCGTCGAAGGCCGCGTCTATGAAAATCTGAAACTGGCCCGCGTCGCGCTCGAATCGGGCCGCCCGGTGATGCTCGAAAAGCCCGCCGGAGTCGATCTCGACGAGCACCGCCGGCTGATCGACCTGGCCCACAAGAAGCACCTGCACGTGCAGATGATCTACCTGTTCCGCTACATGTCGGCCGTCCAGGAAATGCTCAATCGCGCCAAGCGCAAAGAGTTCGGGCGGATCTACGAGTTCCGCGGCAGGCTCCCTAAAGACCTGCCGTCGTACGCGCGGTACGTCGACGAGCTGGGCCGCTACAAAGGGGGCATCTACTTCGAAATGGCCGGCCACCTGGTCGACATGCTGGTCACCTTGCTCGGCAAGCCGCGCAAGATCACCCCCTTCATGGCCCACCACCACACGGCCGATCCGAAGAGCTTCATCGACAACGGCATCGCTGTGTTCGAATTCGACCAGGCGTTCGGAATCATCGAAGTCCCCGCGCTCGAGGTTGTGCCCTACACGAGGCGGATCGAAGTGTACGGCACTGAAGGCGCGCTCATTATTCCGCACCTGGGAAGCGGTCACCTGGCGAACAAGAACAGCCAGCCGGTCGAGGTGTACCGGACAGGAAATTCAGCCTGGCAGACAGTCGACCTGACGGCGGCCACGCTGCAGATCGCCGACCTGCGCGAGTTCGCCGCCGTCGTCGCCGGCAAGAAGGCCCCCGACTTCAGCATGGAACACGACCTGATCGTGCAGCATGCGCTTCTCGCGTCGAGTGGAATGCTGGCGTGAATCGCAGCGGCGAGCGGCGCTGCGATCGACGCAGACAAGGAGAGGGGGAGACAAGGAGAAAAATACGACGACTTTGCCGTCGTAGCGCGTGCTCCTTGTCTCCCCCTCTCCTTGTCTTCTTCCGGAATCCAGAGAAAGCTGCCGATCCTGCGCTAACCGCGCCCGAGGTACGCCTGCCCGATCGGCAGCACGATCGCTTCGAGCATGTTCACGTCGGGTGGCAGCGTGAGCATCGCCAGGGCCGCTTCGGCGATCGTCTCGGTGTTCATCATTGGCTCGTCGTCGGATTCCTGACCGGTTTCGAGCCGGCGTTCGACCAGCACGTTTCCCGGATGCAGGCAACTGGCGACGATGCCGAACGGGCGGCCGTCGAGGGCCGTCGCCTGCGTCAGGCCCCACACGCCGAACTTGGCCGCGGCGTATGCTGAACTTCCCTCGCGCGGTCTCTGGGCCGAGATCGAACCGATGTTCAGAATCCGCCCGCCTCCCTGGGCTTTCATCATGGCGAACGCCCGGCGGCTGCACAGAAACGTCCCCGTGAGGCACGCCCCGATCACGTTGTTCCACGCGTCGAGCGAAAGCTCGTCGATCGGCCCGCCGTCGAACGCTCCGGCGTTGTTGACGAGAATATCGACCCGGCCGTAATGCTCGCGGATCTCGTGAAAGAACGCGTCGACCGCGCGCTCATCAGAAACGTCGACCTGCCGGAACAGCACGTCGGCGCCGGCGTTTTGCAGTTCGCGGCTGGTCGCTTCGAGCTTTGCGGCGTTGCGGGCACAAATCGCCAGGCGCGCCCCTTCGGCGGCGCACGCTTTAGCAATTCCCTTGCCAATCCCCTGGTTCCCGCCCGTGATGACGACGACTTTGCCTTTGAGCTTCATCGGGATAGTTCCTCGTAGGTCAGGCTTTCCAGCCTGACAGCGTTGTGCTTACATCTGCCACAGCGGAAGGCAGGCCAAATCCGATCGTTGTTTGAGAAGCTAAGGAGCCACGGATGAAACACGGATGAGGAGGGGGCTTTCGTTTATCCGTGTTCAATGCGTGTTTCATCCGTGGCTAATTCAAATCGCCGCGAGCTGAACGGCTGCTGCCTTCGTCCTGAGAAGAATCGATACTGGTGCTTGCACCCTGTCAATTGAGTCGTTCACACACTGCCGTCAGGCTGGAAAGCCTGACCTACGTCTTACGCACGGCGCCGAATTGAACAATGGTAACCGCCGCCAGCAGGCCTGCCAGCGCTGCGAGCTGCCGTAGCGTCACGTGCTCGGAATCGAGCCAGGCCAGGACCAGTGCGCCGATCGGCACCACATTCGTCACCATCCCCGCGAACAGCGGCCCCTGTTCTTGAACCAGCTTGTTGAACAAATACGTCGCCACGCCGGTTCCGACAAAACCCAGAAACACGACCGAGGCGATCGCCACTTCCGCCTCGCGCCCGGCGACTTGCGGTCGCTCGACTGGCACAACGAGCACAATCGACAGCAGAAAGACACCCGCAGCCGAGAGTGACGCCAGCGACAATTCGAGCGACGGCACGTGGGTCAATGTCTTGCGGATCAGCGTGTTCGTGATGGCATAACACAGGGGAACCGTCAGGGCCAGCGCCAGGTCGACCGGTCCGACGTGCCGGCTCGCGCCGTCGAAGATCAACAGGCCCAGGCAGCCCAGCGCCGCAAGCACCCCCACAAGCTGCCGGCGCGTGGGATAGATCCGCAGCAGCACGATCGACACGCCGATCGTCAAGAGCGGCGTGAAGCTGACCATCATTCCGATGAACCCGCTCCCCGCGCGCCCGACGAGGTAAGGCTGAATCGAAAACGGCCACGCGAACCCGCAGGCGACGACGACCGCCATCGCAGGGATGTCCCGCCGAGAGAGAGTCCAGCGCCGCCCCGTGCGCCACCAGACGAGTGCCAGCAGCAGCGCCCCGCCGATCACCCGCCACGCGGCCACTTCAACCGGCGAAAACCAGACCGTCCCCCGCTTCATCAGGAGAAAGCTGCTGCCCCACACCAGGCCGATGAATACGAACCAGACGTACGGCATCGCGATCAACCCGAAAACCAACCGGTGACGAAACACTAGCGGCTGGCGGATTGTTCGGCGGTCACCTTCGGCAGCGAATCGACGCGCTTCTGGTTCTCTTTGCGAATGGCCTGAAACTCGTCGCGCGTCTTCTTCAGCAAGCGCATCAGCCGGTCGGCTTCGATCAAGGCGGCGTTGCGGACTTCTTCTTCGCTGACGATCGAGCTCAAGAGCCCCTTGATGTTCACTTCCGGGATGTCTTCATTCGCCAGGTCTTCGTTGCCGTTCAGCTCTTTCATCCGCGTGGCGATCAGCTTCTCGGCCTGTGCCATCAGGCGCCCCTGACGGGCCAGTTCGTCTTTGTTGCTGCGGATCGCCAGTTCCGCGTCGAGCAGCCGCTGGTCGACCGTCTCCAGCGGCGCTATGTACTCACGGGGGACCATCGTGCGGACCCGCACGTTTTGCAACACCGCCTCTTTGTAGTCCGACGGACGCCGCCGCGAATTCGGTATCGCCTGGCATCCCTGTTCGTTCGCCTTGTCGACCTTGAAATCGCCAATGTACACCGACGCCGTGCCCTCCGCATTCGGCGCGAAGACATACAGCAACTGCCCTGGCTGAACCCCCTGGCCGGTTCCGACCTGCAAAGTGATGTTGCCGTTCTGTTCCACGCGTGCCGCGGGGGCCATCCACTCGCGGTCCCAGCCGAACATCGTCCGGGCGTAGTCGTTCCGCTTGTCGCGGAGCGTCAGTTTTCTGGCCGCGATCTCTTCGTCGTTTTTCCGGATGGCTGCTTCGTTGTCCTGGGCCTGCTTCATCCAGGCGTCGCGAACGGCGAACGCCTTGGACGACATGAAGATTGCCCCCAGGGTCCCCAGGATGACGAATACCGCCAGGACGATTCCGGATTTGTGCATCGCACTTGTTCCGCGCAACTACCGATTGGAAGGCAACTAACGTACAGCGCTCATCCCTGCATCGTATCCGTACATCTCATCGACGGGACAGCTCCAGCGAAGCGAACCCGCCCCGGACGACTCCGATTCTTTCGGATTTGCCGGTTGAACCGGCTGGATCGTCCGTGAACAGAGTGCCGCCCGCTCGCGCAATCTGCGCGGTCTTTTCCCGTCCAATCCATGATACGCCCCCCCGCAAACAGGGGTCAAGAAGATTCGCGAGTTCACGCGTGTTTTTCGTAAGCGCTGTCGCCCGCTACAATTGCCGAATGTGCGAACCGCGGTTGAAGTCATGACCAAATTCACATTTCCGACGACATTCCAGGCATTGGCCCTCGTGTTGATGGCGCCTGTTGCCATCGTCCGAGCCGCCGACGCACCTCCCTTCTGCGACAAAGTCGCGCCCATTTTCGAACGACACTGCGTCGTCTGTCATCAGGGAGACAAACCCAAAGGCGGGCTGTCGCTGACGACCGCCGCGAGCCTGAAGAACGGCGGCGAGAGCGGACAGGCAATCGTTCCGGACAAGCCCGATGACAGCCTGCTCGTCGAAAAGATCAGCGGCGACAGGCCCGCCATGCCGAAAAAGGGCAAGCCCTTGTCGAAAGAAGACGTCGCCGCGATCCGCCAGTGGATCGCCGCGGGGGCCGAATGGCCGCAGGATCTGGTGCTCCGCGACAAAGGGCTGGCCGGCGCCGACGACAACTGGTGGTCGCTGCAGGCCCTGAAGCGGCCAGCCGTGCCCGGTGTGAAGTCAGAATGGATCCGCACGCCGATCGACGCGTTCGTCATGGCGCGCCTCAACGAGAAGCAGCTTGCCCCCTCTCCAGCCGCCGATCGGCGCACGCTGATCCGCCGGCTGACGTTCGACCTGCACGGCCTGCCTCCGACTCCCGATGAAGTCGACTCGTTCATTGCCGATCGATTGCCCGACGCGTACGAAAACCTGGTCGACCGGCTGCTTGCTTCCCCCCGCTACGGCGAGCGCTGGGGCCGGCACTGGCTCGACGTCGTCCATTTCGGCGAGTCGCACGGGTACGACAAAGACAAGCCCCGCCCGAACGCCTGGCCCTATCGCGATTACGTCATCACCGCCTTCAACAGCGACAAGCCCTACGACCGGTTCATCCGCGAGCAACTCGCCGGCGATGTGCTCTTCCCCGACGATCCGCAGGCGACCGTCGCAACTGGCTTCATCTCGGCAGGCCCCTGGGACTTCGTGGGACACGTCGAGCTCCGCGAAGGAACGCTCGACAAGAAGATCACCCGCTCGAACGACCGCGATGATATGGTCGCCACGGCCATGTCGACCTTTCAGAGCCTGACGGTTCACTGTGCCCGCTGCCACAACCACAAGTTCGATCCGATTTCGCAGGAAGAGTACTACCGATTGCAGGCCGTCTTTGCCGGCGTCGATCGGGCCGACCGGCCGTTCGATGTCGACCCGGTGGTCCACACCGCGCGCCAGAAACTGCTGCACGAACGCGAAATCGCCTCGGCCCGTCACCAGGAGCTCGCCGCGGTGGCTGCCAAAGTGACGACGCCAGAAATCGAGAAGATCGACGCCGAATTGAAAGAGCTGGCCCGGCAACTGGCATCGCTTCCGAAGGCCGCCCAGGCAGGCGACAGCAGTCCGACGAACGGCTATCACAGCGGCATTGAAGCCACTCCCGATGTCGAGAAATGGGTTCAGGTCGATCTGGCCGAGCCCCGCGCGATCGAAGAGATCATTCTGGTGCCCGCGCGCCCCACCGATTTTCCCGATACGCCCGGGTTTGGATTTCCGCAGCGGTTTCGCGTGGATGTCTCCAACGACCCGAAGTTCGCCGAGCGGCAGACGATCGTCGACCACACGGCTGCCGACTTTACGAATCCGGGCGATAAGCCGTTCACGGCGCCCGGACCGAAAGACAAAGTCCGTTACATCCGCGTGACGGCAACGCGACTCTGGAAGCGCGCCAACGACTTTGTCTTCGCCCTCGCCGAACTGCAGGCAGTCTCGGTAAAGAAAAACCTCGCCCTGGGCGCCGCGGTGACGGCGCACGATTCGATCGAAGCCGGCCGGTGGAGCACAAAGAATCTCGTCGACGATTATTCGAGCCGGGCGCGCCTGGGCGATATCGAGTCCCTCAAACAGTCGCTTGCGAAACGACAGTCGCTGGAAGACGAGACGAAACGCCGCACGGCGCGCCGGCAGGCGGCTGTCGACGAGCGGCTCGATGAGGCAACGCGCACCGAACGGCATGCCGTGAACAAACGGATCTCCGAGATCGATCAGGGATTGGCGCGCCTGCCTGCGCCGGGCCTGGTGTACGCGGGGGCGAGTCGTTTCGCGGCGCAGGGGAGCTTTGCACCCGCCGGCCCGCCGCGGCCGGTGCATTTTTTGCATCGCGGCAACGACAAGACCCCCGGAGACGAAGTCGCGCCGGGGGCCCTGTCGTCTCTGGCGGGATTGTCGCCCGATTTTGGCCTTGGCGTGTCTTCCGACGAAGGAGCGCGCCGCGCGGCCCTCGCGAAATGGATCACCGACCCGCACAATCCGCTCACGGCCCGTTCGATCGTCAATCGCGTCTGGCAGTACCATTTCGGTCGCGGCATCGTCGATACGCCCAACGATTTCGGTCACCAAGGGTCGTTGCCGACGCATTCCGAGCTGCTCGACTGGCTGGCGGCGGAGCTGGTGGAGCCGACGGAGGGAGTGTTGGCAAGCCGTGCGACCCCCCCCGGCCCCCCCTTGCTAAGGGGGGGAGAAAAGACGCAAGACAAGGAGAGAGGGAGAGGGGGAGACAAGGAGAAAAACAAAGGCGAGACATCCGTGCCATGGAGCCTCAAGCGTCTGCATCGCCTCATTTTGCGCAGCGCGGTTTATCGGCAGGCGTCGCGAGACAATCCGCAGTTTGCGGCGGCGGATGCGGGGAACCAGTATCTGTGGCGGATGAATCGTCAGCGACTGGAAGCCGAGGCGCTCCGCGACGCCGTGCTGGCCGTGTCGGGCAAGCTCGACCTCAAGGCCGGTGGGCCATCGGATCAGCAGTTCTTTTTCAAGGACGATCACTCGCCGATCTACGACTACGAACGGTTCGACGTCGACAGCCCGGCGAGCTTCCGCCGCAGCGTATACCGGTTCATCGTCCGCAGCGTCCCCGACCCGTTCATGGAGTGCCTCGACTGCGCCGATCCGTCACTGCTGACGCCCCGGCGGAACACGACCCTCACGGCCCTGCAGGCGCTGTCTCTGCTCAACAATCCGTTCATGGTCCGGCAGGCAGAACATTTCGCCGCCCGGCTCGAAGGGGCCTCGCCAGATCGTCGCGATCAAATTTCGCTCGCGTACCGCCTGGCGTTCGGGCGCGAGCCGACCGACGACGAGCGCCGCCTCCTTACCGAATATGCCGCCCAGAACGGCCTCGCCAACCTGTGCCGCGTGATTTTCAATAGCAACGAATTTTTGTTTGTAGACTGATCTCGTTCCCAGGCTCTGCCTGGGAACGCCATGCCACAGAGGCTCTGCCTCGACTGAGATTGTTCTCGATGTTGAATTGCTATCAAAGATCAATACAAACTCGCTCTGTCGATTCAGGTCGCCGAGTGCTTGCCTCTTCGCGACGTGAGAGTCGCCGCGAGTTCTTATGGCACCTCGGCGGCGGCCTGGGCGGCATCGCGCTGGTGGACCTGCTGGGGCGCGAGGGCCTGCTGGCGGACGACAAACCCGCATCGCCGCGGAGGGAGCTCAACGGCGGGCTGCACCACCGCGCGAAAGCCAAGCGGGTCGTGCAGCTCTTCATGTCCGGGGCGGCCAGCCAGTGCGACATGTTCGACTACAAACCCGCACTGATCCAGCGCAATGGAATGCCGTTCGACCCCGGCGAGAAAGTCGAGCTGTTCCAGAGCAGCCCGGGCGCCTGCATGCAGAGCCCGTGGGGCTGGAAGCAATACGGCCAGTCGGGCAAGTGGATGAGCGATCTCGTACCGCACCTGGCGACTTGCGTCGATGACATCGCCTTCATCCCGTCGATGGTCTCGAAGTCGAACGTGCACGGTCCGGCCACGTTCATGCAGAATACGGGGTTCGTGCTCCCCGGTTTTCCGCACATCGGGTCGTGGGTTTCGTACGGCCTGGGTTCGCTCACCGACAACCTGCCGGCGTTCGTGGTGCTCCCCGATATGCGTGGCTTTGCCCCCAATGGCCCCGGAAACTGGAGCGCGGGGTTTCTGCCTGCGTCGCACCAGGGGACGATGTTCCGCCCCAACGCCAAGAACCCGATCGCCGATCTGTTTCCGCCACCGTCGGCCAAATTCGTCAATCCGGATTCCGATCGCGCGTCGCTCGACCTGCTGAAGACGCTGAACGGCGAGCACCTGAAAGATCGCGCGGGAGACACGCGCCTCGAAGCGCGGATCGCCGCGTACGAGCTGGCCGCCCGGTTGCAGGTGAGCGCGCCTGAGGTGCTCGATATCTCGGCTGAAACGCCGGCGACCCGCGCGCTGTACGGGCTCGACGAAAAAATCACCTCCGACTTCGGACGCAACTGCCTGATCGCGCGCCGTCTTCTGGAGCGCGGCGTGCGATTCGTTCAGGTGTGGAGCGGGGCCGACAACGGCTTTCCCCGCCGCAACTGGGACAGCCACGAAGACATCGCCCGCGACCATCTCGACATGGGGACGAGCATGGACAAGCCCGCCGCGGCACTGCTCAAAGACCTCAAGGCCCGCGGCCTGCTCGACGACACGATCGTGATCTGGACGACCGAATTCGGGCGGATGCCTTGCAGCCAGGGGAGCAAGGGGCGCGACCACAACCCGTTCACGTTCACGGCGTGGGTGGCAGGCGGCGGCTTCACCGGCGGCACGACGTACGGCGCCAGCGACGAATGGTCGTACAAGGCGCTCGAACACCCCACCTACTGCTACGACCTGCACGCCACCGTGCTGCACTTGTTGGGGATCGACCACCAGAAGCTGACGTTCCGCCACAACGGCATCGACCGGCGCCTGACCGACGTACACGGCGACGTGATCGAAGAAATCCTGGCGTAATCCGCCCCCGTGGCCGATGCTGCCAGCATCGGCGTAATGTGCAAAATTCGTGCGCCTTCCAGCCCCAACCGGGGCGTGATTCTAAAGCCCTTGGGGCTGAAACGTGACTTCGTCGCGGGTTGGCCAAAGGAACAATCCGACCTCGATTTCCGCCACGCACTCGCGATCTAAGTCGTGGGCCGTTTGACGTGCTATTATGATGCAAGAATGGAAATGCGTCGCACACGTTTCGTTAATTCCTTCGTCGCTGTAGTGGGTCTGTGCGCGCTCTTGATCCTCTCCAGTTGCTCGAAGTCTTTCGAAAAGCCGTCGTCAGCCGGCGCAGCGCCGACGAAATCTGACGCGAAACGATCCAGGCAATCGAAGCCGCCGGTCGAGCCTGAACAGTCCGAACGACAGGCCGCAGCGGTTGAATCCGAGTCCGTGGCACTGGCCCCGCCCAAAAAAAATGAGCCTGTGCAGCGCGTCGTGCGGCCGACGTTGAAAGCCCCGCAGTACGATGAGAACCGGCTGCAAGAGCTGGGGATTCACCGCTACGAGTCGAAGCATCTGGTGCTGTACACCGACATCGATCCCGACCTGGCCCGGCCGCTCCCCAAGCTGATGGACCAGGCCTATACGGCGTGGGAAGACTATTTCGGTCCGTTGCCCGCTGACAGCGCAGGCACCGACTATCAGATTGTCGGTCACATCATGGCCGATCGGGCCCTGTTTCGCGAAGCGGGAATCATCGACGACAGATTCCGCATCCACTTGGAGGGGGTCTATCGCAATCAGGTTTTCTGGATGAACGATCAGCCGATCGACTACAACCGCCGGCACTTGATGATCCACGAGGGGACGCACTGCTACATGATCGGCATTCCGAACCCGACGAACCGGTTCGTCTGGTACATGGAGGGCATGGCCGACCTGTTCCGCACCCACGCGACCGACGCCGCCGGCAAGACGCAGTTCCGCGTGTTCCCGACCGATCGCCAGAATTTTCCCGGCCTGGGACGCACGCGCGTGATTGAAGAAGAGGTACGCAAGACGGGGCCGCGCCTCATCGAAGCCGTAACGGCCCTGACCCCCAACGACTTCCTCAACTACGACGCCTATTCGTGGTCGTGGGGCCTGTGCGCGTTTCTCGACGGGCACCCGAAATACCGCGACCGATTTCGCAACATCGGCGGTCTGGTCACCGGCCGCAGCAACGCGACGATGGACCTGCGCCAGACTTACAAAGGCGACTGGAACGAGCTGGAAGAGGAATGGCTCGTGTTCGCCGGCAACGTCTGTTACGGCTACGACATCGAACGGACCACGCTCGACCTGCGGCCGGGAAAGCCCCTCGCGTCGGGGACCGGCAAGGCCGAGGTCGACATTGCCGCCAACCGCGGCTGGCAATCGAGCGGCGTCACCGTCGAGCAGGGCCAGACGTACCAGATCACGGCCCAGGGAAAATGCGTGCTGGCGGCCGTTCCGAAACCGTGGGAGTCCGAGCCGCAGGGAATCAGCATCCGCTACCACGCCGGCCAGCCGCTGGGGAAACTGCTGGCCGTGATCCGCACCCAGGCCCTGGCCGAATCGTCCCCGTACACCTCGATGCTGCAAGTGATCCCGATCGGCCGCGAGGCGCAGCTCGTCCCCAAAGTCACCGGCACGCTCTACTTCCGCGTGAACGACTACTGGAACGAGCTGGGCGACAACACCGGCACGTTTCAAGTGACCGTGAAGTAGGTCAGGCTTTCCAGCCTGACAGCGATGCGCCCCCGATTCAGATTCACGATCCCCAGCCCCGGAATCCGCCGCCGCATTGCCCCGGTTGACCGCCCCCGCCGGAGACACTGACGCCATCCCATCGCCGCGTCAACGCGCTCGCAAGGTTTCCAGGAATTGACTTAAGGAATGCAGGAAGGCAGGAGAGCAGGAGAGTTCCTGCTTTGGCATGATTTCATTTCGATCCGTCTCCTGGTTTCCTGCATTCCTGCCTTCCTCAATCGATTTCCCTGCGCCGCGATCCATGGTCTTGCGTGCCCGGGGGAGTCGGATCAGTCGTGCCAAATATTTCCCGGGCTCCGCGTGCGGTCCGTTTTTCGTTATTTGCTTGCAACCTGATGTCTCTTGCGGAAGCACAGCGCCGTCAGGCTGGAAAGCCTGACCTACATTTTGCGACGCCGGCGCGGTATGGTGGCGGGGACATTGCCGGCCAAAAAATACTCCAGTCGGAGGGAGCTTTCATGAAAATTCTTCGTGTGTGGTTCGTTGTCGTCTCGTTGGCCGTGGCGTGCCGCGCGCCGGCCGATCGGCCCGCGTTCGCGGCTGACGCCGCCGACCCGTTGCGGCCGCCGGCGATCGCCACGCAGTCGGTGCCACCCGTTCCCCCGGAGCTCTCCGAGCGGCTCAGGCAGTACCAGAACACCCGCAGCGCGACGTTCCGCGGCTGGTCCCCCGCCGGCAAGGGAATGCTCATCGCCACGCGCTTCGCAGACACCGTCCAGTTGCACCGCGTCTACGAACCGGGCGGCCGCCGCGAACAGGTCACGTTCTTCAACGAACCGGCCGACGGCGCCTTCATCCCCGAAGCCAACGACGGCGCCATGCTCGTCGAGATGAGCCGCGGCGGCAGCGAAAACAACCAGATCTACTTCTTCGACCGCTCGACCGGGCAGGCACAGCTCCTGACCGACGGCAAGTCGCGCAACCAGCCCGGTCCCGTTCTGCACGACGGCAGCAAGATGATCATCCACAGCAACAGCCGCAACCAGCGCGACACCGATCTGTACGTTTCCGAGACCCGCAAGCCGGGAACGCTCAAGCTGCTGATGGAATCGACGAATGAATTCTGGACGGCCACCGACTGGTCGCGCGACGGCACGAAGCTGCTGATGAACCGCTACGTGTCGATCAACGAGTCGTATCCCGCGCTGTTCGACATGGCGACGCAGAAGAAAACGACGCTCCCCAGCCCCGAGGCAGGACCGGCTTCGTTCGGCTCACTCAAGTTCGCGCGCGACGGCAGGTCGGTCTGGCTGACGACCGACGCGCGGGGCGAATTCCGGCAGCTCGGCCGGCTCGACCTGGCGACGATGAAATACACCTGGGTCACCGAAGACATCCCCTGGGACGTCGACTCGATCGAAGTCGAGCCGAACTCCGATCTCATTGCCTTCACCGTCAACGAAGACGGCGCCAGCGGCCTGTACCTGATCGACAAGGGCAAGCGGCGCAAGGTCGACCTGCCGCTGGGACAGGTGGCATCGCTCGAATTCTCGCCCGACGGCAAGCACCTGGGGTTCACGCTGGCCCGCCCCGACGCGCCAGCCGACGCTCATTCGATCGCCCTCGCCGACGACAAGCTCACCCGCTGGACATTCAGCGAAGTGGGCGGGCTGAACCCCGCCACGTTCGTGACCGCCTCGCGCATCCAGTTCCCCGGGCACGAGGGCCTGAAGATTCCCGCGTACTACTTCAAGCCCCGCACGGCGACGAAAGACCGACCGGCCGGCGTGCTGATCAACATTCACGGCGGGCCCGAAAGCCAGTATCGCCCCCTCTTCAACGGCACCGAGCAGTTTTATCTCACCGAGCTGGGAATGGCGGTGATCCACCCCAACGTGCGCGGCTCGAGCGGCTACGGCAAAACGTACGTCAGGCTCGACAATGCCGACAAGCGCGAAGACAGCGTCCGCGACATCGGCGGACTGCTCGACTGGATCGGCACGCAGCCCGAGCTCGACGCGTCGCGCGTCGTGGTGATGGGAGGCTCGTACGGCGGATTCATGGTCCTGGCATCGCTCACGCATTTCAGCGACCGTATCAAGGCGGGAGTCGATATCGTCGGCATCGCCAGCTTTCGTTCGTTCCTCAAGAACACGAGCGCATACCGGCAAGACCTGCGACGGGCCGAGTATGGCGACGAGCGCGATCCCAAAATGCAGGCCTACTTCGACAAGATCGACCCGCTCAACAACGTCGACAAGATCAAGTCGTCGCTCCTGGTGATCCACGGACGCAACGATCCGCGCGTGCCGTTTTCAGAAGCCGAGCAGATTGCCAGCCGAGTCGCATCCTCCGGCCGCAAGGTGTGGACGGTGTACGCCGACAACGAAGGGCACGGCTTCGCGAAGAAAGCCAACCGCGACTACATGACGGCGGCGGTGGTCCTGTTCTTCAGCGACGCGCTGGGCTACAAGCAAGGCCCTCCCACCGACGTGCCGGATGATCTGAAGCAGCGGAAATAGATCGCAGACGTAGCCGAACTCGCCAGAGTTCGGGCGAACGGCCGCTTGGAAACCGACGTGCCCCGACCGCATTTTCGGCGGCCGGGGCACTTAGGGTGCGCACCTCATTGCCTGCGATGTCAGCTCGCCAGGATCGCCGTGTTCGCCCGGATCAGCGCCTCGTACTGATTTTTCATCGACTCCGGCAGGAATGATGCGGAAATCAGACGCAGAGCCGGATCAAGGGAGTCAATCTGCTCGGAGATCAGACGTTTCGCCGCCTTGTCGGGAATCCCGCAATAATCCGCGAACTCAACCCAGATTCCTCGAGTCAGCTTTCGATCTCGGCCTCCGACTGGCATCGCCAGCGTGTCGTCGGGAATCACCAGTTTCGTGCACACGAGGTCGTAGGCCGGCGACAGGCGACGAATTCCTTCAGGCGTGGTCAGCAGGGAGAAATTCTTCAGGTGCATATCGCCGTTTTCTGCCCACCAGCAGAACAAGATCAGGCGATAGAACTTCTGAATCTCGATCAGCGGTTCCGTGGCATATTTTTTGAGCAACTTGACGCAGAGCTCTGCCGAGCCCTCATATTTGTCTTTGACGCGCTTGCCTGCCAGTTGACAGAAGTCCTCGACTTGAAGCTTTGTCCCGTCGTCCAGACGATCGAATCGCCTGATGATGTAAGGCATTCCTCCCGGGTCTTGTCGCAACAGACCAAACGGAGGCGTTTCGATCGACAACATCTGTGCCAGGCGCATTGTCAGGTGTTCGTTTTTCGGGATTGCCGAGAAGCGCGACGTCTCCGGCTTCAAAATATACCGCCCGCCGGTCGCAGATACGTCGAGTGTCCGCCTGTCGGACGAGAGCGTCAGAGAGACTTTCTCCTGGGCACCCGAAATGGACATTTTTCCGGCCATCTTGCTCGCGGCAAGCGCATAGAGTTTCGACAGGTCGATTACGAGTTTCGGGAGCGAAGACGTTCCAAAGAGGGACTCGATGCACTCAGCATGGTACGGTGCGTCGGCTGAAAGTTCCCCGAGGCAGATGGCACACGAGGGCATTATCGGCTCGTTTCCGATTCGAGCGGTTCAATTTCGACCGCACCGACGCAGTCGCCGCAGGTCGCCAGAAGCAATCCGAAGGGATCGTCTTTGGAGATCTTCAATTTCTTTGACGACACCTCCAGCAGCCACCCTTCGGGAAGCAGATTCTCGAAAAATGGATGGAGGCCCTGGCTCACATACGGTTCCGTGCGAAGTGGCATGGTGAGCGACACGGGAACGGCATCTTTGCGGTCGAGCCATTCTGGCATGTATTCAAAGCTCGTCGTGTCATCGACCTCTCTGATGACGCCCACGGGATGTCCGGAAATCAGGACTCGTGCCGTTCTTTGCTTCTTCATCATTCACCCTCGTCTCGCGGCGCTTCGACATGACCAAGCATCCGACCGAAGACGTGGAGAACGCGATTGACGGCGTCCATCCGAAGCGTCGCCTTGCCGCGCTCCAGATCCGAAACGAACCGGGTTCCAACGCCTGCCAGCTCTCCCAATTGCTCTTGTGTGAGATTGCTGGCTTGTCGCCGCTGGCGGACGAACTGTCCGACTGCTTTAGAACTGGTTTCAAGCAGGCCGTTCACGGATGTGATCCCTTCCGGCTCACGATTTCATCCGTCATACACCCGATCGGTAATATTCCCGATCGGGATTTCATGTTGAATCATAGCCTGCGGTTGGTGTGTGTCAAGACTTCATACTCCCGATCGGGAACGCGTCGGCGGCGACGATTCTA
Organism: Planctomycetia bacterium; assembly: GCA_016200145.1. Lineage (GTDB taxonomy): Bacteria > Planctomycetota > Planctomycetia > Planctomycetales > Planctomycetaceae > JACQFH01. The sequence goes on along the minus strand of JACQFH010000284.1, from coordinate 8,692 downwards.
CGTCAATAGCACCAGTCACGTAATGAGTGCCGTTCGGTGGTGACTGAAATTCCCGATCGGGATTATTCAGGCGGTTCCTACCAGGAAATGCCTGACTCGCCGCAGTTTTGACTGCCAGTGTTCCCGATCGGGAATCGATCGCGTCACGCGACGAATCATCAGCCTTCGCGACCCAATCGCTGGCCGCATCTGCCGAAAGGGAGTGCCAGCATGAGTGGAAACGATGGCATCGATTCACAAGCTCGCCAAAACACCCGGGCGCAGCGCAGAAGCGGCGCTCATGCGAGGGTGGGCTCCACGGCCACGTATTCCAGCGCGGCGATCGGAAACGACTCGAACACTGAGGCCAGAGGCAGCGACTGCGAATCGCCGTCGCCGACGGGGGTCAGAATGCGGCCGGTGAAGAGATCGACAAACCGGCCCCCGGCCAGTCCTTTCGGCAGGACGAGGCGCGTGTCGTCCCAGATCGCGCTCCCCACAGGCGGCGCGCCCGATTCGCCCGCTAGCCCTGCGACCAGTCGCGGCGCGGCGACGACCAGCGAAACGTCGCTTTGACGTCTGAGAAATGCGCACACCGACTCGCGGCGGTTGCCTTCGAGGTCGAGCGGCAGATATTGCCCCGTCGTGAACAGGTCGGGATGCTCGCGGCGGAAGTTCAGAAGTTGGCGGATGACGTACAGCTTGATCCGCCCGTCGGCGCGGAGGGCGAGAAACTCGGCAGCCAGTTCTCCCAGCCGGCCTGAGGATTCGTCCACGCGCCGTTCGAGCGCCTGCAGCAACTCGTCCCGCCGTGCGAAATTGACAGGGCCGCGATTGTCGGGGTCCACGAGATGAAAATCAAAGAGCTCGGTTCCCTGGTACAGGTCGGGAACGCCGGGGCTCGTCAGCTTGAGCAGCGTCTGAGACAGCGAATTCCAGATGCCCAGGTCGGCAATGTGGCGGGCGAACGGCTCGAAGTCAGCCAGGAACAGATTACGGGCCCCGGGCGCGAGGGTCGCGGCGATGAACTCGCGAATCGCCTGCTCGTAAGGCTCGTGCGGACTGATCCAGCTCGTGTGCTGTTTGGCCTCGTGCGCGGCCTTCAGCGCGTACTGCTGCATCCGCGCGATGAATTCTTCGCGCCCGCCGGCACTGAATGCCTCGGCGGGCCACGTCCCGATCAGGGTCTGGTAGTACATGTATTCATCGTTGCGGCTGGGGGCCGGTTCGCCGTCGATTTCGCGTTTGTGGCGCTTGTTGCAGCGGGCCCACCGTGCCAGGTGCGTTTTCCACTCGGCGGGCAGCTCAGAGAGCACATTGATCCGCGCCCTGACGTCTTCACTGCGCTTGGTGTCGTGCGTCGAGCTGGCCAGCAGCGCGTGGGGCCAATGCGCCTGGCGGTCGATATTCTGCTGGTGGAATGCCGAGACGGTCGTCCCGAAGCGCTCGGGGTCGCCCCCCACTTCGTTCAGCGACAGCAGCCGGTTGAAAATGTAGAACGCCGTGTCTTCGACGGCCTTGGCCATGACGGGCCCGGTCGTCTGCTGGAATTTTCCCACGAACCGCAGGAGCGCGGCGCGGCCCGCTTCATCGAGGTGCTCGACGGGCTTCAGGAGCAGAATGTCGCGGACAAAATGGAAGATCGATTCGCTGATAGCCGGGTTCCGGCGACGAGCGCGGCCCGTCGCCAGCTCGATGTAATGGCGGTCGCGCTCGGGAGTCCCCGCGGCGGTCACATACGTGCGGTACACGGGAAAACAGGCAATGATCTCGCGGATCGCCACGGTCAGGCTGTTGAGCGTGAAATCCCGATACAGGCGGTCGCGTTCCGAAATGCGGTCGAGCTGATGCCCCAGCACGCTGATCTCGCTCGACATCGACACCTGCATGATCAGCTTTTTGCTGCGATAGACCAGTTCTTTCCAGTCGATGGCCTCGCGGATGAACCGCGCGTACACCCGGTCGAACTCTTTGACGCGGCCCCGGTCGACGTACAGCCCGTTCAGCGTGTTCAGGAATTCGTATCCGGTCGTGCCGTGCACGGGCCAGTCTTCCGGCAGCCGTTCCCCGGGCTCCAGGATTTTTTCGACGACGACGTACTCCGCTGAGAGCCCCTGCAGCCGGTGCAGATACTCGGCCGGGTCGTACAGGCCGTCGGGATGATCGATTCTGAGTCCCGCGACGCGCCCCTCGGCAATCAGCCGGCCGATCAGCTCGTGAGTGGCGCGAAACACGTCTTCGCGCTCCATGCACAAGGCGGCCAGGTCGTTCACGTCGAAGAAGCGGCGGTAGTTGATTTCGTCCGAGGCCACCTGCCAGTGCGCCAGCCGGTACGGCTGTTCGAGCAGCAGATCGTCGAGCAGATCGAAGCTGGCAGGTTCGCCGCTTTTGCCGTTGAAGAGCCTGACATTGGCATCGATGAAATCACGGACGGCGGGCGACTGCTGGCACAGCTCAGAGAGCCGCCGGCACACGACTTCTTTTTCGCGGCGCCGCTCGTCGGCCGATTCGGGACCGGCCTCGGTGAGCGGCGGCAGATGCCCCAGCGAAAACAGGATGCTCTGATATTCCTGAAACTGCGGATTGTCGGCGCCCAGCCGCGCTTCCAATTCCGCCAGATTGTGCTTGAGCACCTTGGGCCACGAATGCGGCGCAATCGGCAGCCGGCGTCCGTAGCAGCGCAGGAACAGCGTCCCCTCTTCGAAACACAGCACGAGCTGGCCCGACTCCAGCACCTTCCCGAACTGGTCTCCCAGCACGGGCAGCAGCACCTTATTGGCCAGGTCGTGCTTGAGGGGAGACCAGTCGATATCGAAGTACGACGCATAAGGCGAGCTGCGGCCGTTCTCGAGCACGTCGAACCACCACGCGTTTTCGTCGGTGGCAACTCCCATGTGATTGGGAACGACGTCCAGAACCAGGCTCATGCCGTGAAACTCCAGGTCGCGCGAAAACTCGTCGCCTTCCTCGCGCGTGCCGATTTCCGGATTGATCTGATTGTGGTCGACGATGTCGTACCCGTGCAGGCTGCCGGTGCGGGCCTTGATAAATGGCGACGCGTAACATTCGCTGATGCCCAGGGCCGCCAGGTACGGAACCAGCCTGCGCGCCTCGCGAAATCCGAACTTCGCGTGCAGTTGCAGGCGATAGACCGCCGCGGGCAGGGGCCTCGCGACGGGACGGCCCGCTTCGGGCTGAGCCGATTCGTCGCAGACCGGTTCGGCCGCAACGGGCGGTTCCACCACGTTCGGCGGTCTGGAGTGCGCCAGGCTGCTCATGATGTTCTCGCCGATCCGTGAAGCCCCGATTCCCGAAGTGCAGTGTGCCGGTGAAAGCTCTTACGACAAGACTTCTTCCTGTGGAGTTTCGGCCGGCTCCTCGTCGAGCAGCACCACGCTTCCGATGTGAATCTTCAGAGCGTGAATCTTGTTGCGCAGGCTGCCGCGAGTGATGCCCAGAATGCGGGCCGCCTGCGACTGGTTGCCTCCCGTCAGTTTCAGCACGCGCGTCAAGAGGCACAGTTCCATCGCGGCCAGAGTTTCGGCGTAGAGGTCGGTGGAATGGGCCTGCAGGCGCGTGTCGATCAGGCGCTCCAGGTTACCGCTGGGGCCGTTTGCGGACGCTTCGCTCGATCCGCGCCGGAACCCGGTGCGGATCTCGTCGGGCAGCGAATCGGCCAGCAGCACCGGACCCGTCGTCTGCAGCAGGGCCCGGCGCACGGCGCTTTGCATTTCGCGCACGTTGCCCGGCCAGGGATATTCGACCAGCAGCTTCAGGGCGTCGGGGGCAATGCCCTGCACGTCTTTCCCCAGTTGCTGCGCGTAGACGCTGAAGATCCGCTCCAGCAGCAGAACAATGTCGTCTCCCCGCTCGCGCAGGGGAGGAATCGAAATCGTGAAGCCGTTGAGCCGGTAGTACAGGTCTGAGCGAAACGTCCCCTCGTTGGCCATGGCTTCGAGGTCGCGATGCGTCGCGGCGATGATCCGCACGTCGGTCTGAATCGTCTGGTTCCCGCCGACCCGCTCGAACCGCTGCTCCTGCAAGAGCCTCAGCAGCTTGCCCTGCACGAGGGGCGACATGTCCCCCACTTCGTCGAGAAAGATCGTCCCCCCCGAGCACTGCTCGAACTTGCCGATCCGCTGCCGGTCGGCACCGGTGAACGATCCCTTTTCGTGTCCGAACAGTTCGCTTTCGAGCAGCGCGTCCGGAATAGCGGCGCAATTGACCGCCAGGAATGGCGCCCGCGAGCGCTGGCTGTGCTGGTAGATGGCGCGGGCGATCAGTTCTTTTCCAGTGCCGCTTTCGCCGCGGATCAGCACGGTGACATCCTGCGAAGCCACGCGGCCGATCGACTTGTACACTTCCAGGATTTGCGGGCTGCGGCCCACCATCCGGTCGTCGAGCTCGGTGTCCTGGTCCTGGGGCGCCCCGGGCAGCTTCACCTGCACGTTCATCCGCCGGCGCATTTCCAGCGCCTGCGTCACCAACTCGCGGACGCGATCGAGGTCGAGCGGCTTGAGCAGATAATCGAAGGCCCCCACTTTCACCGCCTCGATCGCCGTATCGCTACTGCCCCCGGCTGTAATGAAAATCACCGGTAGCCGCGGGTCGACCCGTTTGATGCTCTGGAAGGCCTCGATGCCCTGAATATCGGGCAGCATCACGTCGAGCAGTACCAGATCCGGATGCTTCTGCGCGATCAGCTCCAATCCCTCTCCCGCGGTGCGCGCGGTGATGACCTCGACCCCCGTGTCGAGAAACGTCTGCTGAATCATGTGCAAAGTGCCGCGGTCATCGTCGATGACTAGGACGGTCGACATGCTGATGCTCCTTCCGTATCACAACCCGGCCAATTCGGTTGACGTCACTTCCAGAAATCGGGCGACTTCGCGGCCAAACTCAGATTCCAGCTCCGCGGCCCCCGACAGCTCTCCGCCCCCCGCCAGGTCCTCCAGCCGCTGCGCCACGTGCATGGCCGATTCCGCTCCAAAGACGCTCAACATCCCGCGCAGGCTGTGCGCCGCGTGCTTGACGCCTGCCGCGTCCCCGGCGGCGAGCGAGTCGTGCAACCGCGACAGGTAGATGGGCTCATCCTCGCGAAACAGGTCCAGCATTTCGCGAACCAGCCTGACATTCGCTCCCATCCGCGCTAAGGCCGCCTCCAGGTCGCAGACCTTGCGAGGACAATGCATCAGCGGATCGCTTAAAGAATTCATAGGAATTCTGGCGGAGAGTGATTCGAGCAGATCGATGGACATCCCTCCTTGGGCAATTCTCGGACCAATCTGAACTTCATTCAACCAGATTGTGGCAAAAATTGCCGCCATAGCTGGAAAATGCACTTTCCCGGCATCATCTTTGCCCGACGCGCATGGCTCGGGCCGTAAGTCCGATCAGGCACAGGAGGCTGAGATCATGTTAGTTTTGACTCGCAAACTGGGTGAAGCGATTCGCATCGGCAACGATGTCGAGGTGTTCGTAGTCGGCGTGAGTCGCGGAAAAGTGAAATTGGGCTTTAAAGCCGCGAGAAATGTGGCAGTTCAGCGTTCGGAAATCGCTCCCCGCGAACCCGCCCCTGTCGCCGCGGCCGAACCGGCCAGCCGCCTGATCCCGCTCGCCAAACGCGAGCTCGCCGGAAATCCGCCCCTCAGAGCATTTCGAACCGCCTCAGGCGTATAATCGAAAGCCCGGCCGCCCCTGATCGCCAAACGACCACCCTGCTCGCCTGGCAGCCAGGATTCTTTCCGCAAATCGAATGCTGGGAGAGGCCGCGGCCCAGTTGCCGAAAGGGAGCCAAGGATAGAACCCAGCCCGGCAGTGGCCGGAACCAAAAGAATATTAACCGCGGATGACGCGGATACGCACGGATGAACGGAAATGGGGTGCACTCGTACATCCGCGGCCATCCGCGTCATCCGCGGTCCCTTTTCTTTCCTGCCTTTGGAATGAACCCACGCCATCCGTGGGCATTTTGAATTCCATACAAACCATTGAGTTGCGGCAAATCTCCGCCGAATTCTTGGCGACGTGCGCAGATTTGATCATTTGTGTTACGGATGGTATAGGAGCGACGGCTAATCGGCGGGACGGCCGAGCGCGGCGGCCTTTTGCAGGACGGCCATCAGATCGACCAGGTTGATCGGCTTGGGAATGTACGCGTCGGCCCCGGCGGCGTAACACTGGTCGGCATCGCTGTTCAGTGCGTGGGACGAGACGGCGACAATCGGTACGTGTCCTCCCGTATAGCCCTCACGTTCCCGGATGGCGCGCATGGCATCGAGACCGTTCATGCCCGGCATCTGCACGTCCATCATCACCAGATCGAACGGCTCGCGTTCGACCAGATCGACCGCCTCCCGGCCCGAATCCGCCGACGCCACGGAATGGCCAGATTTTGTCAGCACTTTGACGAGCAGTTTCTGCTGACTCGGCACGTCTTCCACAACCAGGATCCGCCAGGCGGGGTGTGGACTGTTTGCCGGATTTGGGGCCGACTCCGTCGAGCACTCGGCGTCTCCGAAATGCGGCTCGCCTTGGATTTCATTCGTCATCGCTTCTCCTCACCCGACTGCAAGCGCGGCGCACCGGCTTTGGCGTCTGGTACGTGGACTGATCATTCAGGTTCCCCCCGATGTCCGGGGAGCCAGGCCGGACTACGTCCGGTGACAAGCAGACTTCAATTGCAATTCTTGTTCCCACGTTCGTCGGGCCGCCTGGTTCGTAGTACCGCCTTCAGGCGGTGGCGTCTGGGTGGTCCATCGCAGCGATTTTCACGACGACCGGCTGAAGCCGGCACTACGAACGACGAACGACTCGCCTCGTGACCGGGCTCTGCCCGGTCACGCACCGCCCCAGAGGCTCTGCCTCGCATCCTCCCGGCGGACACAACAATTTTGTTCGTCTTTGTTATTTTTTACACCACTTATCTTTACAAATCAAATATATAACACTATAAATAACTTAAATAGATTTTTTAAGCATTGTCAACAAATTCACTAGTTCCCACGCTCCGCGTGGGAACGCCCGTACCGACGCCCTGCGTCGCGTCGATCGCCGCGAAGAGGCAAGCACGAGGCGAATTGGAATTGCACGGCAAGTTGATGAAACGATCGCGGGCGAACGCGAAAATCACGGAATCATTGGAAATCTACGGGGAATCTTGCAGCGCAACCAACCGACACTTTGCCCGAACTCTGGCGAGTTCGGCTACGACAGAATTTTTGAACAGGAGGAATCTATGAGAAACACCGCGTATGAATTGTCGTTTTCTCCCGTACCGCCGTCACCGGACTCGGCTTCTGCCCTCACGGCCGAGAATCCGGCATCCGCCGACGGGAACCACACCTACCGGGCCAAGTTTCTCAACGGCGCTTTCCGGCTCGATACGCCACAGATGCGGAAGATCGAGCCGGGAACCGATGTGCAGTGGCTCTGGCCGGGACGGATCCCGCTGGGAAAAGTGACCCTGATCGAAGGGGACGAAGGATCTGGGAAATCTTTCGTGGCCCTCGATCTGGCTTCCCGCGTCAGCCGCGGGATGGCCTGGCCCGAGGGAACGCCGGGCGCTGATCCGGGGACACCTGAGAATCCCGAAATCCTGATGATCGGCCGGCCCGACGAATTCAATTCGCACGGGCGCCGGCTCTCAGACATGAACGCCGACCTGTCGCGGTTCCGCTGGTGGCGGGAGTTCGACACGTTCGAGCCCGAACAGAACCGGCATGGCGAACGGCCCATTGAATTTCCCTGCGACCTGCCCGCCCTCGAACATGAATTGATTGCGCGGAAAACGATCAGCGTCGTGGTCATCGACTCGCTGGCTGACGTCTGCTATCGGCCGCAGGACGTTGCGGAAACGCTCCGCCGGCTCAATCGACTGGCCGCCCAGCGCAGCGTGGCGATCCTGGTGACTCTCCCCGCCCGCTGCCGGATCGACGGCCAGGGGGCGCTCCGCGTCACCTCCCGCTGGAAGACCGACGGGGCCCGTTGCGTGTGGTGCGTGGTGGCCGACCCCGACGATCCCCGGCGAAAACTGTTCATTCCCCGCCGCGTCAACTTCTGTGAAGAACCGCCGGGACTGGAATTCCGGTTTGCGCTGGGCCAGGTGGCCTGGAACCCGAAGTCGCGGATCGATCCCAGCGATCCCCTGGACCAGTGGAAGACTCTCGAACAGTGCCTGAACCGCATTCTGCAGGATGGCTGCGTACCGGCCACCGACGTGTTCCGGCAGGGGAGCCAGTGCGGCTTCAATCCTAAGCAGTTGCGATCGGCCGCCCGCCGATTGGGGATCGAAAGCCACAAGTCGACAGGCTTCGGATCGGACGGCTGCTGGCAGTGGTACACGGAAATGCAGCGCAAACTGTTCGTCAAAAACGTATTCGCCGATCAGGCCCGGATGAACGACGACGACCGGCCCCCCGAAGTGATCGAAGCCTGGGCAACCGCCCAGGCGGAACTGGTGGACAAGTTCCCCGGTTCGCAGGTGTCGGCCTCGGAGGCCCGGTCAATGACGTATGACCCGACCACCGCGTCGCGCCGGCCGGTCGCGAGACGGTTCAGTCTCGAGGAAGCCGAACAGGATTCGCCAGACGACGGACAGCCGTTCGTGGCGGCCGTTCCCACGCAGAGCGTGGGAACGAGACCTCGCCCGGCAACCGCGAAAAATGCGGAATCATTGGTGATGTCGCAAAGTTGTATTGCTGGGCGTAAAATG
>JACQFH010000283.1 GCA_016200145.1 Planctomycetia bacterium | reverse complement strand
GGCAGTCAGCCGCGACGCCGGCCTTGTCGCGGCAGGGAAACCCGCCGAATCGGGAATGGACGAGCAGGCCCTGGCGAAAATCCACAAGCGGATGGAAGAATTCATCGCCGCCAGACAGATCACCGGCGCCGTGACGCTCGTCGCGCGGCGCGGGCGCGTAGTGTATCTCGACGCGGCAGGCCAGGCCGACGTCGCCGGGGATCGCAAGCTGGCGACCGATTCGCTGTTTGCCATCGCCTCGATGACCAAGCCAATCACCGCAGCCGCCGTGATGATTCTGCAGGACGAGGGCAAGCTCAAGCTCGACGATCCCGTGTCGAAGTACATTCCCGCGTTTTCGCAGACGACACTCGCCGACGGCAACAAGCCCGCGCGCGAGGTCACAGTCCGCGACTGCCTGCGGCACACGAATGGCCTCAAGAGCGACCAGAAGAACGTGGGGACGCTGGCCGAGACCGCCGAAGCGCTTGCCAAATCGAAGCTCGAATTTGAGCCGGGATCGAAATGGTTTTATGGCCCCGGCCTTTCGGTCGCGGGGCGCGTCGTCGAAGTCGCCTCGGGCAAAGCGTTCGATCAGTTTCTCACCGAGCGAATCTTCTCGCCGCTCGACATGAAAGAAACTTCGTTCCGTCCGACGCCTGAGCAGGGGCAGCGCCTGGCGAAGCTGTACCAGCCGACCGCCGACAAAAAGGACCTCGAGCCGGGCAAGCACTGGCTGTTCGAACTCTCGCCCGAGACGACCCCCAATCCGTCGGGCGGGCTGTACTCGACGGCCGCCGACATCGTGCGCTTCTATCAGATGGTCCTCAACGGTGGCGACCTGAACGGCAAGCGCGTGCTGTCGGCCGAAGCCGTCCGCCAGATGACGTCATTCCAGACCGAAGAGAACATTCCAGGTCTCGGGGCCGAGACCGGCTGGGGCCTGGGTTTCTCGCTCGTCCGCGAGCCGAAGGGGGGGATGCAGATGGTTTCGGCCGGCACGTTCGGTCACGGCGGCGCGTTTGGCACGCAGAGCCATGCCGACCCGGCGAAGGAAACGATCTTCATCCTGATGATCGCGCGCCAGGGCTTCGGCAACGACGGCCCCGACCTGCGGGCCGAGTTTCAGAAGCTGGCCGTGGAGGCGATTCGGAATTGACTCGAAGTCCGGACAGACGCAGGATCCAGATTCGCGATGATCATCCGCGGTTCTTTGGTGACTCTTCGACCGGCTCGGGAAAACGACCGACGTGCCGTTTACCAATGGCTCGCCAAGTCAGACCTGACATCGTCGATGCTGGGACCGCCTCATTTCCCAGAGTTTCTGGCCCCTGCGTGGGAACAGTTCTGCGAAGACTACGCTCCCCATTTCTTCGACGGGACGAGACCGGACGTCGGAAGGTCGTTCATCATCGAGGTTGGTGGAGCGTGAGGGCGATTCGCGCCTATGCCAAAGCGGGTTTCAGTATGCTGCCGCTCACCAACGAGCAGCAGGCCGGGATTTACGGCCCGGGCGACTACCCGGACACAGTCGTGATGCACAAAATCTTGCCGTGCTGACAGACGGTAGCCGCAGAGAAGGCCGTCATGACTGCTTTTCAGGGCGATCCATCGCTTGTGTGGACACGACTGGAATTGATCCGGTGCGCGAATTCGCGGAAAATCCAACCGAGGAGTTCTGGATTCCCGTGAGTCCCTGGCGCCTTATCGCACTTTAATATTCGGGTCGACGATTGTCGCCTTTCGCTCCGCGAAAGGGCGTTCTTTCGCGGAGCGAAAGACGACAATAGTCGGCGACCCGAAAGCGGCACGGCACTGCTGCGGAAACCGCAGGTGTGCCCGTCACGAGGGAAATCAATCATGCCGATAGCCTGTTAGAGAGACGATGGCAGAATTGACGAAGTCCCCGTCAGGAGCCGCGCACCGTTCGGGGTGGCTGCGCACCATCATCGAGCTGGTTGCGTGCTTCGTCATCCTGGTGACGATGTTCCGCACATTTCTCGCCGGCGCGTACATGATCGAGACCGGCTCGATGGCGCCTTGCCTGCTGGGAAAACACCGCGCCGCCGTCTGCCCGAGTTGCCGCTTCTCCTTCGCCGTCGAGGGGACGGGGTCGGTGGCCGCCGCCGTCTGTCCGAACTGTGGGCGCGGCGGGATCGCGTATCAGGAGTTGCCAGAGAGCTACGGCGATCACCTGCTCGTGCATCGAGGGACGTTTGAGGTACGGTCGCCGCGCCGCTGGGAAGTGATCGTCTTCCAGAATCCGAATAAGCTGCGGCAGGCGTACGTCAAACGAGTTGTGGGATTGCCGGGCGAGTCGGTCGAGGTCAAAGGGGGCGACGTCTATGTCTCCGGGAAGATCCAGGCAAAAACCTATGCGACTCAGTGTGGCGTGAGAATTCCCGTTTACGATCACGATTTGCGCCCGCCCGATGACGACGACGAGTGGCGACCTCGCTGGATCATCGACCGTCCGGCGGGCGGCTGGCGCGCGGAGGGGGGGGCATTTCATTTCACGCCCGGTAAGCCGTCCTCGGATCAATGGGAATGGGTGCATTACCGGAACTGGATCCGGCGCGGCGGCTTTCATGCGACGAGCGTTCCGCTGACGCACTGGCCCGAATCGCTGGATCGACTGCAGGGGGGCTTTAAACCATTGCGATACGACGCCGAATCGCAGACCCTCGTGTGCCGCGGTGCAATGCCGGCAAGTTTGCGGGATCAGATTCTGGCCGGAGTCGACGACGTCGAATCGCAGAGTGCGATCGAACGGCTGTACGAGGCATCGCACATCGCTCCGATCGTCGACATTTACGGCTACAACGGAGGCCGCGACGGCGAGGGACATCACGAAGTCCGCGACCTGATGATCGCGCTGCGGGCGCGATGGGGCGAAGGGAATGGTGAATTCGCGCTGGCGATGACGGATGGCACGCATGAGTTTCGGTGTGTGTTTGACCGAAAAACTCGAACGGTGCAACTGATCGAGGAGCAGACCAGCCGCACGCTGCGCACGGCGACGCTCGACGACCTTCTGTTCACGAAAGGAGCCATCATCGAGTTATCGCTCATGGACCGGCAAGTTCTGATGGCCATTGACGGCAAACCGGCGTTCGAACCGTGGAGCTTTCCGGGGACGACAGAGCAGGGCCCGACGCCGTGGCAGCCGGTTCGGTTCGCGGCCCGCGGCGGCAAGGTCGACATCGATGCAATCAAGCTCTATCGCGACGTGTATTACACCAGTGACCTGGGGCGGCGAGGGACCGCAGGGCCGGTCCAGTTGCTCGATAACGAGTTCTTCGTGCTCGGCGACAACAGCCCCGTTTCGAAAGACAGTCGAAGCTGGTCGGGCAAGGCCGTATTGACCGGGGACCTGCTGGTCGGGAAGCCGCTGGTCGTGCATGTTCCCAGCCGCAAGCAGCGGATCCGCATCGGCGGCCTGCAACAGGAGATCCGCATTCCCGAATTTTCGCAGATGCGGTATATTCACTGAACAATCCGGCGTCTCCTTGGGATCGTTTAACCCGGAGCCTGCGGCGACGGCGTTTTGGCAAGCCACGCGGACGCGCCGTCGCCGGTGGCTCCGGGTTAAACGAATGCGTCTCAATGAAGTTTGAGGCGACGCAGTACCATGCTCGTGCCATGCCTGCTGCCAGGAATCCGCAACGGACAATTTCGACACTGCTGGCGTCACATTCTTCGCGCTCAGATTTCGAGCGGCGAAGATCGGGAACAACCATGAAAACCACAACCGAGAAACAGCCCAAAGCCACCGCCGACCGGCAGCAGCAGAAACCGCCCGACAACTGGCGGGAAACGATCGAGTCGATCGTGGTGGCGTTCGTGCTGGCGTTTCTGTTTCGCACGTTCGAGGCGGAAGCGTTCGTCATTCCCACGGGGTCGATGGCGCCCACGCTGTACGGGCAGCACCGCGACGTCACGTGCCGGCAATGCGGCACGCGATTCGCCGCGGGGGTCAATTCGATGCCTGCCAACGATGCCGAAGTGCGCGACGGGGCGATCGTGCCTCATTATCGCACGCACTTTGCCGTCTGCCCGAATGCGAACTGCCGGTTCCTGAACGACGTTCTCGATCGCGAAACGTTCGCGGGGGACCGCATTCTGGTCAACAAGTTTCCGTATGAATTTCACGAACCGGAACGGTGGGACGTGGTGGTCTTCAAGTTTCCGGAGAACGCGAAGACAAATTACATCAAGCGGCTCGTGGGCAAGCCGGGCGAAGAGCTGAAGCTTCTGGGAGGCGACGTCTGGGTGCGCCCCCTGGGCGACGAGACCGCCGTCTTCCGCATCCCCCGCAAGCCGCCCGAAAAACAGCGGCAACTGCAACTGCTGGTTCACGACGACGATCACCCTGCGGCCGCGCTTCTGGCGGCGGGCTGGCCCGAGAGCTGGGCCCCGATCGAGCCGCCGCAGGCGACGAAGTGGACGCACGACGCGAAAGCCCGGGCCTTCCGCGTCGATCCCGCGGACGACGCCGATCACGAAGACTGGATCCGCTACACGCATTATGTTCCGACCGCCGCCGACTGGACGCGTGCGCTCGCCGGCGCGAAGAAGGACGGCGCGAAGAACGACGCAGACGATGAGCAGGCCGGTTCGCCGGCGCTGGCGTCTCCCGCGGCCCACCAGATCAAGGATTCTTACGCGTACAACAACCGCATCACGGCGGGAGACGCCGCGTTCGCCGTGCGGCAGAATCAACTGCCCGAATTCTTTGTTCCGTCGAACGAACAGGAGCAGTGGGTGGGCGATCTGACGCTGACGTGCACTGTCGAAACGCTGGCCGCGCAAGGCGAAGCGATCTTCGAGCTGGTGGAGGGCCAGCGGAAATACCGCTGCACGATCGACCTGAAAACCGGACGCGGCGCCCTCGGCTACACTCCCGATTTCCACCGCGCCGGCGATCGGTGGGAGCCGGCGGGCGAGCCCTTCGAGGCGGGGATGAACAAACCCGGAAAGTTTTCGTTCAGCTTTGCCAACGTCGACGACCGGCTCTGCGTGTGGGTCGACGACCGGCTGGTCAAATCGCTGGAATTCGACGAGGGCTCCAAATATCCGCCGGCGAAGGTGACGAATTCCCCGACCGACGCCGATCTGGCTCCCGTCGGAATTGGCGCCCGGATGGCCAAGTTGCGGGTCTCGCACCTGAAAATCGAGCGGGACGTCTATTACCGCACCGAACTGCTGCCGAACATTCACTCCGACCCCGACCGGACGTACATCATGCACGACGATCCGGACGACGATCGCAACGACGAATTCCTGATGCTCGGCGACAACAGTCCCCGCAGCAACGACAGCCGGGGCTGGGCGTATCCGCATACGGTTTCGCGGCACCTCTTGATCGGAAAGGCGTTCTTCGTGTATTGGCCGCACGGGGTGCCGTTCCTGAACAACGGGCGGGGTTATGCGGTCCAGAAATATTACGAACCCCGGTCGCATTCCGACGAACCGCCCGGGCCCCCGCTGCCGAAGTTCAGCTTGCCGTTTTATCCCAACGTGGGCCGAATGCACCGCATCCGGTAGGGGCGCGTTGCCAACGAGTCAAGGAGGACACGAGACATGCCACGGCTGGAATGCGTGGGGCTGAAGAAGGTTTATGGATCGCGCACCGTCGTCAACGACGTGAGTTTTCATGTGGAGCGCGGCGAAATCGTGGGGTTGCTCGGGCCGAACGGGGCCGGCAAAACGACGTCGTTTCGGATGACGTGCGGCATGGTCGCCCCCACGGCCGGGCGTGTGCTGCTCGATGATGTGGCCGTCACCGACTGGCCCATGTACAAACGGGCCCAGCAGGGGATGGGCTATCTGGCGCAGGAATCGAGCGTATTCGTCAAGCTCACGGTCGAGCAGAACATCCTGGCGATTCTGGAAATGCTGCACGTCGGGCGGCGTACGAGAAAGCAGATCACGGCCGATCTGCTTGATCAGTTCGGCCTGACGAAACTGACGAAGGCGATCGCCTCGACGCTGTCGGGTGGCGAACGGCGGCGCCTGGAAATCGCGCGGTGCCTGGCCAGCAAGCCCACGCTGATCCTGCTCGACGAGCCGTTTACGGGGATCGACCCGGTGACGATTCAGAGCATCCAGGAGATCATCGAAGCGCTGCGCGACCGGGGGATCGGCATCCTGCTGACCGACCACCGCGAGATGGAAACGCTGACGACCACCGATCGCAATTACATCATCTGCGACGGCCGGGTTCTGGTTTCGGGCGATTCCGAAACCGTCCTCAATGACGAAGCGGCGCAAAAGGCTTATTTCGGAAAGCGTTCGTACCACGCGCCCGGAATGCTGGGCGGCGGGGACCGGGCCGCGTAGGTCAGGTTTTCCAACCTGACTGCACCTGTCAGACTGCGCAACCCATTCTGCTGCAATGGGTTTCGGAACCGAAAGCGTGCCCCACAATTGTGGCACAGCCATGTCGGACGCGAAAAATCGGGGAAAACCCGGTCGCGAGCCCCGGAAATCCCACCCGGCGCGGGTTGGATATCGTCTTGACCCTGGTTTTCCGCGGGTCTACAATCAATTTGTGACTGGTCGCTGAAATGCCAGTCGCGACAGGGAGGGAGCGTACACGGGGTTGTGCCGGATCAGAGAAGATCGCCTCCCCGCTGATTGACGCGCAACTTCTGCAACAGATGGAGAACAGTCGGTAATGTTGGTTCTTTCGCGCAAAAAGAACGAGAGCATCGTGATCGACGACACCATTGTCGTCACGGTGGTCGAAATCCGGGGCGACAAGGTCCGGCTGGGGATCCAGGCGCCCAAAGAGATTCCGGTCCACCGTAGCGAGGTTCACGCCGCGATTCATGCCGAGAAGGCTCAGCAGGAACCTCCTGCGGTCTCTTCGACGGAAGCGTAGGGCGTATCGGAATCGGCGTCGATCGGCAGGATGCGTGGGTCTGGAAGGCTGGGGAGGGTTGCCTCGCCGTTTGAGCGAACGACTTGCGTGACAGGAAGTCGTATCATGCGGGCACTGCCTCGGATCGCTTTTTGCCAGGCGACGATGTTCAATTTCCGCCGCGGCCCTTCTATAATCGGCATTTCGTCTTCTTTGCCGATCATGGCGCCCCGCCCACTGCGCGAGGCCTGCCACAATTTCTGACGGATCGACCACTTAATGACGTTGGCGCAAGTCTTAGAGGGGCAGTTTCGTGGCGACATCCGATTTCGCGGCGCCGCCTATTTGAAAGCCGAGCGGGTTTCGATCACGCGGGTGACGCCCGAGCATGTTTTCGCGGTTGTCTCCGACGGAGTCGATTACCAGACTCAATTGACGCGCGAGGGGAGCGAGCTGCGCCTGCACTGCACCTGCTCACAGGCCGACCGGCCGAGCGGGGCCTGCAAGCATCTGTGGGCGACGATCCTGGCGGTGGATGCCGGGGGACTGATCGCCGGATCGATTCGTCCCGGACACGTCCCCCCGTTCGCTGCCGAGTTGCCGGGCGCTCCCTCGTCGGACGATTATTGGGAGCAGGATTCACACCGCGACGTTTATACTCCCCCCAGCACTTCGCGGCAGGCCCTGCTGAGCACGGTGCTGGCGCCTCTGGCGACCGGCTGGAAGTCTCAGTTGCAGAAGCTCAGCGAAGACATGCACGTCGAAGCGACGACTTCGTCGGCAACCACGCGCGAGCGCGAAATCGTCTACGAATTCGATCTGGTGCAGGGACGCGAAAAGCGGCAGCTCATCGTTCAGACGTCGCAGCGTCAACGGCGCTCGAACGGCCAGTGGGGCAAGCGCAAACCCCTCAAACTGCGTCCGGGGCAGCTCGACGACATCGAGGGAGACGACCGGCAGATCGTGGCGTACCTGGCCGGCGGCGCCCCCGAGCGCGCCGGATGGGTCCCCTCGCAGGCCGATCCGCCGGCCGGCGCGTCGCGCTATGCGCTTTCGCACAGCCTCGCGGAGGTGATCGTCCCCCTGATCTGCGCCACGGGGCGCGCCGTCGTCCTGGGGGAGGAGGGGGAAAAGTCGCGCGCGCTGGAATGGGACGACGGCCCACCCTGGGAATTGTGCGTCGAAGTCGTGCGCGACGACGACAAAGAGCGGTGGCACGTCGATGGCCGCCTGCGACGTGCCGATGATTCCCTCGCGCTCGACGAGGCGCGGCTCGTCGTGCCCGGGGGCCTCGTCATCGCGCGCGGCAAGATTGCGCGCCTTCAGGATTTCGACGCCTTCGGATGGATCGAAATGTTCCGTTCGCAGGGCGCCGTCGACGTGCCGCTCGACGAAGGCCATGACCTCGTCGATCGTCTGCTCGACATGCCGCAGCTCCCGCGGCTGGAATTGCCTCCCGATTTGCGGCTGACCGAGATTTCGGCCCGGCCCGTGCCCCACCTGACGCTGCACACGCCGCGCGGGATTCGCTGGCAGCATGAACGCCTGCCCGGTGAAGTCGGATTCGAATACGAAGGGACGATCATCCGCAGTTCGAGCCCCCAGGGCGCGATCGTGCAGCGCGAGCTGGGCCGCTGCATCACGCGCGACCGCGCTTGTGAAGAAACCTTCTGGAACGAGCTCATCAACCTGGGCGCGCGGCGACTGCTCACCGCGGAACACAGCCGGACCGACGCCGAAATCCCCGCCCGGTCCCTGGGACACGTGGTCCGCGGGCTGTTTCAACGGGGATGGCAGGTTCACGCCGACGGCAAGCAGGTGCTCGAGCCGGGGCCCCTCAATTTCGAAATCAAGTCGGGCATCGACTGGTTCGAGCTGTCGGCCAAAGTCGATTTTCAGGGGCGCTCGATTCCGTTTCCGGAGCTGCTGTCTGCGCTGGCGCGCGGCGACACCACGGTGCGGCTCGACGACGGTTCACTGGGCATCGTGCCCGAAGAATGGATGAAGCATTACGGGCTGCTTTCGGGACTGGGGATTTCCGAAGGAGACCACGTCAAATTCTCGCGGACCCAGGTGGGCCTGCTCGATGCGCTGCTGGCGGCGCAGGAATCGGTCCGTTTCGACGAAGGCTTCGATTCCCTCCGCCGCAAGGTCCGTGAGTTTTCCGGGATCGAGATCGCCAAAGAACCGGTCGGATTTTCCGGCGAGTTGCGCCCGTACCAGCGGGCCGGGGTGGGATGGCTCGAGTTTCTGAACGACTTCCAGTTTGGCGGCTGTCTGGCCGACGACATGGGCCTGGGAAAGACGGTGCAGTTCCTGGCGCTGCTGCAAGACCGGCATCAGCAGAAGGAGCTCGAGCGGCCGTCGCTGGTCGTCGTGCCCAAGTCGCTGATTTTCAACTGGCACCAGGAGTGCACGCGGTTCACACCCGACCTCAGAGTCGTTGAATACACGGGCCTGGCCCGCGCGCGGGTACGCAAGAAGCTCAGTAAAGCGCACGTCGTACTCACGACCTACGGCACCGTTCGCCGCGACGTTCTGCACCTCAAGGAAATCCCTTTTGAGTACGTCGTACTTGACGAAGCGCAGGCCATCAAGAACCCCGGGTCGCAGGTGGCCAAAGCGGCGCGCTTGCTGAAGGCCCGCCACCGCCTGGCGCTCACCGGTACGCCGATCGAGAATCACCTGCGCGATTTGTGGTCGATCTTCGAGTTTCTGAATCCGGGCATGCTGGGCCGCGCTTCGATCTTCAAACTGCACACCACCGACGGCACCGACGACGAATCGCGCAAGCTGCTTTCGCACGCTCTGCGACCGTTCATTCTGCGGCGCACCAAGAGCGAGGTGGCCCGCGAGCTGCCCGAGAAATTCGAGCAGACGATCGTCTGTAACATGGGTAAGCAGCAGGAACAGTTGTACGCAGAGTTGCGAGATCATTACCGCAGCTCGCTGCTGGGGCTGGTAAAGAAGCAGGGGCTTGCCAAATCGAAGATCCACGTGCTCGAAGCATTGCTCAGGCTGCGGCAGGCGGCCTGCCATCCGGCGCTGCTCGACGAGAAGCACATCGACGACCCCAGCGCCAAGCTCGACGTGCTGGGCCTGCACCTGTCGGACCTGCTGGAAGAAGGGCACAAGGCGCTCGTCTTTTCGCAGTTCACCAGCTATCTGGCGATTGTCCGCCGGTATCTCGACCAGCGGCATATTACTTACGAGTATCTCGACGGCCAGACCCGCAACCGCAAAGAGCGAATCGAACACTTTCAGGCCGACCCGGCCTGCGGCGTGTTTCTGATCAGCCTGAAAGCCGGCGGGCTGGGGCTCAACCTGACCGCGGCCGATTACGTCTTTCTGCTCGATCCCTGGTGGAACCCGGCCGTCGAGATGCAGGCCATCGACCGCGCGCACCGCATCGGTCAGACGCGGCAGGTCTTCGCTTATCGCCTGATCTGCCGCAACACCGTCGAAGAAAAGATCGCCGAGCTGCAGGTCAAGAAGAAGGAACTCGCCGACGCGATCCTGCAGGCCGACAACAATCTGATTTCCGACCTGACCGCCGACGATCTGGAATTGCTGCTGTCGTGACGGGCGCGGTGCCCCGGCGGCTCCGTTAGCGGCCGGGGCACCTTCGCGCTGCGAGATTAAATCCGGACGCCACCGGATTCGCTTGACGGGCGCCGCGGGCCTCCCCGATACTGACGGTGCCTGAATCCCCCTGGTCGATTTCGGCTGACAGTCGAAATAATCGGGCCATCGCTTTCCCTATCGCATCCAACCCGGAGGAACGTCTGATGAACGCTCGGCTCATGGCGGCCTGCACGATTTGCGCACTGGCTCTGGCGGCATTCTGCATGTCGCCGCAGATTTCCGCTCAACCCGGAGGCGGCGGAGCGCGCGGCATTTTTTCATCGCTGAAAGTCGGTCAGATGGTCGAATACCGGAACGATGCCTGGGGATCGCCGGTGCTCACCACGTATGAAGACGAAGAAACCAGGGTCCTGATGCGGCACAAAGTGCGGGAAATCGGCGCCGACTACGTGGCGCTCGAGTTCGAAGACCGCGAGGGCACCGGTGCGGTGGTCGAATCCCGCATCTCGGCATATCGCCTGTCGATTCTGGCGCACGTCGGCAAGACGACGCGCAAGCCGACCAAGTCCGTGCCGGCTGCCGGCGATCCGCTCTCCGACAAGCCGACTGACAAATCGACCAAGCCCGGAACCAAGCCCGGCACGACCCCCAAGAAGAAGACGTAGCCACGTCGGATGGCCTTTTCAGGCCGTCCGCGCGTCAATTTCTTCGACCGTCGAGAATTCATTCCACCCTACGCCGTCCGACTGCCGCGTGGAGCGCTTCACGCCGGCTTGTAACCCTTGTCTTTCAGGCCGTAGAACCTGACGGCGTTGTCGTGGAACAGTTTCTTCTGGTCGGCCAGAGTCATATTCATCCCGCGCACGATTTCTTTCAGCGCGTCGACCCATTGGCGGAAGCTGGCGCGCAGCGTACACACGGGCCAGTCGCCGGCGAACATCCGCCGGTCGGGGCCGAACGTTTCCATGCTGAACCGCATATTCGGCTCGAGGTCCGATGTCTTCCAGTTCTCGTTGGCCGTGACAATGATCCCTGAAATCTTGCAGACGACGTTGTCGTGCTGGGCCAGAGCTTGCATGGCGTCCATCCAGACCTGCCGCTTTTTTTTGTCGGTCACGGTCACGTCCATGTTGCCGCAGTGATCGACGACGAACCGCGTCTTGGGACACTGAGCGACGAGTTTGGCGCCGTCTCCCAGGTCGTCTGATCGCAGGCACAGATCGAAATTCATCCCCAGCTCGCCCAGCAGTTGCACGCTTTTGACGAACTGGCTGCCGAGGCAGAAGCCGGGCGGATTGTCTGGCCCGTGCAAAACCTGCCGCACGCCCTTGATGTGCTGGCTGTCTTTGTACTTCATGATGTACGCGCGGAATTCATCGGTCGCGGGCCGGCCGGAAATGACCGCACCCACCATCGGGTTGTCTTTTCGCTGGCACAGGTCGATCACGTATTCGGCCTCCTGCACCTGCTGTTTGGGATCGACGTCGACTTCCATGTACACGGATTTGACGAGGTTCAGCCCCTGCGTGGCGGCGAGATAGTCTTTCGTGACGAAGCTCCGCCCCAGCACCTTGTTGTCTTTCGTCCACGGAAGATTGAATTTGGTCAGGTCCCACAGATGTTCGTGGGTATCGACGATTGGCAGGTCGGCTTGGGAATTCACGGGCTGGTCCTTTTTCTCTTGATTCGAGGCGGTCGCAGCATGCGAGAACGCCCCGCTCATGAATCCGGCGCAGGCTGCGCCGGAGGCGGTTTTCAAAAACTCACGGCGGTCAGTCGATCGGGTCATGGCGCTGGCTCCCGGTAGAGGTACGAAATCCGCCGTCCAAAATACGGGTCGGCCGGCGGAATGAAAAGCGAGGCGACGTATTTGACGTTCGGGGCGGCGAGGCGACGGCTTGGCGTTTCGACGAACGAAAGCCCGATTTGACCGACACGAAGTGCTGTCAGAAGTGTCTGGGTCCGGTATAATCGGATGACGAATTCACATTGTTCTTCAATTGCAAAACAATCTCCCATGGCAACGGTTCTCGAGCGAGTTCCCAGGACTCTCGCAAAGCCGCTCACGCTGGCGGATCTCGCAAGAATGTTCGGCCCAATGCCGGCTGAACGAGTTCGACATGATCCTCTCCCTGGATTGGCGACGTCGCGCGACGTGGCTGCCATTCACAATCGGGAAAAGAAATTGTGCGAGCTCGTCGATGGGGTTCTCGTGGAGAAGGTCATGGGCTATGAAGAATCACTGCTGGCCCTCGAAATCGGAAGCTTGCTGAAGGAATTCGTGCGTCCACGAAAGCTCGGCGCAGTTGCCGGCGAAGGTGGCATGCTGAAGCTTTCTCCCAAACTCATCCGGATTCCGGACGTTTCATTCATTGCCAGATCGCGACTTCCGAAGGGCAAGCCGCCGCGCGGTACGATGCCCGAGCTCGTACCGAATCTGGCGATTGAGGTGCTCAGCAAGAGCAACACGGCATCTGAGATGGCGCGCAAGCTGGTGGATTATTTCGAGACCGGCGTTGAACTCGTTTGGTACTTAGACCCTTCCAATCGAACAATCAAAGTATTCACAGCCCCCAACAAAGGCGTGGTCTTGAAGGGTTCGCAGACCCTGACCGGCGGAAAGGTACTGCCGGGTTTCAAAATTAAAGTTGACCAAATCTTCTCGGTCCTGGACGAATTGTAGGCGCGGCGGCCCCGACTTGGGACTTGCTGCTTCGACGGGGAGGAATTCAAGGAGAACACTGGCATTGAAAACTCTCAATATTGCCGTCATCGAAGGAGATGGGATCGGGCCTGAGGTGACGCGCGAGGCGATGGCCGCTGCCGACGCCGCGGGGCGCCTGTGCGGCGCGGAGTTCCGCTGGACGAAATATCCCTGGGGGACCGACTATTACTTCGAGCACAACCGGATGGCCCCGCGCGATTTTCTCGACCAGTTGGCGGGCCACGACGCGATTCTGCTGGGGGCCGTCGGGCATCCTCAGGTGCAGGACCACGTCACGCTCAACGGGCTGCTCTTGCCGATCCGCCGGCGGTTCGACCAGTACGTCTGCCTGCGGCCGGCGTTTCTCTACGAAGGGGTCAACAGTCCCCTTGCCGGCAAGGCGCCCCGCTCAATCGACATGCTCGTTTATCGCGAGAACACTGAAGGGGAATACGCCAACGTCGGGGGCCGGGTCTATCAGAATTCCGATCACGACGTGGCGATCCAGACGTCGGTGTTCACGCGGCGCGGGTGCGAGCGCATTATCCGGGCTGCGTTCGAGAAGGCCAGAACTCGCCCGCGCAAGCGCGTCGCGTCGATCACCAAAAGCAATGCCCAGGGGTACGGCATGGTGCTGTGGGACGAGTGCTTTGCCGGCGTCGCCAGCGACTTTCCGGAGATCGCTACCGAATCGCTGCTGATCGACCGGGCGGTGATGGAATTCGTCCGCCGGCCCGAATCGTTCGACGTCGTCGTCGCCAGCAACCTGTTCGGCGACATTTTGACCGACCTGGCGGCAATCGTCGTGGGGAGCATGGGTCTGGCGGCCAGCGGCAACATCGACCCCACCCGCAAGTCTCCGAGCATGTTCGAACCGGTCCATGGCTCGGCCCCCGACATCACGGGGAAGGGGATTGCCAATCCGCTGGCGGCGATTCTGTCGGCGGCGATGATGCTCGAACACCTGCAGCTCGACGCGGCCGCGGCATCGATTCATCGCGCGGTTGCCGACCTGCTCCGCACCGGCGGCCCGCGGAGCCCCGATCTCGGGGGAACGGCAAAAACGTCCGAAGTCGGACAGTCGATCATCGCGCGGATTCGCGGTTGATTTTGCAAGGTCAAACGAAGCGGGTTTCAATTCTCGCGGCGCGGCGAACGAGTTTCGCAAGACACTCTTCGTCGTTGCGCGCACTGGCAAACAGCGTGCAGATCGGCTGGCCTGCAATGATCCTCGTTCCGGCAACTGGAATATCCGCGAGATAAGGAAGTGTGTCGTTGGTGCCGTCCCCGTCGGTCATCCAGCTTGTCGGTCGACTGATGAAGCGGCTGAAATCGGGCGCCGTCGCATTGCGCCGGGCATAGAGAATGATCTTGCCGATGACGCTCGTAGTACCGCCTTCAGGCGGTCTTCCTGAACAACCGCCTGAAGGCGATGCGACGAGCGATTGGCACGCGCGGCGGTGCCATTCCAATAGCGGCACGCGCAACAAGTGCTCGACCAGCTCGGTCGAGGCGGGATAGCGCGGGTTGACTTCAGTCAGCCAGGGCACTCCGGCTTCGAGAAGAAAGTCGCAGCCGAACAGCCCGCGCAGGCCGGCCCACGCCCCCAGCGCCTCGCCGATCTGCACAATCGTCGCCTGCGTCTGGGCCGGAACAGAGGCCGGCGCGATTGTTCCGCACCACGCGAACGGG
Organism: Planctomycetia bacterium; assembly: GCA_016200145.1. GTDB lineage: Bacteria > Planctomycetota > Planctomycetia > Planctomycetales > Planctomycetaceae > JACQFH01. Next base: position 16,557 of record JACQFH010000283.1, on the reverse strand, counting down.
GGTGCGTGCACTTCGGAAAGTCCGATCAGTTGGCGAGTGACCCCCAGCAGCATCGTCCGCCCCGGCAGCCCGAGGTACAACGCCGAAAGGGGAACACCGCCGCGGTGTTCCTGAAAATAATGCGATTCTCGCAACGCCTTGCCGGCAGCGCGAATCCTGTCCCAAACCGCGATGCCACGTCCCGCTGCGCCGCGCACCGGTTTCTGCATCCAGCGCCCATCGTCATCCGGCGGTGAATTTCCGCGCGGCCAGACATGCAGTGCAGGCAATCCACGTTCGACGAGCTCGCCGGCGACGCGCCAGGGATTCCGGATTTTCGCAATGACGTCGGCCCCGTTCCCCCACAGCAGGCGAGACTGCGCGATCCGCCGCACGATTGCCGGATGGTTTTCGAGCCCCCCCGTGTAGAGCCAAGGAGCATCGGGAGCGGTCGCGGCGGCGGCGACCAGTCCTCGTGGGTAATCGGCACAGGGCACAACGCGGGCGCAGGCCGAGAGGTCGAGGTCGGCGAACATGTCGGCGCAGATTGGCGCTAATCCGGCACGAATCGCTGAATGAGCGGCAGCCCGCGTGCTGGCTCCCAGAATCAAGAGCGGCGGCCGTTTTTCATCAGATCGATGAGCCGGGCCGCCGAGGCGGGATGCGTCAAAAAAAGTTCGAGGCAAACTGGCATTCCGGCAGTCGAATTGTTATCTAAGTCTGGCGGACGGCTCGTCCGGCAGATGCATTGTGACAGACATTTTCAGGCACACAAGATTCGCACACCCGAGGAGAGAGCATTATGTCCATGTATGTCGGAGAAGCCCTGGTTGGTGACGGCAATGAAGTGGCGCACATCGATCTTCTGATTGGCGACAAAGCCGGCCCGGTGGGCGTGGCGTTCGCCAATGCCCTGGCGCGGCAGTCGGCCGGGCACAGCAATCTGCTGGCCGTGCTGACCCCAAACCTGGCCGTGAAGCCCGCCACGGTGCTGATCACCAAAGTCACGATCAAGGGCGCCAAGCAGGCCGTGCAGATGTTCGGCCCCGCGCAGTACGCCGTCGCCAAGGCCGTCGCCGATTCGGTCGAGCAGGGGATCATCCCCAAAGATCAGACCGAGAATCTGGTGATCGTGTGCGGCGTGTTCATCCACTGGCAGGCCGCCGACGACAAGAAGATCTTCGAATACAATTACGAAGCGACGAAGCTGTCGATCGCCCGTGCCATGAAGGGGGAACCTTCGGCCAGCGAAATGATCTCCAAGAAGGCAACCGCCAAGCATCCCTTCTCGGGCGTGTGATTCATCGATCCAGTTCGCGGGAACAACCGGCAGGTTGGCGCCCGCGAGTCCGGAAACTCTGCTGCAGCCCACAGGCAAGTTGCCCGTGGGCTGTCTTTGTGTGACGCCATGAAGAAAATCCTGATTCAGCTCGATACGGATCCGCAGCCCAGCGTCTTCGACCGCGTCGTGGCAGTCGATGCCGACGTCGATCAACTGTTCAGCTATGCCGGGGTAACGCCGGAAACGGTCGAGCCGCTGGTGCACGGCGCGATCTTCACGCGCGGCGGCAAAGACCTGGCGCAAACGGCGATCTTCATCGGCGGCAGCAACGTCTCTGCCGGCGAAGCGCTGCTCAAGAAAGTTGTTCGCACGTTTTTCGGCCCGATGCGAGTCTCGGTGATCATGGACTCCAACGGCTCGAACACGACCGCCGCCGCCGCCGTGCTGTCGGCGCGCAAGCACCTCTCGCTGGCAGGCGCCCAGGCCGTCGTGCTCGCAGGGACGGGCCCGGTGGGACTGCGGGCGGCGCAATTGCTGGCGGCCGAGGGGGCGCGCGTTCGCGTCGGTTCGCGATCGCTCGAACGGGCCGTGCAGACCTGCGACGAACTCCGCCGGACGATCACCCCTGCCGGGGCCGAGCTCGCACCCTGTGCGACGGCGACGCGCGCCGAACTAGAAGCGGCCTGCCGCGGGGCCCAGGTCGTGATTGCCGCCGGGGCCGCGGGGGTCGAATTGCTGCCCGCCGATCTGCGAAAGTCGCTCTCGTCGCTGAAGGTGGCGATTGATCTCAACGCCGTTCCTCCGGCAGGCATTGCCGGAATCGCAGTTTTCGACAAGGCGGTCGAGCACGATGGCGTCGTCTGCTACGGCGCCGTGGGGGTGGGCGGGCTGAAGATGAAGATCCACAAGGCGGCCCTCCGCAAGCTGTTCGAATCCAACGATCAGGTGCTTGACACGCCGGGAATCTACAAAATCGGCGAATCGCTGGTTTAGCTTCCCCCTGCGCTCTCCAGAATCCGCAGATTACGGCGTTCGGCAAACTCATCTTGCCGATTCGCGGGCGATCAGCTATCGTCCCGCCCCCCTCGGGATTCGCATCCCACGTCTCACGTCTTGCGCGACCACCTCTCAGCTTTGTAAATCCAACGGGAATTGCCACCTATGACTGGTGTCCGGCTCCCCAGCCGTGTTGTCCGCAGGGACATCATGCGCTGCCTGATCGTCGCCATTGCCGCGGCGATGGCGGCGACCGCGGGTTGGGGGCATTTCGGAATTCTGGGGGCTGCGAAATCCAAATCGCCGCCGAAGACGGAAGATCCGTTTCTCGCCGAAGACACTGAGGCTCCCGCGGCCGACGAAATTCCTGCGATTCCCGATCTGGAACCGGCCGGGCGGCCGGCTGCGACTCCCGGCGCCGGGCGCGCCGCCAGGAATTCTCCGACGGCAAAGCCTGCCGTCGGTGCGCTGGAAGTCCCCGACGATTTCGACCTGAAAATGCCCGACGTGCCGGCCGCCGGCCCGGGCAACAAGCCCGACCTCGAGCCGGGCCCGATGCCCGAATCGACCCCGCCCATGAAAGCGCCCCGGGTCGGTCGCGATATCCGCAAGACGGCGGCCCCAAGACTCGGCGCCGAGCCCGAACCAGATTTCGATTCGGATTTCACGACGAAGCCGCCGGCGAAACCGAAGCTCCCGACGCTGAAGAACACTCCGCTCGAGAACAAAGCGGGCTGGAGGCCGAGCGACGGCGAACCGGGCGACGTCCCGGGCGACCTGAAGAAATCAACAGCGGGCGGCCCCCTGGCCGAACAGGCCCGGCTCGAACGGGCCCCCGAGCTCGACACGCTGAACGAGCCGCTCGTGGGAATCGTGATCGAGGGCAACAAGGCCATCAAGAACGACGACATCATGAAATTGATCAAGACGCGGCCCGGCCGCGTGTTTGATCCGAAAGTGGCTAAAGAAGACGTTCGCACGCTGGTTTCGAAACAGTGGTTCTTCGACGTGGAAACACGGATTTCCCGGTCGAAGCAGGGACCCGTGCTCGTATTTCGGGTCCGCGAGCGACCGCTAGTCACGAAACTCACATTCACGGGAAACAAGAAGATCAAGGAAAAGGAATTGAAAGAGCTGGCCGACCAGAACCAGCTCAAAGTCGGCGGCGGGTATGACATGGGAACGAACAAGTCGTTCGTCCATCGGATCCTCGGCGTGTACCAGGAAAAAGGCTATCGGCACGCCACCGTCGAACTCGTCAAGGGGGGTTCTCCCGAAGAGCGCGAGGTGGAGTACAAGATTGTTGAAGGCCCCAAGGTGGTCGTCTCGAAGATCAGCTTTGCGGGAAACAAGTACTTCTCATCCCCTGTACTCAAGACACAGGTCAAAACGAAGACCCAGATTCTGTGGCTGTTCGGCGGGAAGTTCGAACCGGCGTCGATTCCCGAAGACGTCAACGCCCTGCGGCAGTATTACCTGGAGCTGGGGTTCTTCGATGTGCAGATCAAGCACCGCGAGATCGTGTCGGAAGACAAGGCCCGCGTCCACATCGAATACGTCATCGAGGAAGGCGATCGCTACAAAGTTCGCAACGTCGAATTCGTCGGGAACCGGGTCATCCCTGAAGCGAAGCTCCGCGAGAACATGAAGGTCAAGTCGAACCAGCTCTATACGCATCGCTTCGTCATGGCCGACCGCGAGAAAATCGTCGCTCAATACGGCGAACTGGGGAGGATTTTCGCCACGATCGAGCCGCGGCACCGGTCTTACGAAGAACCCGGTTACATCGACCTGGTCTATGACATCAAAGAAGACCGCCCTTACAAGATCGGCCGCATCCACGTACGGATCAACGGCGACCACCCGCACACCAAAGAAACGGCGGTGCTCACCAAGCTCACGTTCAAGCCGGGCGAGCTGGCCAGCATGGCCAAAATTGAAAAGAGCAAGCAGCGGTTGAAAAACGCCCAGATCTTCGCCGGCAGCCGGCCCGGCGCCGCAGCCGGCCCGATGGGGGGCGCCCCGCCGGAAATCACCCTCAAGCCCGCGGAACCGCGCGGGCCGCGACACGAATTGAATCTGGCGCGCGGTCAGAGCGACGCCCCCGAAGAACCGCGCCGTCCCGTTCGGAAGGCGAAGGCAACCACCGAGCCCGACCCGGCGCCGACCCTGTTTCGGGGGCAAGCCCCCACTTTTTACGATGGCTTGCCTTTCAGCGATTCGCAGGACAGTCCTCCCGGCGACGACTACGTTCAGCAAGAGCCGTGGGGCATCGTTGAACCGGTTGTCACGGTCAGCGAGACGCAGACCGGGCGAATCAACCTGGGCGTCTCGGTCAACAGCAACGCGGGGCTCCTGGCTTCGGCCGTGCTCGAAGAGAACAACTTCGATCTGTTCAAGCCCCCCCGAACTTTTCAGGAAATCATCGACGGAACAGCCTGGCGCGGCAGCGGTCAGCAGTTGCGGGTCGAGGCCATGCCCGGCATTCAGTTAAGCCGCTACCTCGTCAGTTGGCGAGATCCGTTCTTCCTCGAACAGGACATCAGTTTCGGAGTGAGCGGATCGTACTTCAGCCGCGTGCTCCCGAACTGGTGGGAACGGCGCGGCGGCGGGCGAGTCACGGTGGGACGCCAGTTCACTCCCGTCCTGTCGGCGTCGATGACGCTACGGGCTGAGAACGTCGAGATCACGAACCCCAGCCTGCCGGTTCCGCACGACATTGCAATCGCGCTCGGCGACAACTTCATTTCGACCGCGAAGTTCAGCCTCGTTCACGATACGCGCGACAGCGCCTTCCTGCCGGGTCACGGACATTACATCCAGGCCGACTACGAACAGGGGTTCGGCAACTTCGTCTATCCCAAGTTCGACGTCGAAGGAAAACAGTACTTCCTCGTGCGGGAACGCCCAGACGGCGGAAACCGGCATGTCATTTCGGTCGTGGGCCAGTTCGGCTGGACCGACAACCAGACGCCCTTTTTCGAACGCTATTATGCCGGCGGCTTCGCCAGCTTCCGCGGGTACCGTTTCTACGGCGTGACGCCCAGGGTGAACGGCGTGGCGATCGGCGGCCGCTTCCAGGCACTGGGAACGGTCGAATATCTGCTCCCCATCACTGCCGACAACATGCTGCAGGTTGTCACGTTCAGCGATTTCGGAACGGTCGATTCCCAAGTCACGCTGGACCGGTTCCGCGCGACCGTGGGGGCCGGCCTCCGCCTGAGCGTTCCCATGATGGGGCCTCTGCCGATCGCCATCGATTTTGCCATACCCGTTGTCAGCCAGGATTCCGACATCAGGCAGTTGGTCAGTTTCACGATGGGCCTCTTGAAGTAAGTTTGCGCGGCACACGGTATAATTCCTTCGACCGCCATGATTCTCGAAGGAATTGTCACCAGTGTCGACCGGCAGGGCGAGTTGAACGTGGCTCCCATGGGGCCGATCGTCGACGAGTCCCTGACCCGCCTGGTCCTGCGCCCCTTTCGAACGAGCCGCACCTATCTGAATCTTAAGGAACGTCCCTGCGGTGTGTTTCACGTCGTCGATGATGTTCTGCTGCTGGCCCGTGCGGCGATCGGGGCGCTTTCCGAGCCGCCCGAGCACTTTGCCGCGGTGAAAGTCTCCGGTCGGGTGCTGTCGGGCGCGTGCCGCTGGTACGAATTCGAGCTCGAAGACTGCGACGATTCAGGCGAACGGGCGTCGATGCAGGCCCGCGTCGTACATTGTGGACGGCTGCGAGATTTTCTGGGATTCAACCGGGCCCGGCACGCCGTTCTGGAGGGCGCCATTCTGGCGACCCGCACGCACCTGTTGCCGGCGGAAGAAATCGTGCGCGAGTTCGAGAGGCTGGCAGTGATTGTTGGTAAGACCGCCGGGCCCAGGGAGGTGGAGGCGTTTGAGTTGCTCCAGGCGCACGTGCAGTCGACAATTGGTTCCAAATGACTGAGATCACGATTACGACCGGTGCACGGCTGCACTTCGGGTTTATCTCGCACGGCCCGACTGGGGGGAGGGAATTCGGCGGAGTGGGCCTGATGATCGACCGCCCGGGATTCGTCGTACGGGCCGCCCGGGCCGCAGCGACCGATGAATTATCGTGCGGCCCGTGGCGGTTTCGCGTCGAGTCGTTACTCGCACGGCTGCGTAATTCGGGCGAGTTGGGGCCCCTGCGCCTGGAGATCGTCGAATCGCCGCCGGCGCATGCCGGCCTTGGGTCGGGAACACAATTGGCCATGGCGGTCGCCCGGATTTCTGCGCTGCTGGGGGGAACCGGCGGGGGGGCTCCCGCCGAGCTCGCGCGCCAGGCCGGCCGGGGGTTGCGTTCGGCACTGGGCTTGCACGGCTTCGAACAAGGGGGCCTGCTGGTCGAAGCCGGGCACTTTCCTTCCGGTGAAATCAGCCCGCTTGTGGCTCGAGTTGAATTCCCCGATGAGTGGAGGCTGCTGTTGATCCGACCGCACGGAGCCGCAGGCATCTCGGGGGCCGACGAAACCGACAATCTTGCGCGGCTGGCACCTATGCCGACCGCCACGACCGACCGTTTGTGCCGAATTGCTCTTACCGGGATTCTGCCGGCCACTGTCGAGTGCGATTTCGACGCGGCGTGCGCCGCGATCGGCGAGTTCGGTCGGATCGTCGGCGAGTATTTTGCTCTCGTGCAGGGGGGCGTGTTTGCAGACGATCGCATGCGACGCATCGAACCGCTGCTCGTGCATCGCCGCCTGACGGGCTACGGACAATCGTCGTGGGGTCCGACGCTGTTCGTGCTCTGTCCGCACGTCGAGTTTGCCGGTCAGCTCGCCGCCGACCTGGCCGCCGCACCCGAGGGCCGCGACTGCGAATTCACGATCGCCGCGCCCCTCAACCGCGGTGCGGCGATCGTGTGCGGGTGACGATTTCTCGTTCGGACGCTCTGCGTCCTGCGCGAAGTGCGCCCCGAGCTACCGGGACAGGGGTAATCCGCGAACGCGACGCAGAGCGTCGCCACGCGCGTTCCCACGCAGAGCGTGGGAACGAGAGTCGGCAGGCGGGACCTACGAGCGCAGCGCTTTCCCCACGTCGTCGAAGAAGGATTCCAGGCACAGGGGGATGGCCGTGTTGGCGGCGAGCTGCCCTTCCGCCGCCAGGCTGCGCTCAACAAGGTCAGCCAGGCGGTCGAGCGTTTCGTGTGCGGGCTCGCTCCAGCGCTGCAGGAAGGCTCGCACCTGCGGGATTTCCGCAGACGTCCCGGCCGGCGCACCGGCGGCCGCCAGCAGCGCGCGCCGGAAGAACTCGACGCAGAACTTCACGACCCAGCCGGCGTACTCGCGCTGCGACGACTTCTCGCTGCCGGCCGGCTCCAGACACTCGATCATGCGTTGCGCCGTCTGCACGCTGCGGAACGGTTCGGCCGCAAGCAGTTCGTACAGTTCGTCGCGCACAGCCCGCAGTTGCGGATCGAGCAACTGCCGGGCCGCATCGAGGCTGCCGTCACACAGGACTGCGATCTGTTTGGCCTCGCGTTCGTCGTTCGTCAGCCCCTGCTGAAGGAGCAACCGCTGCACGTCGGCGGCCGCCAAGGGCTGGAATGTGATGACCTGGCACCGCGAGCGAATCGTCGGCAGCAGCGCATCGGCGCTGGTCGCGATCAGGATCAGCACGGAATCAGGTGGCGGCTCTTCGAGCGTCTTGAGCAGCGCGTTCGACGACTCTTCATTCATCATCTCGGCGTCGTCAATGATCGCCACCCGCCGCCGCGCCGACATCGGTTTGAGCGACACGTCGTGGCATAAGCCTTCTTTGCCGCGAGTTTCCCTGTCGCCGACGAACAGCCTGATCGGCAACTCGCTCTTGCCCTCTGGCAGGGCAACGGTCAGCAGATCGGGATGCGTTCCAGCCGTCACCTGCACGCAGCTCGAGCACTCGCCGCACGAGTCGAGATCGGCATCGACGTGGCGGTCGCACAAGAGGCATGCGGCGAATTCGAAAGCGAACCGCTGTTTGCCGATACCCGCCGGTCCCACGAAAGCATAGGCATGCGCCAACCGGCCGGCGGCGGAGCCGCTGCGGAGCTTTTCGATTTCACGCTTGTGACCGAGAACCTCGTCCCACGACATGCCACCAAGATAAGGCATGCCGCCCCCAGCAGCCAGCTTCACTACTTCTTGGCCAGGTCTTCGGCCTGGGGGAGGTCTTCGAGGGTGGCGATGCCGAAGACCGACAGGAACCGGGGCGTCGTGTAATACTGCAGGTCTTTGCGCCCGCCGGGTCCGCGTTCGAAGGCGATCAGGTCCCGCCGCAAGAGCTGGCGCAGCAGGTTTCCGGCATTCTGCTTGCCGTGTGATACGATTTCTTTTTCCGAAATCGGCTGGCGATACGCGACGAGCGCCAGCACTTCGAGAACGTCCTGCGCCAGGCGCACCTCGCGCGGTCCCGACCCGTACACGCGGTGGCGCAGGCGATCGTACTCGGCCCGCAGTTCGAGGCGATAACCTCCTTCTCCCAGTCGGATTTCGTAAGGTCGGGCCTGGGCTGCATAGGCGGTATTCAAATCTTCGATCGTCTGCTCGACGGACGCCGTGTCGAAGCTGCCTCGCAGCAACCCCACGATCTTGCGAGCGGTCAGCGGGCCACCCCCCACAAAGAGCGCGGCCTCGATAACCTGCGGCGGCGAGACGTTCGAGAACTCTTCGATCGCTTCCGGTTTGGTCGGCCGGTCGGTTCCCCGCGCCAGGCGCGGGCCAGGCGCAGGGTCCGCGGCGGCTGGCGGCGATTGTCCCTCGGCGACAGGTTCGGCCGGCGTGCTCGCGCCGTCCTGCGCAGAATCCGGTACTTGAACCGCGGATGAATCGGCTGCCCGCGGTTGGTCGACGGCAGTTGCGGCCGGATCCGCAGCGTTCACTTCGCCTTCGGCGGCCTCGGCAACGGGAACGTCTTCCATCGCCGAAAGGGCCTTGAGATACGCCGCTTCGATGTCGGCGCCCGACCAGCCATCACCCGCGACGTCGGTCTCGGCCAGTCCATCGTCGAAGGGCGTCTCGATTTCGGCTGCGAGCGCCGCATCGGCGGCAGGTTCGAGCGCCTGCTCAAGTGGCGGCTCCGCCGCGAGCGGATCAGCGTCAGCAGGTCCTGCGGGGTCGAGCATTCGAATCGCCAAGTTCGCCGTGCCGATGGAAACGGGGGGCGGAATATACCATCCGTCGCAGCAACGACTCAAGAGGGGTCGGCGCGGAGCAGTAACCCAGTTTACAGACGCAGTGCTCGGCCGCTTCTGAGCGGCTGGTGGACTCGCCGGTCTCAAAAAATCGGGGACTCTGGCTTATGTCAGAATCTCGCTCACGACTCGGGCGGGGCGGCCGTCGGTGAGACGTTGTTCGCGGCCATTATTGTGGTACACGATCTTCGTGTGATCGAGACCGAGCTGATTGAGGATCGTGGCCTGATAGTCGTTGGGAGTCACCACGTTGACCGCGGCCTTGTGGCCGACTTCATCGGTTTCGCCGTACGTGATGCCGGGCTTAATGCCGCCGCCGGCCAGCCAGATCGTGAAGCCCTGGCCATTGTGGTCGCGCCCCGCGGAGTCGTTAAGCTCGCCTTCGCACACCGGCAGGCGGCCGATTTCGCCTCCCCAGTGGACGATCGTCGTGTCGAGCAGCCCTCGCTGCTTCAGGTCTTTGACAAGCGCAGCCGAAGGCTTGTCGGTCCGCTTGCAGATGTCGGGGAGGTTTTTGCGGATCGTGTTGTGGTTGTCCCACGGCTGGCCTCCCAGGAACAGTTGCACGAACCGCACTCCGCGCTCCACCAGCCGGCGGGCGATCAGGCAGCGCTCTCCGTACGAGCGCGTGACGTCTTCATCGAGCCCGTACATCTTGTGGATGTGCTCGGGCTCTTTGGAAATATCGAGGGCCTCTTTCGCGGCCGTCTGCATGGAGGCGGCCAGTTCGTAGCTGGCGATGCGGGCCTCGAGCTCGGCTTCGCCCGGGTGCTTCTGCAGGTGCCGTTTGTTGAGCTGATCGAGGAACGCCAGATTCTGCTGCTGCAACGTCCCCTTAAGCCGCGCCGGGGGATCGAGATTGAAGATTCTCGGCTCCTGTGCCCGCAGCACCGTTCCCTGGTAGAGTGGTGGCATGAACCCGTTCGACCAGTTGAGAGTCCCGTCGACCGGGTGTCCCGCCGGATCGGCGAGCACCATGTACGCGGGCAGGTTCTGCGATTCGCTCCCCAGGGCGTAAACGATCCAGCTTCCCATGGTCGGGCGACCGGTGACGCCGGCGATTCCGCCGTGAAAATAGCGGATCGAAACCTCGTGGCCGTTGTGCCCGGTGTGCATCGACCGGATGACAGCGACGTCATCGACGATACCGGCGATCTCGGGAAGCAGTTCCGAAACGTCGGTGCCGCACTGCCCGCGTTTCTCGAACTTGAACGGACTGCCGAACAGTTTCTTGCTGGCGCGGTTGACGAAACTGAACACGACGTCGCCGCTATAGTCTGAGCCGCTGTTCTTCGTGAGCTCGGGCTTGGGATCGAACAGGTCGACGTGCGACGGACCGCCGTGCATGAACAGCGAGATCATGGCGTCCGCCTTCGGAGCGAAGTGCGGGGCTCGGGTGCGCAGGTCGAGGGGCAGGTTTTCTCCCGGCTTGCCGCTCGGCTCGGCCAGCAGCCGGTCGTTCTTGAGCAACTGCGCCAGAGCGAACGAGCCGATCCCGAATGCCGAGCTCGCCAGAAATTGTCGCCGTGTGGAGATCATGGATTCAGTCGACATGCAGGAACTCGTTGGAACTGAAGAGTTGCTGGCACAGGCTGGTGAGTGCGGTCATTTCGGGGTCGGCCTTGTCGCCGGCAGACCGCAGGTGGGCAATCTGTTCGGCAAGGAACCGGCAGGCGATGTCGAGCTCGTCGATGGTGATCGGCCGCTCGTAGGCGATCGTCCAGGCGAACGCCACCTGCTGCGGCAGCGATGCGCCATACGGCCCGTGAAAATCGGCCGATGAATGCCAGTTGTCGACGAGGGCGCCTGCCGCGTCGGCCAGCTTCACATCGACGGCCCATTCGAACGAATCGCTGGTGACGTCTCCCAGGCAATCGGTGACGAAATCGATCGTCTCGCCCGCTTCGACCTCGACGCAAGGGACGGCCGTGTCGACCTCGCGCGCCTTGGCCGGCCACTCGCCGAGCAGTCCCGCGCGGCCCGCGACAATCCGTCCACGGACCCCGTCACCATTTTCCGAGCCGTGCTTGAGCTTGCCTGCGATTGCCACGACACCGGCTCGTGGCGCCGTCCAGCGGCGAATGGCGGCATGCTGCTGATCGTTGCCCGCGTGGCCTCCCGCGGCGTGCAGGATGACCCAGCCCAATCCCGGGTCGGGCAGCGCCGCGCCTCCCTGCCAGGCCGAGCCGGTGAAATGCGGCAGGGGGTCAAACCGGCCAACCTTTTTTGCGGCTTCGTCGTATGTGCCGTAGCCGAATTGCCAAGCCGCATTGTGCCGGGGGAACTTCGCTGTAAAAGGCGCCGCCAGGTCGGCCAGGTAATTCGTCGGAGTCTGGGTGCGGACGCGCTGCGCGAAAACTCCCGATTCCTTCAGCACCTGCTCATTGTTCATCAGCATCAGCGACTGCACGGCGCCTGTGCTCGACGTGCGTCGCTCGCAGTTGACCGTCATCACCGGCGCATCAAACGTAGTCAGAAACGAAACCGGTTTCGTGCGACGGACCTGCAGGTAGACGCTGCGGCGGGGCTTGTCGTCTTTGATCACGACCTGCCCGGCAAAATCGTCTTCGACGGCGATGGCCGGGCCGAACGGAGTGCGATCGAGCCGGCCGCTCGCGACCAGCATGCGATCGCGGAGTGCTTCGGCTTCGAGCCGGCGCAGGGGGAAGTGCCAATAGAGGGAGTTGTCGGAATCGATGCGGCGGGGGTCGACGGATTCAGGCAGGTTGGAAACCTGCCCTACGGACGACTGCCGGTAGACGGCGGAAGTCATAATTAAGCGATGCAGTCGTTTCAGGCTCCAGTTCTGGCGGGCGAATTCATCGGCGAGCCAGTCGAGCAACTCGGGATGCGTGGGCCGTGTGCCGAGCATTCCGAAATCACCCGGCGTCTCGACGAACGCGCGTCCGAAATGATTGAGCCAGACGCGGTTGACGAGCACTCGCCCGACCAGCGGATGGCGGCCGCTCATCAGGTGGCGTGCGAAGGCCAGTCGCCGTCCCGACGTGGCCACATTCGGGTCTTTCTCCGGGATGTTCAGTCGCTGGCCTTCCGGGGCGGCAATCGTCATGTCGCCCGGGCCAACTGCCTGCCGGGGGTCGCGGTGATCGCCTCGATGGAACAGGTGGGTCACCGGCACAGAACCCGCAATTTCGTTCGTCACGCTGACGAAATCCTCGACCGGCTTCTCAGCTCGCTTGGAATTGATCTTCTCCTGGTCTTTTTTCAATTCGTCCGCGGCAGCCTGGTTGTATTGATAGAGCACGCCTGTGCTGATGTTCACGCTCGGCCTGTCGGCCAGCAACTTCTTCTGTTCGTCGGTGCGCTTGTCGGCGGGAGCGTTGTAGGCCTCGCGGAGCTTGTCGCGCAGATCTGCGGGGTGCTTTTCCAGCTCTTTTTCGAGAGCTGCCGTCATGAATTTCGATTGTTTCGCATTGAACTCGGTTTGCAGGGCCTGCGCCTCGGCGTCGACGGCGGTGGCCTTGGCCCTGTCGGCGTCGGTGTAGAGTGACACGAGCCGTTGTCCGGGACGACGCCAGTGGGCCGGATCGAGCGCCGGCTCAAACACGGCCCGCAGCCGGAAATAATCCGCCTGCGGAATCGGGTCGTATTTGTGATCGTGACATTGCGCACAACCGACCGTCAGGCCCAGGAGCGAGCTGCCCACAATCTTCAGCGCATCGGCCACCACCTGGTTCGCGGCCGGCGCCAGGTCGCCCCCGCCGGTCGCCGTGCCGTCGACCCCCATCCGCACGAAACCCGTGGCAATGAGCTTTTCGATCTGCTCGGGGGGCAGATTCGACCACGGTTGCGGCACCAGCTCATCGCCGGCGAGCTGTTCGATGACGAACTGGTCGAACGGCTTGTCGGCGTTGAATGACCGGATTACGTAATCGCGGAATTTATAGGTGTAAGGCCGTAGCGTATCTTCGTTACCGTTCCCTTCGGAATCGGCGTAACCGGCCACGTCGAGCCAGTGCCTCGCCCAGCGCTCGCCATAGTGCGGCGATTGTAAATAACGGTCGACCATTTTTTCATAGGCATCGGCGGCCGTATCCTGGAAAAACTCTTCAATCTCCGCCGGAGACGGAGGGAGCCCCGTCAGATCGAACGCCACGCGGCGGATCAGCGTCAGGGGTTCGGCCTCCCGGGCAAAGTGCAGCCCCTTCTCGCGCAGCCGCGCCAGGACGAAAGCATCGACAGGAGTGCGGACCAGCGCCGCGCCCGGCTCGAGCGCACGCTGGGCGGAGTTGATGACGGTGCTGGCGAGGTGCGGCGGCTCGTGCGGTTTGATCGGCTGATAGAACCAGTAGGCGCGCTCGTCGGGTGTGATATCAATTCCGGGGGATAGCTGTTCAGGTTCGCTTCGAGCGGCGGCTGCCCCTGCGGCGATCCAGCGTTCGATGAGGGCAATCTTCTCTGCGGGAACCTTTTTTTCGGTGGGGGGCATTTCCCCTGACTTTATCCGTTCAACCAGCAGGCTGCCGGCGCCGTCGTGGGCAACGATGGCCGGTCCCCCATCGCCCCCTTTCAGGGCGAAGCGCGCCAGCCGCAGATCGAGATTGCCCGACAGCTTTTCACCGCCGCCGTGGCAGTCGAGACAGTAGGTCTTCAGGATTGGCCGCACGTCGCGCTCGAACGTGAGCGGTGCGGCCTCCGTGGCAAACAGCGGCGCGGCGCAGAACCCCGTAATCGGAATTGCGACACACAGGATCGACAGACTGGCGAATCTCGGCGGCATGGAGGAAACCAGGGGAGAATCGTCTCGGGCAGGCAGGTTGCAGCTTCCGGCAGGGGGGCAGCTTAGCCGGATCGGGTGTGATACCGTCACTGTATCGCGCTGCCGGGTTGTCGGCAACAGCAAGGGTAGGTCGGAGGCCATCACCGCCATCCGGACGTACCATGCAAGTGGTGCCGTCTTGTTCCCATTCCTCGATTGCCCTAGAATTATGAGTGTCGGGGCGGGTGTCGCCCCGCGGCCTAATTCTTCAGGAGTCGGTCATGCGAGCGTGTCGCTTTCTTCTTGTCGCGTCGCTGGTCTCTGTCGTATTCCTGTGTGCTGGCCGAGGCTGGGCCGCTGATGACGACGATGAAGAGAAGGCACCGGCGCAGACCGAGCCCAAAGCCGAGCCCGCCGCGGCCCCGGCCAAGAACGACCAGTATTTCGAGCTGATGCGCGTCTTTGCCGACACCTTCGAACAGATCGACCGCAATTACGTCAAAGATGTCGACCGTCGCAAGCTGATCGAAGCTGCGCTGCGCGGCATGATGGACGAGCTCGACCCGTACTCCAACTACATCAGCCCCGAAGACCAGCAGCGCTTCACGGAACAGATCGAGCAGGAATTCACCGGCATCGGCATCCAGGTTCAGCCCGATCCGCAGACTCGGCGCCTGACGGTGACCTCCCCGCTGCCCGGCACGCCCGCGTACAAGGCGGGCATCCAGGCCGGCGACACAATCATGGAAATCAACGGCAAGTCGGCCGAAAAGATGACGGTCAATGACGCCGTCAAGGTCTTGCGCGGCAAGGAAGGTGAAGAAGTCACGATCGGAATCATTCATCCCGGCAAGTCGCAGATCGAGCGCCTGACGATGGCCCGCGCCAAGATCACGATGCCCACCGTTCTGGGGGACGCGCACAAGACCGATGGAACATGGAACTTCATGATCGATCCCGAGAAAAAGATCGGATACGTGCGGCTGACCGCATTCAGCCGCAATACGGCGGCTGAGCTCAAGAAGGCGCTCGGCGAATTGACCTCCGACGGAGTCAAAGGGCTGATTCTCGACCTGCGGTTCAATCCGGGGGGACTGCTCAACAGCGCCGTCGACATCTGCGACATGTTTCTCAAAGAGGGGAAGATCGTCAGCACGAAGGGCCGCAATACCGAAGAGCGGCCGCAGTACGCGCGACCCAGGCCGGGCAAGTTCAAAGACGTGCCGATGGCGATCCTGGTCAATCGTTACAGCGCTTCGGCCAGCGAAATCGTGAGCGCGGCGCTGCAAGACCACAAGCGGGCAATCGTCGTCGGAGAGCGGACGTGGGGCAAAGGCAGCGTGCAGAACGTGATCAAGCTGGAAGAGGGTAAGAGCCAGTTGAAACTGACGACGGCCAGCTATCACCGGCCCAGCGGCAAGAACATTCACCGCTTTCCTGATTCAAAAGAAACCGACGAATGGGGCGTGATGCCCGACGACAAGTTTGCTGTGCAGTTTTCCGGGCCGGAGCAGGAGAGTTACCTGGAATATCGCCGCAGTCGCGACGTTTTGAGCAAAGACGGCCCTCCGAAATCCGATTTCCAGGACAAGCAACTCGCGAAGGCGGTTGAATTCCTCACGGAGAAGCTCGCCGGCGATAAAAAGCCCGAAGGCGACGCCAAGCCCGAGGCGGACAAGACGACTGCCAAGGCCGAAGGCAAACCCGACGCGAAATCTCCCGAGCCCAAGAAAGACGCGAGCAAGGACAAAGAAGGCGACAAGAAGCCCGAAGAGAAGCAGCCGGAACCCAAGGCTGATGCCGGCACCGTCAGAGACCTGCGCCCGCTGCAGATCACGAGGCCGCAATTTGTCATATTGCCTGCGGCGGCCGCCTGATCGCTGGACATTGCCACAATGACGATCGAACAGATTCGCGCCGCGTACGCAAGGCAGCCGTTTCAGCCGTTCGTCATTCACTTGGCCGATGGACGGGGGATTCCGGTTTTCCATCGTGAATTCATGCTGACGGCACCCAGTGGCCGGACGGTCATCGTGATGCAGCCTGACGATTCGTGGAACGTGATCGATCTTCTGCTCGTCACCGATCTCGAATTCAAGCCCGCGCTCACGAACGGGCATCCTTGAATGCCCGGGCGCCTGCTCCTGGCGATTGAATCGTCGTGCGACGAGACGGCGGCGGCGGTCATCGACGAAGATCTGGTCGTGCGTGCGAGCGTCGTGGCGTCGCAGACCGCCCTGCACGGCCGTTTTGGCGGAGTCGTGCCCGAAATGGCCTCGCGGGCACACGTGCAGCGGATCATTCCCGTTGTCGACGAGGCGCTCGGCCAGGCGCAGGCAAAACTCGACGACCTCGCAGCGATCGCCGTCGTCACGCATCCGGGGCTGG
>JACQFH010000282.1 GCA_016200145.1 Planctomycetia bacterium | reverse complement strand
GTCGCGCTCGAAACGCGAGATTCCCCATTACTATCTCAGTACGACGATCGATCTGCACCCGGCCCTTTCCTGGCTGACCGACGAAAACCTGAAGCGCCCGGTGACCGATCGCCTGCTGTACGGCGTTCTGCTCATCAAGGCGGTGGCACTGGCACTGCGGGAGATCCCCGAGCTGAACGCCGCGTGGGAGCAGGATCACGCCGTGCCGAGGCCGGCGATCCACGTCGGCGTCGCGATTTCGCTGCGGCAGGGGGGGCTGATCGCGCCGGCCATTCACGACACCGATCAGAAGACACTGGATCAGTTGATGGCCGAGTTCCGCGATCTGGTGAACCGGGCCCGTACCGGCGGATTGCGCAGCTCGGAGCTGGCCGACCCGACGATCACCGTCACCAGTCTGGGCGAGCAGGGGGTCGAAACGGTCTTTCCGATCATTTATCCGCCACAGGTGGCGATCGTCGGATTCGGCAAGGTCGTGGAACGCCCCTGGTCGATCAACGGCGGACTGCTCTCGCGGCGGGTGATCAACGCCACGCTGGCGGCCGACCATCGCGTCAGCGATGGCCATCGCGGGGGGCTGTTTCTGGCCGCCATCGACCGACTGCTCCAGGAGCCGCAGAAATTATGACCAGCGAAGAAATCAGCCGCACCGTCCTGGAACTGCTCGGCAACATCGCCCCTGAAGCCGATCCGGCGGCGCTGCGCCCGGATATCAGCTTTCGCGAACAACTCGACATCGACTCCATGGATCTGCTGAACTTCGTGATTTCGCTGCACAAACACTTCGGCGTCGAAATTCCGGAGCGCGACTATCCGAAACTGATGACGCTCAACGGTTGTGTCGCCTATCTGGCGGCGGCGACTGCGGAGAAATCGCCATGATTCGCATTCGCTTTCATGGGCGCGGAGGTCACGGGGTCAAGACGGCCGGGCGGATCGTGGGCACGGCAGCGTTTCTCGCCAGCTTGCAGGTCCAGGATTCCCCCGTGTACGGGGCCGAGCGACGGGGCGCCCCGGTCGCGGCCTTCACCCGCTTCGACAGTGCGCCGATCCTCGAACGGGGCGTCATCGATTCTCCCGACCTGATCGTGATCGCCGATGAGACGCTTCTGGCTGATGCCGGCGCCGCCGTCCTGGCAGGCCAGACATCGGCGGCGGCTGTCTTCGTCAATGCCCCGGCCGGCGCCCGGCTGAATGAAAAATACCAGATTTTGCCGCCGCTGGTCACGTGGGATATCACGGCCCGGACTCAGGCAGTTCTCGGAACGGCTTCGGCCCTGAGCGCCGGGCTGGCTGCCGCCGCCGCGAAACTGACCGGGCTGATCTCAGCCGAACATCTCCTCGCGGCTGTCCGCGAAGAGCTGCGGCAATTGCGTGCGACTGCTGACGTCGTCGACAAGAATGTGACGATCGCAGCGGAGGTCTTCGATCAATTGTCGACGGTCCGGTTTGCGCCGGCCGCGTCTGGTATTGCTGGCGAAGTGCTGACCGTGGGATACGAAGGGGTGAACCTTGGAACGGCCAGTATTCTCGCTCCGGGAAACGCGCAGCAGCGCAACACGGGAACCTGGCGCGTCGAGCGCCCCGAAATCGATTACGACGTCTGCACGCGCTGCGGACTGTGCCAGCTTGGCTGCCCGGACGGCGCGATCAAAATCGAGAAAAACGGATTCCCAGTGATCGATTACGACCACTGCAAGGGATGCATGATCTGCGCCCAGGTCTGCCCGCTGCACGGGATTGCCCGAACGAAGGAGGTTCGGTCATGGTAAGACAACTTCTGACCGGCAACGCGGCTGCCGCCTGGGGCGCCCGGCTGGCGCGGGCCGAGTATGTCCCCGCATTCCCGATCACCCCCCAGACCGAAATCATCGAAACGCTGGCCGATTGGTTTGCCGACGGCAGCATGCCGGGGAAATTCGTGACGCTCGACAGCGAACATTCGATGCTCACGGCCGCCGGCGCTGCGGCAGCCACCGGCGTGCGCACCTTCGCGGCCACATCGAGCCAGGGCCTGGTTTACGCGTTGGAGGTGCTCTATTCGGTGGCGGGGTGGCGCGTCCCGCTGGTGCTGGTCAACGTCTCGCGGGGGTTGTCGGCGCCGATTACACTCGGCCCCGATCATAACGACGTGCTGGCCGCGCGCGACACGGGATTCGTGCAACTGCATGCCGAGACTTGCCAGGAAGTTCTCGATTCGGTGCTGCTGGCGTATCGGATCGCCGAGGACGCCCGTGTGTCGCTGCCGGTTCTCGTGAACCTCGACGGCTTCTTTCTATCGTTTACCCGCGAGCCGGTGGAAATCCCGGAGGCGGACCGCGCCCGCGAATTCCTGGGAGATTTCACTCCGGTACAGCCCGTGTTTCGCGCATCGCGGCCGGTCGCACAGGGAGTCGCCGTACTCGAAGGCGGCCTGTACAGCTATTTCCGATACCAGATGCACCGAGCCGTCCAGAATGCCGTCGCGGCCCATACTGCAGCGGCTACCGATTTCGAACGCCTGTTCGGCCGCCGCTATGGAACCATCGAGTCGTATCGGCTGGATGGTGCCGATGTCGCACTCGTCATGGCCGGATCGTTCACGACAAAGGCCAAGGCCGCCGTCGAACGCTGGCGCAGCCAGGGACGGCGCGTGGGAGTCTTGCGACTGAGGATGGTGCGCCCATTTCCTGCCGCCGAGATTGCCGCCACTCTGGCCGGCTGCCGGGCCGTCGGCGTGATCGATCAAAATCTGTCTCCCGGGCTGGGAGGGATTTTCTTCCACGAAGTGGCCGGCGCGCTGGCGGCACATCAGGTTCAACCCCCGGTTCTGCGCTCCTTCATCGGCGGCCTGGGAGGCAAGGACATCAGCCAGGCGGAATTCGACCATGTCCTGGAAACGTTGGAATCGGCTCACGCCCACGACGGGCCCCACGAGGCGGAGTTGCTGTTCACGCGGACCGAGTGGGATCAGGTCCGCAACCGGCTGGCCCTGGCGGGAAAAACCTGGGAGAGGAGCGCGACATGAGAGTCGCACGCGAACATTTCAAGAGCCCCAAGGGCCTTCCGGTCGAGGAGTATCTTACGCCGGGCTCGCCGTTGTGCGCGGGTTGCGGCGGTCTGACGACGCTGCGCCTGATGCACAAAGTTCTGGGCGAGAATGTGGTCATCGTTAACGCCGCCGGCTGCATGACCCTGCTGGCGACCTTTCCCTTCACGCCGCTGAAATCCTCATGGCTGTACACCACGATGGCCAGCGCCTCGGCAGGAGCACAGGGAGTCCGCGATGCGCTGGATATCCTTCGTGACAGCGGCCGGCTGCCGCCGCAGGAGGATTTACAGGTTCTGGTTCTGGCCGGCGACGGGTCGACCTACGACATGGGGCTGTCATCGACCTCATCGGCCATCCATCGCGGGCTCGATTTCTGGTACCTGTGTTACGACAACGAAGCCTACGGCAACACCGGCTTCCAGTTGTCGAGCGCCTCGCCCGAGGCTTCGCACACGAGCACCTCCATCGACCTGATTCACCAGCGGAAGAAAGACCTCTTTGAGATCTGGCGGGCCCATCACCCCGCGTATCTGGCAAGCGTCTCGGCTCACGATGCGGTCGACCTGGCCGAAAAGGTCGAACGGGCGCGATCGCTCCGCGGACCGAAACTCTTTCTGTCGCTGGCGGTCTGCCCGACTGGCTGGGGATTCGACCCCGAATGGGGGGACGAACTGGCGCATCTGGCCGTCGAGACGGGCGTTTGGCCTCTGAAGGAAGCGGTCGCGGGCGTGGTCCGTCACACGTACATCCCCAATCGCTTTCGCCCGATCGCCGATTACCTGGAACCGCAACGCCGATTCCGGCACCTGTTCCAGCCCCACAGAAACGAAGCCGTGTTGGCGCAAATGCAGGCCGAGGTCGATGCGTATTGGGCCGGTCTCGGCACAGAATCCACTCTCACCCCACGCGCTCCGGAGACAGAGCATGCCCCCCGTGTTTGAATTCGAACATTTGTGCGACGATCTCGGACCAGCCAAGATTGTGCACATCTGCGATCCCGAATGCGGCTTGCGGGCCGTCGTCGTGGTCGACAACGTCGCGTGCGGTCCGTCGATTGGAGGCATTCGCATGGCTCCCGACGTGACGACCGGCGAGGTGTTTCGACTGGCCCGGGCCATGAGCTGTAAGAATGTCGCTGCCGGTCTGGCTCACGGAGGCGGCAAGGCAGGGATCATGGCCGACCCGAAGTCTCCGGAAAAGCCGCGCCTGATCCGCGCATTCGCCCGCGCCATCCGGCACCTGGTCGAATACATCCCCGGCCCTGACATGGGGACAAACGAATCGTGCATGGCCTGGATCTTCGACGAGATCGGGCGGGCCGTCGGGCTGCCCCGCGTTCTGGGGGGCATTCCCCTCGATGAAATCGGCGCCACCGGCTACGGCCTGGCGCAATGCGCTGTCGTCGCTTCGACCTACTGCGACCTCAAGCTGACGGGCGCGTCGGTGGCTGTCGAGGGCTTTGGCAACGTGGGGCGTCACGCCGCGCGTTTCCTCGAGGAAATGGGGGCGAAACTCGTGGCCGCCAGCGATTCCCGTGGAGCGATTTACGATCCCCAGGGCATTTCGACGGCGGACCTCGCCAGAATCAAGTCCGATTCGGGTTCCGTCACGCACTGGCCGAAGGGACAGCGGCTGTCTCAGGCTGACCTGTTGACGGTTCCCTGCGACATCCTCGTGCCTGCCGCGCGACCCGATTGCATCCGCGAGGACAATGCCCACCGGATTCAAGCGCGGTTGATTCTGCAGGGGGCGAACATTCCCGCGACGCCGGCAGCCGAATCGATCCTGCACCGGCGCGGCGTGCTCTCGGTCCCCGACTTCATCGCGAACGCCGGCGGCGTGATCTGCGCCGCCGTGGAATACCACGGGGGTACGCAAGCGTCGGCGTTCAGTCAAATTGCCGAAAAAATCCGTGGAAACGCGCAGGAGGTTCTCAGTCGCAGCCGCGAGGAACAAGTCGAACCGCGCCGTGCGGCGCTGGAACTCGCCCATGAGCGCTTGAAAACCGCCATGGCGCTGCGCACCGCAGGCTGATGTTGGTTGGCGAAATTTCACCATGAATACGGCTTGCACTGTCGAATTGAAACGGCCGTCCGGTCTGCAGCCAATTCTACGACCCCGGTCCGTCGCCGTAATCGGGGCCGGCCGCGACCCGCAGTCGATGTCCGGGAGGCTGTTTCGCAATCTGCTGAGCTCCTTCCGGGGACCGGTTTACCCGGTCAACCCGAAAGCTCCCGAAGTCGCTGGAATACGAACTTTTGCATCAATCGAAAATATTCCCGAACCGGTCGACCTGGTCTTCATAGCCGTCCCGGCGGCCAGCGTTCTGGCGGTGGTGGAACAATGTATCCAGAAGAGGGTCAAAGGTCTGGTCGTCATTTCGGCCGGATTCTCGGAAACGGGCGCGGCCGGGAAGCACCTCGAAAGCAAGCTGCGCGAATTGGTGCATGTGGCCGGCATCCCGATGATTGGCCCGAACTGCTTCGGCGTGTTCAACACCGATCCTGCCGTGCGGTTGCTGGGGACGTTTGGCACCGCCGCGCCGCCGCGGGGCCATCTCGGGATCGGTTCGCAGAGCGGCGCTTTGGGGGTCGTGATTCCTGACTACCTGCAGCATTGGAACCTTGGCGCTTCGACATTCGTTTCGATCGGCAACAAGGCCGATATCGGTGAAACTGAACTGCTCGAATACTGGCGCGACGATCCGTCCACGCGGGCAATCTTGCTGTACCTTGAATCATTTCGTGCACCGCAAGAATTTCGCCGGATTGCATCGGAAGTCTCGCGGCACAAGCCCATCGTCGCCATCAAAGCCGGACGCACATCCGCCGGCGCTCGTGCCGCGGGCAGTCACACCGCGGCGCTGGTCGGACCCGATCGCGCGGCGGAAGCTCTGTTCCTGCAGTCCGGCGTCCTTCGCGTTGATACGCTTGAGGAACTGTTCGATGTCGCGTCGCTCCTGGCTGTTCAGTCGCTGCCGCGCGGCAATCGCGTCGCCATTTTGACCAACGCGGGCGGTCCGGCCATTCTGTGTGCCGATGTTCTGGCGGCCCGCGGGCTGATGCTGCCCGAGCTGACGCTTGGAACGCAGACCGAGTTGCGGCGCGGCTTGCGCCCCGAAGCGTCGGTCGGCAACCCGGTCGATCTGATCGGTTCGATCGAACCTGTCGAATTCCAGCGCTGCCTCGGTGTGCTGATGGACAGCGACGAAGTCGATTCGGTCATCGTCATTTTCGTTCCCCGCGATCCGGCCGCGGCCGCGGATGTCGCGAAAGCGGTGCGCGAGACCGCGTCGGTGCACCGCAAATCCAAAACCGTGCTGGCTGTCTTTATGCAAACCACGGAAGTTCCTGCCGAGCTCGCGGACGATAAGACCCGGATTCCCGGATTTCAATTTCCCGAGGCCGCTGCCGGTGCGCTGGCCCGCGTCGTCAATTATGTACACCAGCGCCGCGCTCACAAAAAGGAGTCGATTCCGACGTTTCCGGATATCAACTTGGATGCCTGCCGAGCGATCGTGTCGGATGCTCTCGACAGCACCGGGACAGACAGCCGCTGGCTGGAATTGCCGGACGTGCTGCGGCTCCTGGAGGCGGTGGGCCTGAAAGCCCCCCGTTCGAAGATCGTGAGTTCAGCCGATGCCGCCGTGGCTGTTGCGGACGAGTGGGACGCTCCTGTCGTCCTGAAAATCGTTTCGTCGACGGTGCTCCACAAAACCGATGTGGGCGGCGTTGTCGTCAACGTCCGCGGAGCCGACCTCGTCCGCGCGGCTTTCCAGCAGGTCATGGTTTCCTCTCCGGGGGCAACCGGGGTGCTCGTCCAAGAATACATCGCAGGGGGCTGCGAGACCCTGATCGGCGCCTCGCGGGAAGAACCGTTCGGGCATCTGCTGGCATTTGGTTGTGGAGGCATTGACGTCGAAATCCTCGACGACATCGCCTGCCGGTTGCACCCTCTGACCGATGTCGATGCTCATCAAATGATTCATGGCGTTCGCACGGCACGTCGTCTGACTGGATTCCGCGGTCAGACAGCGGCGGACATCAACGGCTTGCAAAACGTGCTGCTGAGAGTCTCGTCACTGCTGACGATCGCTCCGGAGATCTGTGAACTCGATTTCAATCCGGTCAAGGTGCTTGCCGGCTGCGGTGGTGCGTTCGTTCTCGACGCCAGAGTCCGTGTCTCTCATACTCTTTCTGGAGGCGCCGCGACGTGTTCGCCCGACTTGCGATAGCCGTTGCCAACCCGCGCCAGACGTGGCTGTTCTTCTGCGGATTGTCCTCTTGACATCGTGCGGTCGGCGAAGTACAAGCGGATCAAGTACAAGTAGAAGTGTGCTCGTGAAGGGCACAAACCAATTGGCTACGAAAGCCTTCGGCACTTTCCGGGTGTCGAGGGCTTTTTTTGTTGGGCTATGGCAGCCCCGGCCGCGTGTTTCGCACGCGACCGGGGCTTACTTGTTTTTCTGGCTTCCCGGAGAGTCGCATCATGCTCGACACTGTTCTCGATACTGTCACCTTCATTCACGAAACTCCCAGGCCAGCACAGAACCGCCTGTAGCCGGCACACCATTCCGGGCGACCGCATTTTCTTTCAACCTGTTTCGAACAGAGGACGCAAATGGCCCATAAACAACTGTTATTCAAGGCCGCCGCACGTGAGAAAATTCTGCACGGTGCAACGCTGCTCGCCGATGCCGTGCGAGTCACACTCGGTCCTAAGTCCAAGTGCGTTCTGATCGAGAAGAAATGGGGCAAACCGATCGTCTGCAACGACGGCGTGACGATCGCCAAAGAGATCGATCTCAAAGACCCCGAGGCAAATTTGGGCGCTCAAATGATCCGCGAGGCGGCCGAACGGACCGGAGACACCGTGGGTGACGGCACGAGCACTTCGACAATCCTGGCACATGCGATCTATGCGGAAGGGATCAAGAATGTCGCCGCCGGCGCCAGTGCCGTCGACCTAAAACGCGGCATCGACCGGGGGCTCAAAGTTGCCGTGGAAACCATCCGGGCCAATTCCCGACCAGTCAAAAGCCGTCTCGAAAAGGCGCAGATCGCCACGATTTCAGCACACAACGATCCGACGCTGGGTGAGCTGGTTGCGGACGCAATGGAAAAAGTCGGTGGCGAGGGAGTCGTTTCCGTGGAGGAAGCCAAGCGGACAGAAACGTCGCTGGAAGTCGTGGAAGGCATGCAGTTCGACCGCGGCTACCTATCTCCCTATTTCGTCACCGACGTCGAAAAGATGGAGGCGGTCCTTGAAGATCCCGCCATCCTGCTGTACGAGAAAAAGATCAGCAACATCAAAGACCTGATTCCACTGCTCGAGCAGCTCGCCAAGGTCCGTCGTACGCTGCTGATTATCGCCGAAGACCTCGATGGCGAAGCCCTGGCTACGCTGGTCGTTAACAGAATCCGCGGCGTCATCTCGTGTGCCGCCGTTAAAGCTCCTGGGTATGGCGACCGCCGTAAAGCAATTATGGAAGACATTGCGATCCTCACGGGCGGCCAGTTCATCGCCGAAGAACTGGGGCTTAAGCTGGAGACAGTCAATCTCAACGAGCTGGGGAAGGCGCAACGTGTGGTCATCGATAAGGACAACACGACGATCATCGGGGGCGCCGGCGACAAAGCCGCCATCCAGGCCCGATGTCGCGAGTTACGTTCGCAAATTGATAAGACCAAATCAGACTACGACAAAGAGAAATTGCAGGAGCGCCTGGCGAAGTTGGCCGGTGGCGTTGCCGTGATCCACGTCGGCGCTCCGTCTGAAGCCGAGCTCAAAAGTCGCAAGGAAGCTCTCGAAGACGCCATCAGCGCTACCAAAGCCGCGGTTGCCGAGGGGATCGTCCCCGGAGGGGGCCTGACTTTGCTCCGTGCCATTGATTCGGTCGAGAAAGAAGAAGCCCGGTGCGACGGGGACGAACAGACAGGCCTGCGCATCTTGAAACGGGCGCTCGAGGCCCCCACCCGGCAGATCGCGGAGAATTCGGGGGTCGACGGTGGGGTCGTTCTCGGACAGATGCGAAATGGCACTGGGAACTACGGCTTCGACGCAGCCCGCAACGAATACGTCGATCTGGTCGCGGCAGGCATCATCGATCCCACGAAGGTTGTTCGGATGGCGCTTGAAAATGCAGTCTCGGTCGCCGGAGTTCTGCTCCTCACCGAAGCCACCTTAACCGAGATTCCCGAATTGAAGGAATCAGCACACCCGCCTGGAATGCCCGAGGGATAATCACGAGTGATCTGCCGAAACGTTCCCCGATGAAGGCCTGAAATGTCCGACATGCCCGCTGAGGCCGGTCCGGCTGTGTCGGCCCCGTTCGGGGGCATCCTGCATGCCTTCGTGGCATTCGACTGGGGGGAAGAAGTCGATTTGGAGCGGGCCAGGCACGTGCTCCCGGCCGAGTTGCATTCGCTCCCACGCCGCCTGCGAACGCCACCGTCGATCGCCTACCAGTCACCGCCGCTCAGGTTCGCGCTGCCTCCTCTGGACCTGATCGTGCCGGTGCTGGGCCGCGCTCAAGCTCCGGCCGAACTGATGTTGTTCGACTTCGGATCGGCGAGCCTGGCAATGCGGTTCAACTTTCGTCTCACAGCCGCCGATCTCAGCCGGTTGGCTGGGGAACTGGCTGACCCCACCATCTTTGTGCAGGCGGCACGCGACGCCCTGAAGCCGATGTTCGACAAATTGCGTGATGCCATCTTTCAACCGGAGTGGATCGATTTGAGCGAAGAGTATTTTGTGTTTCAGCTCATCCCTGAGCCGTCGACGCCGTCCCCCCCGCAGCTTCTGGCCCAGTTTCCCGGCTGGCTGGCGGGTCTGGTGCGGCTCGAAGCTGCGCCCCTGAGCGACAGTGAAATTGCCGAGGCGCTGCGATTGCGGCTGAGCTACAGCCCCGACGACCTGATCGTCACCGATTGGACCGCCGCGGTCGTCGTCGACAGAGACTGCGCCGAGATCCTCGAAACGATGGCATTTGCGAATCTCCAGTTGCTCGAATTCCGCCATATCGACAAACGCCTCGATGGGCAACTGAAGACCGCCTACGGATTGATTCATCAACTGGCACATCGTTGGCTGCCGATCTGGCGGACGCACGCGCGGCGACTTCGTGTCCTTCGCGAGCTGCACGCTGAATTCAATGAAATGTTCGAACGGGCCAGCGACGCGTTGACGCTGGTCGGCGATCCATACGTCGCCCGGGTTTATCAGCAACTGGCCGGCCGATTCCACCTCGACCAGTGGGGACAGAATATCCGTCGCTCGATCGCCGTCCTCGACGGGATCTACCAGTCTGTTTCGGGCCAGGCCGCAACCTACCGGATCGAGGCGCTCGAGATCATCGTCGTGTTGCTGATTCTGTTTGAGATCGTATTGGCCCTTTACCGTCATTGATCATCGTAAAGTTCACAACGTGCTTGACTCAGAGCATGCCTGGTTTTATAAAGGAGGCCGATCCAGAAATGTGCTCGTGAAGGGCAAATTTCAGCAGGCTATGACAAGCCTTCCGCACCGCGCTGGTGCGGAAGGCTTTTTTGTCGGGCTAAGGCAGCCCCGGTCGTGTGCGACACACGACCGGGGCTTTTTTTGTTGTCCGGTCAAACAGTCCAAGGAGAAGATCATGTTGCTGGCAGAGTCCTCGCTGGTTGAATTCCAATCCGATCATCAGCACTGGCTTCGCGAGATCGAGCGCTGGGAAGGCTGCCTCGATCTTTGGGAAAACGAACAGACGCTGCTGGAACGAGAGATTTCTCGGCTGCAAGACGCGATCCAGAATCACGGTTCCGAGCTGCGGGCCCATATTGAAGCCTTGAAGACGTTGAAGGCCGAAATCGCATCGAGTGAGCGCGAAATGATCGTGCGCAAAGGGACTGCCGTCGACCGTTCTCTCGCGGAGGCCCATTCCAAAATCGAGCGCAACCATGCTGCCCAGCGCGATCTGCACGAACGGTTCAAACGGATTCATCACACGTTGATGGAGCGGCTCGACCTGTGTGAAGACTGATCAGCCGTCGCGCGGAGGGCGGCCGTCGCTCCCGAATCCTGCACCTTCTCGTGGAGACTTCCATGTCGAGTGCGCCTCGGTTCATCCTGTGGTTCGATCAGATTTCCAACGATGATGTGCCATTGGTTGGGGGCAAGAACGCCTCGCTGGGCGAAATGTACTCCCAGCTTGCGTCCAAGGGAGTGAACGTCCCCAACGGCTTTGCCGTCACGGCCGAGGCGTACCGGCGATTCCTGCGCTCAAGCGGCATCGACCGTGCTGTGGCAGACATTCTGCAGGGCCTCGACACGCGCGACATCGCTAACCTGCGCACGCGGGGGCAGTGCATCCGGCAGACGATTCTGGGAGCGCCCCTGCCGGACGAGTTGCAGGAGTCACTGTTGAACGCTTACGCGCGGCTGGGGGGCGATCAGTCACCCATTGATGTCGCGGTTCGCAGCAGCGCGACCGCAGAAGACCTGCCCGACGCCAGTTTCGCCGGGCAGCAGGAAACGTATCTGAACGTGCGCGGCGATCAGATGCTGCTGGAAACGTGCCGCCGCTGCTTCGCCTCGCTGTTCACCGATCGTGCAATCTCGTATCGCGTCGATAAGGGATTCGACCACCTGAAGATCGCGTTGTCGATTGGCGTGCAGCGGATGGTCCGTTCCGACCTGGCCTCTTCGGGAGTCATGTTTTCGATCGACACCGAGACCGGATTCAAGAACGCCGTGCTGATCAACGCGGCCTATGGACTGGGTGAGAATGTCGTACAGGGATCGGTCAACCCTGACGAGTACTGCGTCTTCAAGCCCACGCTCAACCAGGGCTTTCGGCCGATCCTTGAGAAGCGGCTGGGGACCAAGGAGTTCAAGTTGATCTACGACGTGGGCGGCAGCCGCATGACGCGCAACGTCCCTGTTCCACCCGAGGCGCGCGGCCGCTTCGCACTCGACGATGACGACATCCTGGCCCTCGCCCGGTGGGCCGTCGTGATCGAAGACCATTACAGCGCACGCCGCGGCGGCTTCACTCCGATGGACATGGAATGGGCCAAAGACGGCAACACCGGCGAGCTGTTCATCGTGCAGGCCCGCCCGGAAACCGTGGAGTCGCAGAAGTCGATCGACAGCCTCGAAACGTACCGCATCCAGCGCGAGGGCCCGGTGCTGGTTCGCGGGCGCAGCGTGGGCCAGCGCATCGGCCAGGGACCAGTGCACGTCATCCAGTCGGCGGCCCAACTCGAGCTGTTTCGCGAGGGAGAAGTGCTTGTGACCGACAAGACCGATCCCGACTGGGAGCCCTCGATGAAAAAGGCCGCCGCCATCGTCACCAATCGTGGCGGGCGAACGTGTCACGCGGCGATCGTCAGCCGCGAGTTGGGCCTGCCCGCCGTCGTCGGCACTGAAAATGGCACCGAATTACTCCAGCCCGGCCGGTGTGTCACCGTCTCGTGCGCAGCGGGAGATACGGGATTCGTATACGACGGCAAATTGCCGTTCGAGATCGAACGGATCGACCTGAAGAACCTGGCTCGTCCGCGGACCCGCGTGATGATGAACGTCGGCAACCCTGAAGAAGCGTTCCGGCTTTCGCTGATCCCCAATGATGGCGTGGGGCTCGCCCGCGAAGAGTTCATCATCTCGACGTTCATCAGGATTCATCCGCTGGCACTGCTCAACTACCACCGCTTGAGCGATCCGGCGGTGAAGGTCGAGATCGACCGATTGACCGCTGGCTATTCCGACAAGCCGCAGTTCTTTGTCGACAAGCTGGCCCAGGGGGTCGCCATGATCGCCGCGGCATTTCATCCTCGCGACGTCATCGTGCGGATGAGCGACTTCAAGACGAATGAGTACGCCAACCTCGTGGGGGGTAAGGCCTACGAACCGGTCGAAGAGAATCCCATGATCGGGTTTCGGGGCGCCTCACGGTATTACGACGACCGTTATCGCGAGGCGTTTGCCCTGGAGTGCCGGGCCATGAAGAAAGTCCGTGACGAAATGGGCCTGCGGAATCTGAAGCTGATGGTCCCGTTCTGCCGCACCGTGGAAGAGGGGCGGCGCGTGATTGCCGAGATGAATCGGAACGGATTGAAGCAGGGCGACAACGGCCTCGAGTTCTACGTAATGTGCGAGATCCCCAGCAACGTCATCCTGGCGGAACAGTTCTGTGAGTTGTTCGACGGTTTCTCGATCGGCTCCAACGACCTGACGCAGCTTGTGCTGGGTGTCGACCGCGATTCGGAAATCGTGGCCCACGTCTTTGACGAGCGGAATCCTGCCGTAAAGTCGATGATCGCCAGCGTGATTCGCACAGCCAAGTCCAAGGGGCGCAAGATCGGCATCTGCGGTCAGGCACCGAGCGATTATCCGGAGTTCGCCGAGTTCCTTGTCGAACAGGGGATCGACAGCATTTCGCTCAATCCGGACGCCGTGCTGCGAACCACCGTCCGCATCCTGGAGGCCGAGGCGAGACTCGTTAACCAATCACCAACTTCAAACAGGAGCAGATAATGTCCGTTGGAAGAATCTGCGTAAGAGCAGTGGATACGGCCAGTGACGACGAATCGGTGCAGGCCGCTGCCCAGCGGATGCACGCTCGCAATGTGGGCTCGCTCGTCGTCATCAACAAGGCCTGTGAGCCGGTGGGAATGGTCACAGATCGCGACCTCACTGTGCGTGTTTTGGCCGATGGGCTGGATGCAGTCCAGACTCGAATCTCCGAGGTCATGACCCGCCATCCCAAGACGGTCCGCGAAGAGACTCCGATTGAAGAAGCCCTGCGGCTGATGCGGGCTGGCGCCTTCCGGCGCCTGCCGGTCGTCGGCCAATCGGGGAAACTCGTCGGGCTGGTGACTCTCGACGACGTTCTCGATTTGCTGACGGAGGAGTTTCGCGAGATCCGGAGCATCCTGGAACAGGAGACACCTCACGCCCTCGCGCAGCCTTAAACAGGGCATTTTACGTCCTCGACTGATCGCGACTGGAGATGTTTGAAAGGACGATCCATGTCACACGCGAGTTTGAAAGCGGTGCGGTCGCGTGCACCGGAATCCCGATTCATCGACCTCCGAAGCCAAATGGTCGAAGCACAACTGGCCGGCCACGGCATCGCCGACCCCCGAGTCCTCGACGCGATGGGGCGCATTCCGCGGGAACAGTTCGTTCCAACGGAGATGCGGGATGCGGCGTACGAGGACGGGCCGCTCCCGATCGGTTTCGGACAAACGATCTCGCAACCTTTCACCGTGGCATTCATGTGCGAGGCGCTGCGATTGAACGGCACCGAAAAAGTGCTCGAAATCGGCGCTGGGTCAGGATACAGCGCCGCAGTCCTCTCATTGCTGGCGAGATCCGTGTTCACGATCGAGAGAGTTCCTGAACTTGCCGAACAGGCCCGGTCGCGGCTCACGGAATTGGGATACGACAACGTGCATGTCATCACCGGCGACGGAACGCTGGGACTTTCGTCTGAAGCGCCGTTCGACGCCATCGTCGTAACGGCTGGAGCCGAGACGCTCCCCGACACTTACGTCCAGCAGTTGCGGATGGGGGGGAGGATCGTGATTCCGATCGGCGAATACCGGTACAATCAGGAGATGTATCGATTCACCCGGCTGGAAGGGGAATTGCGGGTCGAAACTCTGGGCGGGTTCGCGTTTGTGCCGCTCATCGGGAAGTACGGTTGGCATGTTCCGGAGGAAGGATGATTCCTCCGCCAGGCGACTTGTCCGAAACCGAGCGCCTCGTGCTCGCCGCTGAGCAGTATTTGAATTCCGCCGACTTCAAGCAGCGGTTTCCCGAGTCGGGAGAAGACGTCAAGGTCATGGCCAGCCGCCGCGGTCGGCTTCTGTTAATGACCGTCGCAATTCGTCGATCGACCAGCTTTTGTTCCCCATGACGAGTCAACCCTGCGGTGTCTCTTCGCCGACCGACATGCAGATGACGAGCAGAGCCGAAATTCTGACGCGGGCTGGAGAAACTGGTCGGGTGACGGCCATTCGCGGCTCGGTCGTCGACGTCGAGTTCGATTCCGATCTGGCGGACATCAACGAGGCCCTCACCATGCAGCTTGGAGAGCGCACCGTCGTCCTCGAGGTTTCGCAGCACGTCGACCTGCACACGGTGCGGACGATTGCCATGACGAACACCGAGGGACTTGCGCGCGGCATGTCGGTCAGGCGCACTGGGCGGCCGATTATGGTCCCGGTCGGCCCGAAGACCCTCGGCCGGCTCTTCAATTCGCTGGGCCAGCCGCTGGACGGAAGGGACCCGCTCGACGACTGCGAACACTGGCCGATTCACCGGCCCTCGCCCCCTCTCGAAGCGCAGCGCCACGGCCTGGAGTTCCTGGAGACCGGCATCAAGCTGATCGACCTTTTGGCCCCGCTGGCGCGCGGCGGCAAGGCCGGTCTCGTCGGCGGAGCGGGGGTCGGCAAGACGATCTTGCTGCAGGAGCTGATCCGCACGATGAATCATGACCACGGCGGCGGGGCCGTATTCGCCGGCGTGGGTGAACGCACTCGTGAAGGGAACGACCTGTGGCTCGAGATGCAGCAGACGGGGACGCTCGAAAAGTCTGTCCTGGTCTTCGGGCAGATGAACGACGCTCCCGGCAGCCGCTTTCGAGTCGCGCTGGCGGCGCTGACGATGGCCGAGTATTTTCGCGACGTCGATCACGCGGAGGTGTTGTTTCTGGTCGACAACGTCTTTCGATACGTGCAGGCGGGGTCGGAAGTGTCGGGGCTGCTGGGACGGCTCCCCTCTGAAGTCGGCTATCAGCCGACGCTGGCCGACGACCTGGCGATCTTCGAAGAGCGGATTGCTTCGGTGAACGGAGCCTCGATCACTTCGGTGCAGGCGGTTTACGTCCCGGCCGATGATCTGACCGACCCGGCGGTGGCCCAGACGTTTACGCACCTCGACGCCAGCATTGTGCTGTCGCGAAGCCTGGCCGCCCAGGGGCTGTATCCTGCAATCGACCCGCTGGCGTCAACGTCGCGGCTGCTCGACCCGGTGACGATCGGCACGCGACATTACGCCGCCGCACTGCGCGTCAAACAGACGATCGAGCGTTACCGCGAACTGCAGGACATCATCGCCATGCTCGGGACGGAGGAGCTGTCGGTCGACGATCAGTCAATGGTCCGGCGTGCGCGGCGGCTCGAGCGATTTCTGACGCAGCCGCTGTTCGTTACGGAAACGTTCACCGGGCACAAAGGGCGGCACGTCTCACGAGAACAGACGATCGGCGGTTGCGAAGCGATCCTCGACGGCAAGTGCGATGCCGTGGACGAATCCCGGCTGTACATGATCGGGGCCCTCGACGAGGTCCTGCCATGACGCTCAATCTCGAAATCCTGGTGCCCGACGGATTCGTCGTGCAGGCTCGCATCCGCGGACTGCAGGCGGCTGACGCCAGCGGCCGGTTTGGAATCTGGCCGGGCCACGAGGCGTTTGTCACCGTGCTGGAACCCTGTATCCTGGTTTATCGCGACGAAACCGATCGCGAGAATTTCGCGGCGGTCGACGGCGGGACGCTCGTTCTGGAGGACGGGATCATCTCGATCGCCTGCCGCGAGGCAATCGTCGCCGAATCGCTCGACGACGTCGCCGACCGGGCCAGCGCGATGCTCCGCCAGCGCCGCTTGGCGGAACAGACGGCGCGCGGCGAGTTCGCCGAGCTGCAATCGACGTTGATGCGACAATTGAAAAAGGCCGAGGCGCCGCGATGAACGAGCCCAAACGAGACGAAGACCCGTTCGTTGCCGAAGTCCGGCGGCAGGCCGCCCGGGCAGGCCGCGCGCGGCGCCTGACGTTCTGGCGGGGACTGGGCCTGGTGGGCTCGGTGGGCTGGATGGTTTCGGCGCCCGCTGTCTGCGGCGCACTCGTGGGGCGCTGGCTCGACACGGCGTACGGCATGCGCGTGTTCTGGACGCTGTCTCTGCTGTTCGTCGGAGTCACACTGGGCAGCGCCAGCGCGTGGCGACAGATCAAGAAGGAGCTGGGGCCATGAACGCCTGGAGCGCTGCGATCACCGGCTTCGGTATCGGCCTGGCGTCGCTGGGCGGGTTGTGGCTCACAATCCGCCTGGTCGTCGGCCGCCCGCACAATTTGGCGGTCGTGGCGCTCAGTTACGCGTTCCGCGCGGCCCTGACGGCGGGCGGGCTGTACGCCGTCGTACGGGAGTCGCCTGGCTTGGTTGTGCCGGCGCTTGTCGGCTTCTGGTTCGCGCGCCGCCTGCTGATCGGCCGGTGGGGAGGGATCACCGATGTCGGAACATAGCCTCATCCCGCGGGTCGTATTCGAGCTCGGACCGGTCCAGGTCACTGAAACGGTCGTTTATTCTCTGCTCGCTTCGGCCCTGGTGATCGCATTCGCGCTCGTGGTGCGGGCGGGACTGAACCGGCGGGCCACGGACTGGCAAATCGCCGCGGAATTCATCGTGGAACACTTCGAAGGCGTGATGCGCGACATGCTGGGGTGCGACCCGCGGCCGTACACGCCGCTGGTGGCCACGCTCGCCTTGTACATCGGGACGGCGAACCTGTTCGGCCTGCTCCCCGCGATGCGCTCGCCGACGGCTGATTTCTCGACGACGGCGGCGCTGGCGATGGTGGTGTTTCTGGCCGTGCCCTTCTACGGAATTCGCGCTCGCGGACTGAAAGGCTACCTCAAGCATTACCTGCAGCCCACACCGCTGATGCTGCCGCTGGAATTGATTTCCGAATTCTCGCGGACTCTGGCGATGGCCGTGCGGCTGTTCGGCAATATCATCAGTGAAGAACTGGTGATCGCGGTCTTGCTCGGCCTGGCGGGCCTGCTCGTGCCGGTTCCGATGATGCTGCTTTCGATTCTGACGGGCCTGGTTCAGGCCTATATTTTTGCCGTCCTGTCGGTCGTCTATTTGAGTGCGGCCGTACGGGCCCAACACGAATGAGGGAGGGGAAAGACATGGACAGAAGTACGTGGTTTGCCGTGGTGGTGATGATCGTCTCCGGGGCGACCGTCATGATCGGGTCGATCGGTCCGGCCCTGGGCCAGAGTCGTTCGATTGTCTCGGCGATGGACGCCATCGCCCGACAGCCAGACGCCTCAGACCGGATCAGCCGTACGTTGTTCGTGGGGCTGGCGATGATCGAATCGCTGGCGATCTATTGCCTCGTGATCGCCCTGATTCTGCTGTTCGCAAATCCCTTTTCGCACCTCGTGACCACGGCGCCATGACCTTCAATCTGTGGACGTTTCTGCTGCAGGTATTCAACTTCCTGGTGCTGGCTTACGTCCTGCACCGGCTGCTGTACCATCCCTTGCGCGAGGCCATCGATCGGCGCCGCCAGGCCCATGAACAGGCGCAGGCCGCGGCAGAGAAAGCGAGCAGCGAAGCGCGCGAACTGCAAAAGCGGCTGGAATCGGAGCTGGCCGAACTCGACCACCGCCGGCAGGAAACCCTGCGCCAGGCGCAGGAACAAGCCCTTTCGGAGAGGCAGCGCCTGCTCGATACAGCCGATCTTGCCGTGCGCCAGAAACAGGAAGCCGCGAAGGCGGCGCTGGTTCGCGAGCGCGAAGAAACGCTTGCGGCCCTGAACGCCGAAATCATCGAGCAGGCCGTCGGGCTGTCGCGCCGCATGCTGGCCGAAGCAGCCGACCTGTCGCTCGACGTGCAACTGGCGGGCCGGCTGGTCGAATCCTTGCGACAATTGCCGCCGGAGGAACGGGACGAGCTTCGCCGTACCTGGCAGCCGCGTGACATGGCCGTGCTGGAAACGGCCGCCGATCTGAACGGCAGCCGCCCGGTCGCAGAGATCACGGCGGCGGCCGGCGAGATTCTGGGTCGGGAGGTCACGCTGCAAGTTCAGCGCCGGGAATCGCTGCTGGGGGGCGTCCGCCTGCGGCTGGGGGGCCGCGTCTGGGATGCGTCCCTCGCCGGCCAGTTGCCGGGGCCATCGGCCGCCGGCGCGCGGGGGACCGATCATGCT
Source organism: Planctomycetia bacterium (assembly GCA_016200145.1). Taxonomy (GTDB): domain Bacteria; phylum Planctomycetota; class Planctomycetia; order Planctomycetales; family Planctomycetaceae; genus JACQFH01. The sequence continues at coordinate 10,984 of JACQFH010000282.1, read as the reverse complement.
TGAGGAACCGCCAACTCGGGCGGCCGAATTGCGGAAGGCACTCGATGGCCTGCATTGGAAAGTCCGGCAGCAGGAAGTGGGCTGGATCGACCGCGTCGGCGACGGTGTGGCGTTTCTGCGTGGTGCGCGATCGGTGCGATTTGCCGAATTGCTCGAGAGCACAGACGGACGATCGGCCCTGGCGTTTGACATCCGTCCGGATGAAGTGGGGGTCCTGTTTCTGGATTCTGCCGACGGAGTTCGCGCCGGCGATGAAATGCGGCTGACCGGCCGGGTCGCCAGCACGCTCGTCGGGTGCAGACGGGGATCAAAGCCATAGACGCTATGATACCCATAGGCAGAGGCCAGAGGGAGCTAATCATTGGCGACCGCTCCACCGGCAAGACGGCCATCGCCATTGATGCCATTCTCGCGCAGCGCGGCACCGGCGTCGTGTGCGTCTATGCGGCGATCGGGCAAGACAAGGCCAGCACTGCCGAAGTCATCAATCTGCTCAAACGGAACGACGCGATGGACTACACCGTGGTCGTCGTGTCGGGCGCCGATTCGCCGCCGGGACAGCAGTACCTGGCTCCCTACGCCGCCTGCACGATCGGCGAGTACTTCATGCACCAGGGGCGGCACGTGCTGGTCGTCTACGATGATCTCACCAAACACGCCGACGCCTATCGCCGCGTCTCGCTCCTGCTGGGACGGCCCCCCGCGCGGGAAGCTTACCCGGCCGACGTTTTCTATCTGCACGCCCGGCTGCTGGAGCGGGCGACAAAGCTGCATGATCGGCTGGGTGGCGGCAGCCTCACTGCGCTGCCCATCGCCACCACGCAGGCGGGGCACATTTCCGCTTACATTCCCACCAATCTGATTTCGATCACCGACGGCCAGATCTATCTCGATACGCGGTTGTTCAACGCCGGGTTGCGCCCGGCGATCGACGTGGGACTGAGCGTGTCTCGCGTCGGCGGCAAAGCACAGTCCGGCATTCTCCGCCGCGTCGCGGGTGACTTGAAACTGCTGTACGCGCAGCTTCACGAGCTCGAAACGTTTACCCGCTTCGGGGCAGAGCTCGAAACGGAAACTCGCGTGCGGCTCGAACGGGGGCGCAGGCTGCGCGAGGCCCTGAAGCAGCCCCGACTGAAGCCGTGGCGCGTCGGCCACGAGATTGCTCTATTTTTCGCCATTCGAAGCGGCCGCCTCGACGCCGTCCCCGTTGAAGACGTGCCGGCCGTTCTCGACGCGTTGTGCCGGCGGCTCGATCTCGTCGACTCCGATCTGCTGGCTCGACTGGAGCGAGACGACGAGCTCGACGAACAGAGCGCCGAGCGGCTCACACAGGCCTGCGCGGCGGTCGTCCGCGAATTTGGCGGGCTGAAACCATGACCATGGAAGACACCCACCGCCGGCGGGAAGCCGTGGAGACGATCCACGACGTCGTCAGCGCCATGCGCGCCATCGCGGCCGGCAGAATCCAGGGAGCGCAACGGGCCCTGGCCGTCGCCCGCAGATACGAAGCGATCGTTTCTCGCGGCGTCATGGCCCTGCCGGCGGCTGTGCGCCATCTGCCCGAACCTGCGCCGGGCGCCAAGACGCTGATGATCGTCATGATGTCCGAGCAGCCCTTGTGCGGCCCTTTCAATCAGGAGTTGCTGCCGTTCGTCGAACGTCGCCGCGCCGAACTGGCACAGGCTGGTCCCGTAGAAATGCTGGCCGTCGGGCAGCGCGGGGTGCGGCTGCTGGCCTCGCACGGCGTGGAGCCCGGCGATGTTCTACCGGCTGCCACGTCGCTTGCCGGGTTGCGCGACCTGGTGAAGCGCATCGCGCTGCGGATCGCCGGCGAATACTCGGCCGGCCGGCTGGGGGCCGTGCGCGTGTTCTACAATCGTCACCGTTCCATCAGCGAGCACGTCGGCACCGAGGCACAGGTCCTGCCCCCTGATCTGAGCGCGCTGCAAAGCCGCGCTCGAGAACCCGACCGCCGGTTTCATCGCTACCTGCCTGACGCGACTCTGCTGGCCGGTTTTGTCAGCGAACTGGCGTTCATCAGCCTGTACCGGATCGCCGCCGATTCTTTTGCCAGCGAGCAGGCTGCGCGCCTGGTGGCCATGGACGGCGCCACCCGAAACACAGAACGGCTGCTGAAGGAACTGAAGGAACTGGAACAGCGCGAGCGACAGGGAGAAATCACGCGACAGGTCCTGGAGCTGATGGGCGCGCGCTTTGCCGCGCGGTGATTGCACGTTGCGGTCAGATCTCCACTTTCCGCAAATAGTCCGCGGCGTCTTCGGGCAATACGGTATTGATCGACATGCCGCTCCCCAGCTCGAACCCGGCGGGGGTCGACAGCCGCGGCAGGATGCGAATGTGCCACGAGAAATAGGGTTTGTCCTCGTCGCCCCGCCCGGCCGTGTCGATCGTCAGGTTGAAATCCGGGTTTTCGAGCCCCCGGTGCAGCTTCAGAAGTACGGTCTTGAGGATCGCGGCCAGGGAGTGGAACCGCCCCGATTCGAGCTGTCCGAACGAGGCCTGGTGTTCGAGCGGAAAGATCCACGTCTCGAAGGGCAGGTGCGATGCGTACGGGAGCAGCGCGACAAACTGATCGTTCGCCGCCAGGATCCGCTTGGTCTCGCGCATTTCCTGTTGCACCTTGTCGCGGTACAGGCAGCCCCCCGTCATGTCGAAATAGTCGGTCGCCAAAGCGTATTTCAGACGCAACATCCGCGGGACGACCGGTGTGGCGATGATCTGCCAGTGCGGATGTTTCAGCGAGGTTCCCGCAGATTCGCCGTGGTTCTTGAAGATCACTACTGTTTGAAACCGCGCGTCGCGCATCAGGTCGAGATAACGGGCCTGCGCAGCGCGCAGCACCCGCTCGACCTGATCGGCCGGCTGCTCGGCCAGGACCAGGCTGTGATTCGGCGATTCGATGATGACCTCGTGAGCGCCGCATCCGCCGATATACCGAAAGCCGTCACCGTAGTGCCGGTTGTCTTCTTCGATGCGCAGGGCCGGGAATTTATTGGGGATCACCCGGACCGACCAGTGAGATGGATCGGCGTCGGTCGAGCGCAATCGATAAATCTCCCGGGGTGTGAGCCCTTCGCTTCCCGGGCAGAATGGGCAGTTCTTTTCGACTGATGGTTCACCCGCTGATGCACCGGCAGAACTTTTCTTCAATTCGTGCGGGCGCTGGGCCCGCGACGGGGCGAAAATCACCCAGTCGGAAATGGTCTGGTCGTACCGCAAAACCGACATGCGCAATCGCTCCGCAAACGGGTTCGTATGGCCTGGCTCCAGACGTGCATTGTAGCGTGCGGGTCGCCGGCCGGTCGATGATCTTCGTGGTGGAACAATCACAGCTTGACAACCAATTCACGCGGCGATATGAAGCAGATGAGGAATCGGATGTGTGCCCGAGATGGACACGTGTCTTGAATGGCTAAGGCAGCCCCGACTGTGCGAGAACGCACGCCGGGGCTTTTCTTTTGGACAATGCCGTTAAAACGAAGGAGCTTCGATCATGGTTCGTCGTTATGGAGCGCTGGTGGCAATCGTCGGTGGTGTCCTGGTGGCGGCCTGGTCGATCCACGCGTCGGCGACTCGCGCCGACGACGACAAGAAAGCCGCACAAAAGGACGAAGATGCGGAGAAGAAGGCCACCCCCAAAAAAATCGCGATGAAGATGTTTATGCGGAAGAAACTCGAATCGTCGCAGAGCGTGCTGGAAGGCCTGGCCGTCGAAGATTTCGAACTGATCGCCAAAGGCGCCAGGCAGCTCAAGACGACCAGCGCGGCGGCCGAGTTCATGGTGGTTCACGACCCCATGTATGCTCAACACGCCGACGAATTCCGGCGGATCGTCGACAAAATGGAAAAGGCCGCGAAAGAGAAACGGCTCGACGGCGCCACGCTGGCCTACGTCGACATGACGTTGAGTTGCGTGGAGTGCCACAAATACGTGCGAAACGTGCTGATCGCCCGGCAATAGTGCCCGGAAATAGTGAGAGTGGCTTTGTGATGTCCTCGCCTGGGCTGCGGGTGAGCGCGCGTGAATAATCCGGGCTAGTCAATCAGTCGTTTCCGCGCCCGGATCATGCCTTCCGGCGCATCGTATTCAATGGCGAATCCGCACTCTTCGAAAATGGCGATCATCCGCTGATTGTCCAGCGCCGTGATCGCCTCGACGGTGCGGATTCCCCATTGCCCTGCAATCTCCAGACAGCGCTCCGTGAGCCGCGCGCCAATCCCGCGTCCCTGCCAGGCGTCGGCGATCAGGATGGCGAACTCGGCGGTTTCGTGGTCGACGTCGGCCACGAGTCGGCCCACTCCTGCGAATTCTTCCCCCGGTTCGACCTGTGCCACGAGCGCCAGCTCGCGATCGTAGTCGGTGAAGCAGTACCGGGCGGCCATCTCGTGGGTCGCCTCCCGGAACAGGTATTGAAATCGCGCGTGCAGCGACTCCTGTGAACAACTGGCAATCAGCCTCAGCCACAGCGGCTCATCCTCTGGCCGGATCGGGCGCAGCGTGATCTCGATCCCGTCCGAAAGCGTCACTCGCTGCACGTACTCTTCGGGATACGGACGGATGGCCAAGTGCGAAAAAGGCCGGACGGCCCGTCGCTCGTGCGGCCGTTCGAAGACGACCCGCGCGTCGAGCGCCACGGCGCCGGTGTGGGTCGCCAGCAGGGGATTGATGTCGAGCTCCTTGATTTCGGGATGTTCGGCAATCAGGTACGATACCCGCATCAGCACCTCGATGAGCGATTGCACGTCGATTCGCGGCCTTCCGCGGTATCCGTTCAGCAAGGGCCACGTCCCCAGCGATTCGAGCATCCGCCGCGCCAGCCGCTCGTTCAGCGGAGGCAGCCCCAGCGCCCGGTCGCGGTACAATTCGGCCGTAATTCCCCCTGCGCCCACCAGTTGAACTGCCCCGAAGGTCGCGTCCTTCTTGGCGCCGACGATCAACTCGACGCCGTCAAACGTCGGCACCATTTTCTGCACCGTGACGCCTGCAATCTGCGCATCGGGGCGCTTCGACTTCGCGCCGGAGACGATTCGCTCGAAAGCGGCGCGGACCCCGTCGTCGGCGAGCAGGCCCACGGCGACCCCGCCGACCTCGGTCTTGTGGGTAATCTGCGGCGAGAGAATCTTGAGCACGACGGGGTAGCCGACCTTCTGTGCGATCTGAACCGCCTCGTCGGCCGTCGTTGCCATGTACGTCCTGGTGGTCGGAATTCCATACAGCTCCAACAACGACTTCGAATCGGCTTCCGAGAGAATTTCAACGTCGTTCCTCTGGAGCTCGTCGAATCGCAGACGCAGCTTTTCCCGATCGGGAGCAAATGTCAGCGGGACGTCGCGCGGGGTTTCATACAGCATCGTCTGGTTGCTGGCATACGAGACCAGATGCAGGAACGCGCTGACGGCATGTTCAGGCGTGTCGTAAGCGGGAATGCCTGCGGTCGCCAGCCGCTGCCGGCCCTCGAGAACACGCAATCCCCCCATCCAGACCGCAAGCACCGGTTTGTGAGATTCGTGGAGCAGTTCGCACAATCGCTCGGCTGTCGCTGTCGGGTCGGTCATGGCCTGCGGGGTGAGAATCACCAGAACGGCGTCAACCTGCGGGTCGTTATGGACCAGTCGCACGGCATTCGCAAACCGCTCGGGCGCCGCGTCACCCAGCACGTCGATTGGGTTGCCGTGAGACCACGAGTCAGGCAGGACCCCGTTCAACGCTTCGCGCGTTGCATCGCTGAGCGGGGCCAGGTGGCCGCGACCGGCGATCAGCGCGTCGGTCGCCATGACACCCGGCCCGCCGGCGTTCGTGACGATTGCCAGGCGCGGACCGCGCGGAATCTTGCGCCGTGCCAGAAGCTGCGCGCAGTCGAACATGTCGTCGATGCTGAACACGCGCTCGATGCCGGCCCGCTGAAATGCCGCGTCGCACACGGCGTCTTCCCCGGCCATCGCGCCGGTGTGTGACGCGGCGGCGCGCGCCGATTCGCCAAAGCGGCCCGCCTTGTATGCCACGATCGGCTTCGTCCGCGAGAAGGCCCGCGCTGCCGAGATGAAGCCTCGCGCATCGCTGATCGATTCGACATACAGCATCATCGCGCGGGTGGCCGGATCGGTCCCGAAGTAGTCAATCAGGTCGCCAAAGCCTGCGTCCAGCATGTTGCCGACCGATACGAAGTGCGAGAACCCGATCCGCTGCTGAACGGCCCAGTCGAGCAGCGACGTACACAGTGCGCCCGACTGCGAGACGAGGGCCAGGTCTCCCGGCTGAGGAAGGTCGGCGGCGAAGCTGACGTTCAGCCGCGATCCGGGCACGATGATTCCCAGGCAGTTCGGCCCGATGATCCGCATTCCATCGTGCCTGCGCCACACATCGCGCAGGTCACGTTCGAGCGCAGCGCCGGCCGTCCCCGTTTCGCGAAAACCGGCCGACAAGATCACGATTCCGCGCACGCCGGCAGTCCCGCACTCGTCGAGAATCGTGGAGACGCCGGCCGCCGGCGTGCAGATCACGGCCAGGTCCGGAGCGCTCGGCGCTTCGCGGATCGAACGAAAGGCCGGTAAGCCCTGGACGACCGGCGCTCTGGCGTTGATCGGAAAGACCGGGCCGGCGAATCCACCCTGAAGGAGGTTCTTGAGGACGATGGCCCCGACTTTCGACGAATCGTTGCTCGCGCCGATCACCGCCACCGACGCCGGCTTGAAGATCCTATCGAGATTGCGAATTCCCATGGGTCTGCTCCACTCGTGTACGAATTAGACCGAACCCAGCCATCGACTGCCAGCCGGTCGATGGAGAGTGGCATTCAAAGTACCGAGGACTCAATACGGAGTACTTTGCCGAAGGCAAGCTTCAATCTGGAGGGGCGCGCGCTCAATCTGGAGGGGTTACCCCACCCCCCTCCAGATTGGAAAAACCCCGAGTTTCTTCCAATGTGGAGGGGTTCTCTCCAATGTGGAGGGGTTCAGCACGGTTTTCGCCTGCTGCTGCAAAATGCTCCACCGGCGCGCCCCGTTCGCCCGCGTTGGCTGGGGCCGCAGCATCGCTGGGAAGTCGCCACAGCGTGTCGCCCTCGAATCCGGACTTCCGGTACTTGACCTGCATGATGTGGCTCTTGAAGAATTTCGTGAGCCCACGCCCGTTCCAGGCGAACAACCCACAGTCCTGCATTAATCTACGTTGTTTCTCTCATTATTAATATATTATAGTACAATGTCAATATATATGTTATAATAAATATAATAGACTACACAAATAGTTGCAACTGCTCAATCCCCAAGAACTTCCGCCGGAAACCAGGCAGAAAAATAGAAACGAAAAGGCGTCCGGCAGGGTTCGAGGGAAACAAAATCGGAGTCGAATCGGATTGTTAACGGAAATCGCCGACCACATGGGAATCATCGTGTCGCTGACGTTAGACTGACACGATCAGTCTTTCGGTTCCGCAGGCTGGTCATGTCAAAAATCGCCAGACTCGTCGTCACATCGCACGGCTCAATCGGCGATCTTCACCCGTACATCGCGATTGCCCTGGGTCTCCAGGCGCGAGGACACGAGGCAATCTTTGCGACCGGCGAGTGCTACCGGAAGAAGATCGAGGACCTGGGACTTTCCTTTCGCCCGGTGCGTCCCGACTGTAACTGGCTGGACGACCCCGTCGTGATGCGGAGGATCACGCATCCCCGCTGGGGGCTGGCACGTGTCATTCGCGAGCTCTGGCTGCCTGCGTTGCGAGAGAGCTACGACGATACCCTCGCGGCGATGGAAGGGGCCGACCTGCTCGTGGCAATGCAGGTCAACTACTCGGCCCGCCTCGTTGCCGAGAAGACGGGCTTGCCCTGGGTCTCGGCGATGCACATCCCGTTCGGTTTGTCCTCGGCCTACGACCCTCCGGTGTTCTGCGGATTTGAGGGGGTCTCGCGGGCGCTGCGGATCCTCGGCCCGCCATTCTGGAAACCGCTTCGTCGTGTCGCCAAGTGGGCGACGAGCGGCTGGGCCAGACCCTACCACCGCCTGCGGCACGAACTCGGTTTGCCACGCGATGAAAGCCAGAATCCGCTGACAGACGGCTTCGCTCCGCGCTTGCACCTGGCGCTGTTTTCCCCATGCATTGCAGACAAACAGCCCGACTGGCCGCCGCAGACGATCGTCACCGGGTTTCCGTGGTTCGACCGGGACGCTGCAGCCGGCCTGCCGGCAGAGCTGAGCGCGTTCCTCGACGCAGACCCTCCGCCGATTGTGTTCACGCTGGGAACGGCCGTCTCCGGCGATGGCCGGGCGCAGGCATTCTTCGAGCACAGCGCGGCCGCGGCGAAAGCGCTGGGCCGCCGCGCGGTGCTGATTCTGAACGACCCGCGCAACCGACCGCACGAGTTGCCCGAGGGCGTGATTGCCGTGCCCTACGCGCCTTTCCTGGAGTTGTTTCCGCATGCCATCGCGATCGTGCATCACGGCGGGATTGGCACGACCGGGCTGGCGATGCGCGCCGGGCGCCCCATGCTGATCATGCCCTGCGCCTGGGACCAGCCCGACAACGCCGAGCGCGCCGCCCGCCTGGGGATCGCCCGTACGATCTCGCGCAACCGCTACACCGCGTCACGAGTCGCCGCCGAGCTGAAGCGCCTGCTCGACGACCCGTCGTACTCGCGCCGCGCGACCGAGGTTGGCGGGCCGGTGCGCCAGGAAAACGGCGTGCGCGTGGCGTGCGATGCCCTGGAATCGCTGCTTCCGACTGCCGCGGAACTGACCTGACGTTTCGTCCGGGCCGGCATGACAATTGCGTAAACGGTGCCGGGGACATACAAGCCATGCTGGAGAAAGTTCACGTCGGCGCAGCCTCGATCGATGCGTATGAAGGAAGTGCCGGCGCCGATGCCGTCACGGAACTGCGAACGCTTGCGGCCCCTTTGCGCGGCATCCGCGTTCTGCACGTCAATGCCACGCCTTACGGCGGAGGTGTGGCCGAGATGCTGTTCTCCGAAATCCCTCTGCTGCGCGACCTGGGTCTGGCGGCTGACTGGCGGATCATCCGCGGCGACGTGGAATTCTTCAACGTCACCAAGCGGATGCACAACGGCCTGCAGGGGGCCCGGCGCGACCTGACGACGGACGAGCAAAACGTTTATCTCGAAAATTCGAAACGGATTGCCAGGCTCTTTGACGAAGACTACGACCTGGTTGTCGTGCACGATCCGCAGCCGCTGGCTCTTCTGCATCTGCACGGCAAAGGGAAAGCCCGATGGATCTGGCGCTGTCACATCGATACGTCGCAACCCAACGATCAGGTCTGGAATTTCCTGAAGCCGTTCCTGAGTGGATACGACGCGGCGGTCTTTACGCTTGACAGCTTTGAGCCACCCGACCTGCCCGTTCCACACGTCGAGGCGATCCCGCCGGCCATCGACCCCGAAAGCCCGAAGAACATCGACCTGGATCCCAACCTGGCGCGCAGGCTGCTGCGGTGGGTCGGCGTTGAGCTCGACAGGCCCCTCGTTACCCAGATCAGTCGCTTCGACCCGTGGAAAGACCCGTTGGGGGTCATCGCGGCCTTTCGGCTGGTTCAGCGCCAATTTCCAGAAGTTCAACTGGCGCTCGTCGGCTCGATGGCTCTCGACGATCCGGAAGCCTGGGAGATGTACCGCCAGATTCAGGATGCGTCCCGCGCCACTCCGGGCATCCAGGTCTTCACCAATCTGACGGGCGTCGGCAACGTCGAGGTCAACGCGTTTCAGCGGCTTTCGAATGTCGTGATCCAGAAATCACTGCGCGAAGGTTTCGGTCTGGTCGTCGCCGAGACTTTGTGGAAGGGAACGCCTGTGGTTGCCGGCCGGGCTGGTGGCATTCCGCTCCAGCTTCAGGATGACGTCGGCGGCTTCCTTGTCGAATCGGTGGAAGCATGTGCCGAACGCACCGCCTGGCTGCTCGAACACCCCCAGGAAGCCCGAGCGATCGGGGAGCGTGGCAGGGACATTGTGCACCAGCGGTTTCTGCTCCCGCGGCTGATCGCCGATGATTTGCGGTTGTACCGGACGCTGCTTAAGCCGTGAGCCAGGCATGCAATGCAGCAGGATGCCGCCCAAAGTAGAAGCGGCATCCTGCCGCTTCAGCAATGCGGTTGCAAACCAGAGTCGTTACCGCCGGCACCATTTTTCACGCCGCGACCCGGACCGTCTTTCGGAAAATCCCAGGCACGGGTGGCCGGCCCTTCCCTTAGGTCCAGATCCGGCCATGCGATGGAATGCGCCAGGATGCCGCATCTACGCTGAGTTAATTGCCATCGCCGACCGGTTGATCGGCAAACGACCGGGATGGCGGGTTTTGAACCAGGCTGGCGGGGACGGGAGCGTAATGCTGGGTGCTGCGTCATGCAGCACGGCGAATTTCCCGCGGAATAGGAATTGCTCCTGCGAAGGAAAAACGTTCGCGTGGGCGGCTGTTCCGCGTTTTTTCGACGGATCGGCGGAGTTGCGATCGAGCGCAAATCGAAGTCACTTCCCCGCGGAGGCCGTCATTCTTCCCCTGGCATGACCGGGACGGTCTCGATGCAGCTCTTCCATCCCAGCATGAACACGGTCTCGAAGGCGACAATCTTTGGGGGCCTGCTTCTGCTGGGGGCAGCCGCGTTTGCCTGGGATCGGATGAACCGTTCGGCATACGTCACCGAAGCAGACGTCGTGCGCGACCAGCCTGTTCCTTTTAGTCACGCGCATCACGTGAGCGGCCTGGGGATCGATTGCCGCTATTGTCACACGACAGTCGAAACATCTCCCTTCGCCGGAATCCCGGCGACCGAAATCTGCATGAGCTGCCATTCTCTGATCTGGCGGGACAGCCCGATGCTCGCGCCCGTGCGCGACAGCTTCCGCACGGGCCGGCCCCTGGTGTGGACCCGCGTGCACGATCTCCCCGATTTTGTCTACTTCGACCACAGCATCCACCTGGCCAAAGGGATCGGCTGCGAGAGCTGCCACGGCC